>NC_015144.1:977500-1345000 GCF_000189415.1 Weeksella virosa DSM 16922
AAAACCTTAGGAGACCTTACAACGCCGGTTCAACTTTACCTAAAATTGAGGGATGCTTACCCGAATGCTTTGTTGCTAGAGGGGGCCGATTATCACTCGAAAGCAGATGCTCACTCGTTTATTTGTCTCCGGCCATTGGCCAATTTCGAGGTGAACCAAGGAGAAGTAATAGAAACTTTCCCTAAAAAAACTGAAAAAAAATATTTACTTACCAAACAAGATTTGGTGGAAAAGTTAGAGGCTTTTTCTGCTCAATTTTCTATTGAATCGTCTGCGCATCAGAATGTGCAAGGGTTGTTTGGCTATTTGGCTTGGGATGCTTTACCGTTTATGGAAAAATTGAGTCGAAAACGACACAACAATCCTGCGAGTATCCCAGAAGTGAAATTTTCATTCTACCAAAACATTGTAGTTTTTAATCATTTTCATAATGAAATCGAGTTTATAGAGTTTTACAATGAAGAAACCGTGTCGGAAATGGCACGTATTCAGGAAATTTGTTTGCAGCGGAATTTTACGCATTATCCTTTTCAGACCGAAGGAGAAATGCAATCCAACCTAGAAGATGAAGATTTTATCCAAATTGTTAGTCGCTGTAAAGAAGCCTGTTATCGTGGAGATGTTTTTCAGATTGTGCCTTCTCGTCAGTTTCAGCAAGGATTTACGGGTGATGAATTCAATGTATATAGAAGTTTACGATCTATCAATCCGTCGCCATATTTATTTTATTTCGATTACGGAAATTATAAAATATTTGGTTCTTCACCCGAAGCACAAATAATTATCCAAAACCGAATAGCACAAATTCATCCGATTGCTGGGACCGTTCGTAGAACAGGCAATCTAGAGAAGGATTCTCAGTTAACTGATGAGCTAATTTACGACCCAAAAGAAAATGAAGAGCATGTAATGTTGGTAGATTTAGCAAGAAATGATCTAAGTAAAAATGCCCAAAATGTGGAGGTCGAAAGATATAAAGAAGTGCAATATTTCTCGCATGTGATTCATTTGGTTTCTAAAGTTACGGCAGAATTAGAAGAAGATGCTTCTTCTTTGCAAGTCCTTGCAGATTCTTTCCCGGCAGGTACTTTGTCGGGTGCGCCCAAATACAAAGCTTTGCAATTGTTAGAAGAATTCGAAAATCAGAATCGTGGAATTTATGGTGGGACTTTAGGCTTTTTAGGATTCAATGGCGACATCAATATGGCGATTGTCATTCGCAGTTTTATCAGTAAAAACCATACCTTATACTTTCAGGCAGGTGCAGGCATCGTATCGAAATCGATAGCGGAAAATGAATTACAAGAAGTTAATCATAAACTCGGGGCGTTACGTAGAGCCATCGAACAAGCAAAAAACATCGTATCATGAAAATTTTAGTACTCGACAATTACGATTCTTTTACCTATAATTTGGTGCATTGTATCAAGAAATTTACCACTACTATTACTGTTGTTCGCAACGATGAGATTACCCTAGAAGAAGTAGACGCCTACGACAAAATCCTGCTTTCGCCAGGACCTGGTTTACCCGACGAAGCCAACCTTCTGAAACCCATTATTCAAACCTATGCAAACCGAAAATCTATTTTAGGTGTTTGTTTAGGACAGCAAGCAATTGCAGAAGTTTTTGGTGGGAAGTTGATGCATACCCAACAAGTACATCATGGGATACAATCGGAAATAAGCGTTTGCGAAAAGGATCTACTCTTCGATCATTTACCCGATAAACTTTTGGTAGGACGTTATCATTCTTGGGTTGTTTCACCGACCGATTTCCCTGAGTGCTTACAAATCACCGCACTTGGCCCGAAAGGTGAAATCATGGCTATTCGTCATAAAAACCTAGAGGTTCGTGGAGTTCAATTTCATCCCGAATCCATCCTGACGCCCAAAGGAGAAAAAATGTTACAGAACTGGATAGAACACACAAAATGAAACAATTACTCAATTTACTTTTCGACAATTATACCTTGACAGAACAAGAAGCCTACGAGGTAATGATTCATATTTCCGAATCGAAATTTTCTGATATCGAGCTGTCTTCATTTCTCACAACCTTCAATATGCGCAACATTACACTCGCAGAAATTACAGGTTTCCGCAAGGCATTGCTCGACCTTTGTAGCCGTGTTGATTTACCTTCTACAGGGATCGACTTGGTCGGGACTGGTGGCGACGGTAAAGACACGTTCAACATCTCGACTTTGGCAAGTTTTGTGATTGCTGCTGCAGGAGAAAAAGTTATCAAACAAGGTAATTATGGAGCTTCTTCGGTGAGTGGTTCTTCGAATATGTTGGCGTATTTCGGGTATGAATTCACGCAAAACTCAGACCGATTACAAGCAGAATACGAGTCGGTAGGGATTACTTTTTTGCATGCACCACTATTCCATCCTGCTCTGAAAAATGTTGCCACACTGCGCAAAAATTTAGGCGTAAAAACTTTTTTCAACATCATGGGACCTTTGGTCAATCCAGTTCAACCGACGCATCAATGTTTGGGTACTTTTGATATGAAAACAGCTCGACTTTATCATTATGTAATGCAACAAACCGACACACAATACAGCATTTCTACGGCACTTGATGGGCACGATGAAGTTTCACTTACTTCGCCCGCCAAAATTTACTCTAACTTGGGTGAGTATTTATTACACGCAAAAGATTTTGGATTAGATAACCTTCATCCTACCGAAATAAAAGGGGGAAAAACAATCGAAGAAAATGCAAAGATATTCTTAGCTATTTTAGAAAATAAAGGGACACGTGCTCAAAAGCAAGTCGTTTTGGCCAATGCTGCTCTAGGACTGAAAACCTTACACCCAAACCGATCACTCGAAGAATGCGTACAGAGAGCTAATGAAAGTTTAGAAAGTAAACGCGCCTTACAAACTTTTCGTCAACTCTTACAAACTGCTTAATTATGCAAACCTATTTAGACCAAATAATTCAACTAAAAAAACAAGAAGTCGAACAAGCAAAAATTCAACAACCGATTCATCTTCTCCAACAACAAGCGTTGTACAAAAGACACAAGATTTCGGCTAAAAAAGCGATTGTCGATCCTGATAAAACTGGAATTATTGCCGAGTTCAAACGCAAATCTCCCTCAAAAGGTTATATCCATAAAAATGCCTTGGTAGAGAGTATAATTCCGCAATACGAAAAAGCAGGCGCTTCGATGATTTCTATCCTTACGGATCGTCCGTTTTTTGGTGCACAAACCGATGATTTTTCACAAGCAAGAGAACTGAGTACAATTCCATTATTACGAAAAGAATTTATTATAGATGCCTATCAGCTACACGAATCCAAGGCAATGGGAGCTGATGTTATCTTGTTGATTGCCTCTTGTTTGGGCAAAAAAGAAATTGCAACTTTCACTCAAATCGCTCATGATTTGGATATGGAGGTTTTACTAGAAATTCATACCGAGAAACAATTGGAAACGTATTCAACCGACATTGATTTGGTCGGAATCAATAATCGAAATCTTGAAACTTTCGAGGTAGATTTAGCACATTCTCGAAAGCTTTTGACTCAACTTCCTGCCGAGAGCATTAAGATTGCCGAAAGTGGACTCAATTCTCCCGAAACTGTTTTAGCCCTAAAGGAAGAAAGATTCCATGGTTTTTTGATAGGCGAACATTTTATGAAAACCGACAATCCGGGCAAAAGTTTTGCACAATTTAATAATGAAATAAAACAAACCAAATGAAACGATATCAGCTAAAAGTTTGTGGTAACAAACACATCAATAATCTAATGCAATTGGCAACATTACACGTGGATTATGTAGGGTATATTTTCTATGACCAATCGCCAAGAAGAGTAGAAAACAACTTACTATTTTCTATTTTCCCGAATGCCAACAAAGTCGGTGTATTTGTTAATAATTCGTTGAGTAACATGGTAGAAAAAGTGCAGCAATATCGTTTAGACGTGGTGCAACTGCATGGTGACGAACCTTTGGAACTAATTGCACAACTCAGAAAAGCGCTTCCGAATACGAAAATTTGGAGAGCAATTTCGGTAGGAGATGTTACTGATTTTGAGGACCTCGAAAAATATCAACCCCTAATTGATGCTTTTCTTTTCGATACCAAAACGAAACTATACGGCGGATCGGGAAAACAGTTTGATTGGCAATTGCTCCAAAATTATACCCTCGACACCCCTTTTTTTCTGAGTGGTGGACTTCATCCTACCGATACTCAAAAACTACTCGAGATTCAACACCCTCAACTGCTTGGTTTTGATATTAACAGTGGATTCGAAACTGCTATTGGCGTAAAAGATATCGATGCGATTGCAACTTTTCAGCAAAAAATTAATCAACCCAAACTTTAAACGAATAAGCATGAAATTTACCATAGACAAAAACGGATTTTACGGAGATTTTGGAGGAGCATTTATCCCAGAACTCCTACAATACAATTGCGAAGAATTGCAAAAAGCTTTCGATGAGTATTATCTTACCGAAGAATTTCAGCAAGAGTTTCGCTCGTTGCTCAAGGATTATGTTGGTCGCCCGAGCCCATTGTACTATGCACCGAACCTTTCTCGACGATACGGCGCTCATATTCTCCTCAAACGAGAAGACCTCAACCATACGGGTGCCCACAAAATAAACAATACGATTGGGCAAGCATTGTTAGCCAAACGCATGGGCAAGAAAAAGCTATTGGCCGAAACAGGTGCCGGACAACATGGTGTGGCAACGGCAACGATTTGTGCGTTGTTGGGATTAGAATGTACGGTTTTTATGGGTGAAGTAGACATCGCACGACAAGCGCCCAATGTAGCTCGCATGAAAATGCTGGGAGCAGAAGTACTGGCTGCCACTTCGGGCAGTAAAACGCTAAAAGATGCCACCAATGAAGCTATTCGGTATTGGATCAATAATCCAGAAACGTATTACCTCATCGGGTCGGTGGTTGGTCCGCATCCTTACCCGGCGATGGTTGCAGAATTTCAGTCGGTGATTTCAGAGGAAATTCGAAGCCAATTACAAGAAAAATATCAACAAGAAATGCCCGATTACGTCATTGCTTGTGTAGGTGGCGGAAGCAATGCTGCCGGAGCTTTCTATCATTTTCTGGATGATGACCAAGTGCAATTGATCGCTGTAGAAGCAGCCGGAAAAGGAATTGATACTGATGAAACAGCCGCTACCATTCAACGCGGATCAGAAGGTATTATTCACGGAAGTCGAACACTTCTAATGCAAGATGATGATGGACAGATTATTGAGCCCTACTCTATTTCGGCTGGATTGGATTATCCGGGGATTGGACCATTGCATGCGCATTTGCACAAAACGGGTCGAGCGAGATTTGAAAATGCAACCGATGAAGAGGCTCTTGCTGCTGCTTTTCTTCTTACCCAAACCGAAGGAATTATCCCAGCGTTAGAATCGGCTCATGCGTTGGCAGCCTTAGAGAAAATGACATTTAAGAAAGATGATCTTGTCGTGGTGAATCTTTCTGGGCGTGGTGATAAAGATATGGCGACTTATCAGCAATATCATCAAAAAGAATGAGAGAGGAATTCGGTAGGTAGGATGAGTTTACAGAAATAAAAAAAACCTTCCCACAATTTGGGAAGGTTATCAACTAATAACCATAAAATAACTTGCTTATTTCTTGATAATTTTTTGTTTTACAATGGTATCACCCGATTTTAGTACGGCATAATATATTCCTGCCTTCAGATTGGATAGGTCAACTGTATTGCTAGTGGGTTTTACTTCTATTACTTTTTTTCCGGAAAGATCAAAAATACTTAGCATATCAACTTTTGATTGGATTTTGATAGTAGCAAAGTCAGAAACTGGATTTGGTGTAAGGAAAGTTTCGTTGGAATAGGCCACATCATGTACAGCCATAGAACTGTGAGTGATATTAACATCGTCTATATAGGCAAATCCAGAATAATTGTTGTGCGTAAATCTTATCTCATCAATATTGAACAAAATTCGACCCGTGTGTACCAAATCACCGTTTAGATAATATTTTACCCTATCTCCATCACCAACAATCTTAAAATCATACCATGTATGAGGACTCCAGTTCCCTATGACCTTGTTGTTTGATTCTTCTCCTGCGTTCTCTAGGATGATAATTCTTCCGTCGTAAAAGAAGTATATTTCATTTACAAGCCTACCATCTGCTCTACTCCCTGCCTGATAACCAAAATCTGAAGAAGCGTTCCCTGGTGATACGCCAATATTGGCACTGAACGAAATCGTAAAGTTTGATTTATCGAGAGGTTGATCTATGGCTTTAAATGCCCCCATAATCAAAAGCGGTTGGAAGGAAGCATTTGGATCGTAATCAATTTTTAAAGAGCGTATGCCTGTTTTTGCTTTTTCTTCGGTCACGACCTGCTTCAAAGAAGGATTTCCGTCGTCAAGTTTTGTCACAGTCCAGCCATTCTGCTCGTTTACTGGTCCTAAATTGAAATTTTCTGACTGCTCAAACGAATAATACTGAGCTGTTAGCAAATTTGCAAACAAAAACGCTAAAACAGCGTAAAAGTGTTTCATGATGTAAAATATTTTATTGAATTTGATCCGAAATTAGTGTTTTTTTTAATACTTGCTAATACAAAACTATAAATTTATTTGGGAAGTATAGGGAAATGTAGCGTTATAGATATGTAAGTTTCGGCCAAAAAAGTTACCAATTAAAAACGAGAGAAAGTAGTAACACTAAGAATTCATTGGTTTTAAGAAGAGTAATCTTGCATTAAACATTTTATCAACAAAAGAAATAGACAATTTTTTTAGGTAGGATGCGTTGTAGGAATAAAAAACTCCCATCAATAATTTGATGGGAGTTTTTATTTTTGCTCCTCCTGCTGGGCTCGAACCAGCGACCCTCTGATTAACAGTCAGATGCTCTAACCAACTGAGCTAAGGAGGAATAAATCCTGGGTTGTAATTTTAATGTCTTGTCTTGACATTTGCTCCTCCTGCTGGGCTCGAACCAGCGACCCTCTGATTAACAGTCAGATGCTCTAACCAACTGAGCTAAGGAGGATTGTTTCCTAAATTGTGAGTGCAAATATAGCCTATTTTCCTTTACTTCCAAACCATAGGCTTACTTTTTTAATTATTTTTTTTAATCTTTATTACTATATTATTGAAAATCAACATAAAAATTTTATGAATTATAATTAGTCCATATGAATACAATCTCGATTTCATTTCAAAATCTCTCTTTTGAAGAAAAAAAATTATCCAATGATTGTTTGAATATCCTTCAAAAGCATATGCCCAACCACGATGAATTTATAAAATTCTTAGAATTATTCAATCGCCTGTGTATAGAAAGCAATTACAATCCAAATCAATTGAAATTATTTTAAAACTCCTATAAATCCTAATTATGTACAGAAAAAGCAAACTCAGAATTTTTAAATATCATTAAAAAAACTTAAATTGTTATAAATTTATTACAACAACCCATCCTAATGAATATAGATACTAATGTTAAATATGAAGCAAAACTTCATTGGATATCTTTTGTTTTTCCTATATTACTAATTCTTATTGGATTAATAGGTGTTCTTCCTGCAATATTTTTTCGAGGTCTACTCCAATTTATTGCTTTCTTTTTAATTTTTCTTTTAATCAAGGGAATTTTAATGTTTCTTCATAATAAATCAACCACTATTTATTTATCAGATTCTTTATTGACAATAAAAACAGGAATTTTTAGTAAAAGAATTTCAGATATTTCATTACAAAGAATCGAAGGCATTAACATCCACCAATCATTTTTAGGGAAAACCTTGAATTATGGGACTATTCACGTTAGCACAGGCGAAATAAATCACAGATATTTTATATCGAATCCTGTTCAGCTAAGGTCTGCTATTCTCTAAGTCTATAAAAAATAATGATGTTAGGTTACATATTGGAAACTAAAATCAAATATAAAAAACAATGAAAAACTTATTTTAATTTGACTGTTTTTATTTTCTGCATCTACTGTTTTGAATGCTCAATTTGTCATTTCATCAATTCAAGACACAAAAACCGAGTTGATACTCAACGATTCCATTTCCATTGAAAAAGGAGGTAATATACAGGCTTATCTACCTTTAGAAAACGATTTTCTATTTATCAAACCTGTGAAAAAATTTAACGCTAAACTTCTTGGAAAAGTTGCCGACGCCGTAGGAACTGGAGCAAGTGCTGTTGGATTAGGCTCGGGAAATATTAAAATCTTGTCTGAATCGATTAAAGTCGCGAGAACTGCAAACGCTGTACAATACGGTGTAGATGCATTGGATAAAATACAAGAGTTACCAATTTCTAAAAATGCTAAAAAAATTGCAGGTCAAAATTTAGAGGTAATCGATTGGCAGATTAGCGAAGATGGCTATATCTTAAACACTAAGTTTGATAAAAAAAACTATCAAATTTATTTACAGGAAGCTTTGTTGGCAGGAGAAATTAAACTAAAAAATGATATGATGGAGTAGTTTTTTTCTGACTCTTTTTAAAGAATTTATCATAAAAAAAATAAAGAGGTTGACCTTTTGGGTGCCTCTTTATCTTTTTAATCTGGGTCTATTTTAATACTAATTTACTGATTTTCTAACATAATATTTCCTTTTTTTCCCTCATAAATCTGTTCTATTTCTTCCTTAGCTAAATTCATCGGTTCCAGTTTCTCTACTGGAAAGAGCTCGGCATTTTCTGCCTTTCGTTCTAAAACAATATTTATTTTCGATTTAGATTCTTGCAGCAACTGTTTTTCCATTCTATACGTTTCAATTAGTTCTGCTCTTACATTATGTAAATTCTCTAATTTAGCATCCAGCTCCTTGATTTTGTTTTCGGTAATTTCTGTTTGACTTTTTATTTCTGCAACATTTGATTGAATCTTCTTAGATCATTTGTCGAAACATCATTTTTGGGATTAGCAATTTTTGCAAATTGGTTAATATTTTTCTGAATTTTACCAAAAATATTATCCTGCTTTTCAATGAACTCAAAAATCAACTTTCTTTCATTTTCTAGAAGTCTATTATCAACAGATGGCATGATTAGATTTGCTAGAGAAATATTTTTTTGTAGACAGATTTGCTTTCTTTTTTCTGCATCTCTATTCTAAATTTTATTGTGTCTGTTTTTTTCTCCATTAATCAAGATCAAAATCAATAAAAAAACCTTCTTTTGTTAGTTATACTATAAATTTTATACGTTTAAATATTAATTGCAAGTGATTGGTTTTCAGTAGATCTAATTAATATAAATTAAGACTAAAAAAGACACTTAAAGTTGTGATTTAATTTTTTTAATAGTGAATTTTAAGTAAAAAACGAGTTCCGAAGTTTTTTCTCCTTTTGAAAAAAGGCAAGATGTCATTTTCCAGACTTGAAAAGTTTGTGGGAACAATGACACATCTTGCTATTTAATATCAATTTTTTAAGAGAGCTTTTAAATGATTGATTAATAAAGAAATATATTTTAGTAAGTTAGTACAAGATGATAAAGCAATGCAGAAAGAAAAAAAATTTGGTTATGTAAAAATTATTCATACAATATATATTATATACTTTATGTATAAAACACAAACTTAATCTAAACACATAATAATCAATTAGTTGAATTATTTAGCCTATACACATTTTACCTAGGTGGAAAAGATGCCCAAATTCCACACAATCAGATGGAGACACGGTTGTTTCTCTTGATAAGTTGATTGCCATTATAAGAAACAATTCGAAAAAGTATTAAGCTTATTAAATAATTAATAAAAAAAGGGACTAATTCATTTGATTAGTCCCTTTTTTAGTCCATAACACTCGCAATCAATTGATTATCAGTGTTGTTAGTAGCGAGGACAGGACTCGAACCTGTGACCTTCGGGTTATGAGCCCGACGAGCTACCTACTGCTCCACCTCGCGATCTTAGTAGCGAGAACAGGACTCGAACCTGTGACCTTCGGGTTATGAGCCCGACGAGCTACCTACTGCTCCATCTCGCGGTATTGGACTACAAATGTACATCTTTTTTTTTATTCTACCAAAATTATTCTACTTTTATTGGTGGGTTATTAATAATAAACTCCACAACTTCATCTGCATCATCGGTTAAGTACAATAATTTTTTATATGTTTTTCCCTTGGCTAATTGATGCAATACAGAATACAAAGTGGTATCTTCTACATAACGTTTCACTCCCAAAAAAATCATAGGACTGTAATAGCCAAATGTTCCGTAATGATTTTGGGCGGCTTCTTGGAAAATCTCTTGCGTAGTCCCGGCACTTCCGGGTGCATAGACAATTCCGAATAAACTTATCGCAAGCAGGGTATCTTCTCGGATACTGTTCGAAAAGTATTTGGCTATATGCGTTGCAAATACATTGCTCGGTTCATGGCCATAGAACCAAGTAGGGATGGCTAGACTTTCGCACGCATTGGGATAACGTTCGAGTACTATTTTCGATTGTTCTGCATAGTTCTCGGCCAAATAATCGACCTGATTGGGTTCTGTAAACTTCAGATCTTGTAAGATAGCGATGGCATCGTGCAAATCTTCTTCGGAGTAGTGCGCCATATACGCACCCAAATTGGCTGCTTCCATGATTCCCGGACCGCCACCTGTGACCACGTAATACCCCATTTGTGCAATGCGTTTTGCTACCAAAGCTGTTTTATTATAGAACTCGGATCCGCGTTTGGTTGCATGCCCGCCCATGAAACCAACACATTTTCTCTGTGTCATTCCATAGTCATCGTACCCTAATAGCTTACGCAATGCATCGTCTATACTATGATCATGAATTCGCTGTGCCATTGCTTCGTGGACACTAGGGTTGTACTTGGTGGCCGAAAAGTGTTTATAGATTTTTAGATCTCGACTTTTGTCTTGGTTTGGATGATAACCCTCCATCAGCTCTTGCCAGGTATAGAGAAAATTACGGTAAGGGTTGTAGGGTATGTTTTTGAATTTCGGATAAACGAAGGCGCCTTTCTCGATGAGATAAATGGCATCTCTACGTTTGAAGGTACATCCCAAAAAAGATGTTTGGTTGAGGTGGAAGCGTGTCCAATCGACTTTTTCTTGACAGAAATTTACGTCTTGAATCACGGTATGAGCGAGGGAGTTGGTATTTTCTACCAAAACTCGCCACTCATGTAAGTTGTGTATTAGGGTTTGAGGACATTTCTTTTTCATGTTTTGATTAACTACTTTAACCAAAATATATGAATAATTTCCTCAAAAAAAATTATAAGTACTCGAAAATTTTTCTGTCGGACAAAGAGTTTTATTAATTTAAAATCATTCTAAAATCTCTACAATAAAAATAATTAACATTCATTTATTCTATACAGCAATATTAAATTGATTAATTATTCATAATTTTGTATACTTAACACTTTTTTTAAAAAAAATGCTATGAAAAGCAATAGAATTCATATAAGCTATTCCTTTTCGGTAGTAAGTAGTTTTTTCTTGCTTCTGGCTTTTCTTGCATTGTTTTTTTTCTTCGTCTATATTGTATTCTCAGGTATACAATATTGGTGATATACAACTACAGATAGACAAGGAAACTTCTGTAAGCACATCTTATTCTGATTCTGTAGCAGACTCTCTACATCTAACTAGTGCTTCTTCTAATAACTCGACTAAGTCTAAAATTTATATTTTAGATGGACGGTTTCTAAGGGATTAACAGAACATTATGAAGTAGAGATAGTGGAGAAACCTCGACCTTCTGAAAAGAGAAACGATAGTAAGTGGCTTATGGATGCCCAAAAAACTACTAAATTTTCTAGGAAAGTACGAAGTAGAAAGCACAAGGAAGAAAATTTTGTAGAAAAGAAGATTGGTCATCCTATAATTACAGACTCACCAAGAGAGAACCATATATTTTTAGGTTCATCTAAGTTTGATTCATTCTCTATTAATAAGAAGAAGAAACTAGACTTTTTTATTGCTATTTATACGAACAAAAAAACATCGAGAAGATATAATCAAAATTTATTAAAGGAAACTTTTAGCCATGAGCTATTGAGTAATAGCTCATGCACTTCTCTAGTAACAACAAGACCTTCTCCTTTCTCTATTTTTTTGTATTGAATATACAGAAGTCGAACTGTATTCTAAATTAACAATGAAAAATTATTAAAATGAAAAAAATAATATATACAGCTTTCTTAATGCTTTTCTCAGTTTCTTGGGCTCAGGTTGGGATCAATACCGATCAACCTACAAGAGATTTGCATGTAGAAGGCGATCTAAGAGTGAGAGACTTACAAAACAAAAGTGAAGTAAGTGCTTATGACAAGGTTTTAGCGGCTGATAAGGATGGCAATATAGATTATATAGATAAAGAAATATTAAAACCCGACCTAACAGGCCAAACCGACAAGATAGTACAAAATAATCTTTATTATACTACGAATGGTAGGCCTGATAATACAAACACACTCACCTGTGGAAAATTTGAATTTGCCTTTATAAGAGAATGGTATGAAACTGAAACTTATGTTAAATTTCGGTTAACAGAGCGCCCCCAAAGCACTGTAAATATATACAT
The DNA here is from genome assembly GCF_000189415.1 of Weeksella virosa DSM 16922. Lineage (GTDB taxonomy): Bacteria > Bacteroidota > Bacteroidia > Flavobacteriales > Weeksellaceae > Weeksella > Weeksella virosa. The sequence continues at coordinate 990,070 of NC_015144.1, forward strand.
AACTTTTGAGCAAAACTATCCTGCGATCAATACTGCAGATGGCTTTCAGTACGAAGCTTCAGCTACTTCTACAAAAAACTTTACTACTTCTAATTGGAATCGCTTTCAATCAATACCAACTACAACATCACAAGGAGAAATTGCAGATGGCGAATACAACGAGCTATATGTTATCTACCCAAATATAGGAGAATTTTATCGGGTTACATTTTACCGTTTATTACAGAATAATAACACCTACTTTATCAATATATGTGAACAATTTTAAATAAAACGGTTTACCCTTTATCGTTTAGCGAACGGTTATGTAAATAAACGGAACAAAAATGAAAAAAATATTAAAATGAAAAAAATAATATATACAGCTTTCTTAATGCTTTTCTCAGTTTCTTGGGCTCAGGTTGGGATCAATACCGATCAACCTACAAGAGATTTGCATGTAGAAGGCGATCTAAGAGTGATAGACTTACAAAACAAAAGTGAAGTAAGTACTTATGACAAGGTTTTAGCCGCTGATAAGGATGGCAATATAGATTATATAGATAAAGAAATATTAAAACCCGACCTAGCAGGCCAAACCGACAAGATAGTACAAAATAATCTTTATAATACAGATACGGGTATGCCTGATGAAGAACAAATTCTCATCTGCGGAAAATTTATTTTTGCGTTTATGAATAGTGCAGATAAAACTAGGGTTAGATTCCGATTAACAGAAAAACCCGCATCTGCAGTTGATGTATATGTAACTTTTGAGCAAAACTTTCCAGCATTGCATAATGGAGATGGTTTTCTATACGAAGCATCCTCTAGCACAAAAAGTTTCACTCCTGGTAATTTTGCTAAATACCACAAGACATACCCACTACATTAGATCATGCTCAGATTGTAGATGGGGAGTACAACGAGTTATATGTAACCTACCCAAATATAGGAGAATTTTATCGGGTTACATTTTACCGTTTATTACAGAATGAAAAGAGCTACTTTGTCAACACATGTGAACAATTTTAAAATTAGCCATCATGAAATATTATATAACAAGCATTTTAACCCTTTTCTTAAGCTTATCTACACAAGCTCAGGTAGGAATCAAAACAGAAACACCAGAGCGAACAGTTGATGTAAATGGTAACTTAAGAGTAACTACATTACAAGATAAGAAAGACGACAAAACGTACGACAACATCGTAATTGCAAATTCAGCTGGAGATATAGATAAACAACACAAATCCTCTATCACGCAATCACCTAAACAGCAAGTAGAAATTGTTAGAAACATCTATTATAGCGATAATGGTGGACACCCAGATAAAACGGTGGTTTGTGGTAATTATGTTTTTGCATTCACCACCGACAATCATCCTGTAATGAAAATTGCAAAGCAACCAGACAGAGAGTTGAAATTACAGTTCGGCCTTAGAAGACTAGAACGTAGGTATAATCTTACTGGCGGTCACAGTGCCAATACCGGAGATGGTGACTATTATTATAGCAACGTAGAAAAAACATTTACAACTTCAAACTGGAATACCTTTCAGAAGGTTTTCGACTATACCCAAACCTACTCTGATCCAGCCAACGCAAGTGGTATTAATTATACTCAGAAGCATATGATAAATAATGACCTCTTAAGATTACATATTATAGACCCTTTGAGCGGTAATTTTTATAGAATAAACTTTACTAGAATGGTAAATAGAAAAGAGGATACTGGTGGCCAAGCCAACTACTTAGAAAACAAACAAAATAGTGGTTTACGCATCATAATCTGTGAAAGATATTATAACACTGCAAACTAAAAAACAATGAAAATAAATATTAAGAAACTTGTATTTTTTATGAGCATGATGCTTTCTGCAAACATTTATGCTCAAGTAGGTATTAATACCGATGAACCTACACGCATGCTCGATGTGGATGGTAACCTGAAAGTAAGATCATTAGGTGATAAATCTTCGAATACTACTACTTATAATAGAGTTTTAGTTACCGATAACCTAGGTAATATAGACGCTATTAATTTAACAGATCTGAAGAACCAAATCAATGAAGAAATAGTAGAAAACAAATTGATTTATTATACAGGTACAGCACCTATTAGTAGTGAAAAGTTGACATGTGGACGTTTTCAGTTTTCATTCAGACCATCTACTACACCAGGTAAGAACTTAGACATTATGGTGAATTTGGTTGATAACCCCAATCAGGAAGTTACTGCTTATTATACCATATTTAGGAAATGGGGGAATTATAATCTTAAGTATTACAAAGCTAACGGGAAAACATTTACAACTAGTAACTATACTACGCCACAATTATTGTGCCCTCAACTGGATAAAAATAGTACAGGAGAAGTTTATATTTCTTACCCTGGTGAAGCTAATTATTATAGGGTATATTTTTTAGGGCGAGAAAACCATAGAGTAGGACAAACAGTACATAACTCATATACAATCACTTGCGAGAAGTTTTAATTTCTTAAGATAAACAAGTGTTTATATACTATAAAGCAGGAAAATATTTTCCTGCTTTTTTTATTCCATTTTTTCGATTGGAAAAGGGATTACTCACAATAGATTTTTTTTGTAACGGATACAAAAAAAACGTGTAAATATTTCCTTCAACAAGCATTTTCCTTGTTTTCATTTTAAAAAAAAATACGAATTGAAGTAGTTTCAATTCGTATTCTCCTTGTTCGTGTTCTCTCTTTCTTAGTATAATTTTTCTATTTTAATGAAACTTTGTTCTCCTGGAATAACCTCGTAAACATCGGCAACAGTGAGCAAAGATACGGCGCCAGTCACCTGAAGGGTTAAGGTATCTCCAGCATCAAAAAAGCCTACAAACTCCATTGTCCCTACACGGTTTGCTCCTGTATGAATAAGAATTGCAGTTGCAATCGGGACTTCTCTGCGTGTGAGGATAAAATCATTTTTCTTTGCTCGATAAGAAAGAATTGGAGTAGATACGTGCAAGCCAGAAGTTTTCATTCCAAGACTGACAAAAATTCTATAAAACCCTCTTTCTTTCATCGTAAAGTTGCTGTAAGTGTATTCCTCCTCATTTTCATCGTCGATTTCTCCTATAGGGGATATAATACCTAATTCATCCACATCAAAGTCTGATGAATATAGACCAAAAGGTGTTGTCGCAGACCCGCATCCTGCTACAACACAGGCCAATCTCGGATTTTTCTCAGCATTCGGGTCAAGACTCGCTCGTGTATAGGGCACTCTCGACTGATCCAAAGCTGTTTTCCATTTTTCGCCATCATACACCATAACCGCTTCTTTTTCTTTTACATACATCACCATTCCTTCCATGGTCGGGTCGTCTGTATAGAGATCGTGCTCGTTGGCATCGTACAAAGGTAGTTGCGTGATATCGTCTACTATTGGTAGCATCAGGCCTTTTGCCTTGTGCTCGTTACTCGATGGATTAACTAAGCTTAGGCTTGCATGGTCATTGGTATAATCACTTTCGCTAATCACCACTTGTGCAGAAGCAAACGCTCCCACAGCAAACATGCTTATTATATTTATTATATTTATTATATTTTTCATGGTTTAATCTAATTTTTCGATATAAATAAATGTATCTGGATCATTCATAACAAAGGTTACTCCCGCACCTACCGCAAGTCCAGTATCGGCTTTGAGTCCTACTCTGAAACGAATTTTGGTCCCGGCATCGAATTGTTTTACCATATTGAACGAGTTGGTTGAATCTCTCTTTTGTGCAGAAACCAATAATCCTGCAAAGAGGTAATCGTTTGCTCTTAAGGTGAGCCAATCCTCATCGACCAAGACTTCTAAATTGAGTATAGAGGCTAAATTTCCGACCGATAATCCACCGCCAGTACTCGATTTTACAGAAACAGATACCCTATAAATTCCTTCGTTCGGAAAAGTAATCGAACCATCTTCCTCGGATAATACAAGACCAAGGTTGTTTATCTTATAATTTTGTAAATCGTTATCTACATTAAAAATCAATGTTTTGTAAGCGGTAATCCCTAAGACCGATACCAAGGTTACGTCTTCTTTATCGGAGCTCAACAAACTAATGTTTTTGCTTCCGCGCAAAGAGCGTTTACTTGCACTCTCCCATTTCTCTCCATCGAAACGCATGATATCTTTTTCTTCTTTAGAGTACATGACTAAGCCATCATCATTTGGGTTGACTATATAATCCCCCGTAACAGGATCTACATTTGGCAATTGATTTCTTTGCTCTACACTTGGCATAATAACTCCACGTCCATCACTCTGTATTTGCAGAAGAGCGTGCGGATGAGGATTATCTGTATCACCACCAATAACGACTTGTGCATTAACAGTGGTTTGCGTTAAACCAACCATCAGTAACATTAAAAAAGTATATATTTTTCTCATCATCTTAATCGGTTATTTTAGTGAAAATTATTTCTCTAGGATATTGATCGATTTCTCCTAGGGCCGTTAAACCCAACCCTATGGTTACAGTAACACTTGGTGAATGTATTCTTGCCACAATATAGTCTCCTTCTTTTAGGTCGACCAAAACAGAAGAAAAGTCACCTGTTTTTCCACCTCCAATACCTAACACCTCATGTGATGGTGGGTAGAAAGTAGTCAGTTTATTCTCAATCTCTTCGTTATTTTCGTTTATGGTATAGTGATACAATTGATAGTTAGGCATTCCTGTAAGTGCTAACACTCCTGCTGTGAGAGAGGGAATGTAAGTCTTGATCTCGTATAAACCTTCTTCGGTTATTGTGAATTTTGCATTTGGGAAGTCATAAGTTATAGCTCCATACTTGATAGAGGCCGTTCCACGCTCAATCCCTAAGTTGTTATAATCTTCCTGATCAAATTTTAATGCTTCATGATGACCACAACCAACTAGTACACAAACAACCTCTTGTGTATTATCTTTATTGTTGGATGCGTAAAATCTTGATTCTTTATCGAATGGATATGTTTTTCTTGAATCGTTTGTCCATTTCTTTCCTGTATAGAAAAATGGTATTTTTAGGTCTTTGTCGTAAAATAGCAAGCCTGTCATATCTAGATCGGCTTCAGATGGTAATTTTTTTGGTAAATCATTGTATTCATTCACCGTAGGCAATAAAAGTCCGCGGTATTCTCCATTGTCTTCTCCATCGAGTTGAAGAATTGCATGTTGATGGATATCAATTTCGTTTTTTTTGGTAATGCCTACTTGTGCATAAGATAAGGTAATAGAAGCAAAAAATAGGCAAATTCGATAAAATTTAAACATGATATAGTTTTGATTTTCCGTTTTTTTTTAAAAAAAATATCAGCCTACGTCAGAAAAAACATAAGCCTATAGAAACGGTCTACTAGAATATAGATGAACTCTAATAACTCAATTGTCCCGTTATAATAAATACACTAAAATTTTCTTAATTTGCAATTAAGAACAAATAATATCATACTTATTGCTTAAACTTTTTACTAATTAACGTATGTTTAACATTGTTACGTAAAATAAAAACGGTACCCTGAGGGTGCCGTTTTTATTTTACGTAACAATATTGCTTCTGTTTTTATTCTATTTTAAATTTTCTAGAAATTAATGCTTTTGCATGTTTATCATCGTTGTATTGTAGATCGATTTGTAGGGTAACAAGATTATGCCCATGATCTTTTATCCTGAAAAAACCATCTTTGGCGAGGATTTTTTCTCCTGTAGAAGTTAATTCGTAATAGGTTTCTTGCGGATCAAAAAAATGAGAAGGTTTTCTGTTGTCATTTTTGGTGTATTCACCTGTCCATCCTTTTATCGTATCAAAATAAAAAGTGGAGCTAAGAATAACCTTCTTTTCTTTATCTTCGGTATTTTCCTTCAAAAAGCCTGTCAAAACAAACTTTCCTATTTTCAAGCCATTTTCATTTGTTCCTAAATTTATAAACTCGGCCGTTGGGTTTTGTGCATTCAAAGAGTCGTTGAGCACATACAAAACGTCATCAAAGGTAAAGGTTTCTTTTGTCCCAAAATTATAGTCTTCTTCGTCGTACGACATACAGGCGAAAAAACTCATTAATATTGTAATGATAAGTAGGTAATATGTATTCTTCTTCATAATGGATAGAAACTTTTTGGTAAATATACTATAAAACGAATTGGTTTGTTTTTTATTTTGTTTCTACAGGCATAGGAATCTTATTGTTGGTTTTGTTTTTTTATTTTTTGGATAGGTTTAAGTCTTGCTGTGTTGATTAACCTTTCTCTAACCAAACGATTAAACTGTCGTAACACTTGGGGTTTTGCCTACGTGTATATTTGCCTGTCGGAAAACCAGCCAAGCATTTCTGGAAATCCGTATCCAATACGAATCGGTTTAAGATATTCTTTTTAATCAATACTCTCTATCATGCAAAACAAATTGAATAAGGTATTTTTATTAGTTTTTTTTATGCTTACAGCTATGCTCAATGCTCAGACAAAAGTAATTGCCCATCGTGGTTATTGGGACACGCCAAATAATGCACAAAACTCTCTTCAAGCTCTAAAAATGTCGAATACCATAAACGCTTACGGGAGTGAGTTTGATGTTTATATTACGAGCGATGGGGTATTGGTCGTGCATCACGATGCGGATATACAGGGTGTGGATATCGAGCGTAATCCGTACAGTATGATCGAAAAGCTAACGCTACAAAATGGTGAAACAATCCCTACCGTTGAACAATATTTAATGGAAGGAAAGAAATATCCAAACCTGAAAATGATTTATGAAATAAAACCCCACAAGACAGAAGAAAATGAAAATCGGGCGGTTTTAGCAACTTTGGCATTGGTGAAAAAATTGGGTGTAGAAGATCAGGTAGAATACATTTCTTTTAGTAAAAACATTTGCGAGCTTTTGTTGAAGTATAACCCAAAAAGTCATGTTTCTTATCTCAAAGGCGATTTAACTCCTACCGAAATAAAGCAATTAGGTTTTACGGGGATTGATTATCATTTCTCTTTGTTCGAGAAAAATCCTACTTGGATAGAAGAAGCTCATAAGCTTGGTTTAATCGTAAATGCTTGGACTGTGAATAAAGAAAAAGATATGCAAATGTTGCTAAATCAAAAAATCGATTATATCACGACTGATCAACCAGAACTTTTACAACAATTGATACAATAACTGCTTTTACCCTATAACCTTGTTCTTATAAAAATTCTGCTTGGTAGTGAACTGGGTAGAATTTTTTTATTAGTATGATTGATTGGGGACTAGAGACTAGGGATTGGGGATTGGGGATTGGGGATTGGGGTTTACACAGTCCACAAGCTGTGCATTCTCTTTCTTGGACTGTTTTTTGTTGATTTCTATTTTGCTTTTCTTTAAGTGATGGCAATTGCCTCTGTGGTATTTTGTTCCGGTTTTCGTTACCTATACTACTGTTTATTTATCTCAGAGCTTCTCTATGCGACTATCCGAACCAAAAATTGGTTGTTGCATAGAGAAGAGTATCACGGCCAATAACAGTATCTACCTCAACGGTTTTTCATTATTGTTAATTTTTCGATGCTATAACTTTACCCGGGTTGCCCACGACGGTCGCACCATCGGGTACGTCTCTTATAATTACAGAACCTGCGCCAATAAAAGAGTCTGCTCCTACTTTTTTAACTCCAGTCATAACTGTTGAAGCGATACCACAAAATACATTCTTCTCAAAATGTATGCTTGCTCCTATATTACTACCTTGTGAAAAGAAACAACCTTCCTCAATTATAGTGTGATGAGCAATATTTACCCCCATACTAATTAGAACAAAATCATTAATTGTAGTTAAAGGCATTATATTCGTCCCTGGTAATATATAAACACATTTACCTATTTTAACAGATTCGTGAATTTGACAATGAGGATGTATAAAATTAGGTGTTTTAAAGCCTGACTTAATTACTTCTTTCAACAAAGAAATTCTAACCTTATTGTTCCCTATCGGAATAAAAATATTTGTTGATTTTTCTATTGAATTTAAAAGATATTTAAAATCACCAAGTACGTTATATTTACCAATAGTAGTGTTTTTAATTGATAAATTATCATCAATAAATCCAAGTATATTGTAATTATCACTTAAATATTCTGCATAAACCTGACCATAAGTACCTGCTCCAACTATAATTGCTTTTTCTTTCATACAACTTTTAATTAGTCCCATCAAATGGTACAGTTGTTACTTCACCTTCTTTTGCTATGCCCTCACGCACAAGAACCTTTTTAATCGTTAAGAAAAAGATTTTCAGATCTAGAGCGAAAGAAATATTATTCACGTAAAAGACATCTAACTCAAACTTCTTCGTCCACGAAATGGCATTACGTCCATTCACTTGTGCCCAACCTGTAATCCCTGGACGTACTTCATGACGTCGCTTTTGTTCTTCATTGTACAATGGCAGATAATACGTACGCAAAGGACGGGGTCCGATCAGGCTCATATCTCCTTTGAGTACATTAATCAGCTGCGGAATTTCATCCAAGGAGGTTTTGCGCACAAATGCTCCTATTGGCGTTAAACGATCGGCATCTGGTAATAATTTTCCTTGCTCATCTGTCTTATCATTCATGGTTTTGAATTTGATGATCTTGAAGATCTTTTCGTTCAGTCCTGGACGCTCCTGGAAAAAGAACGGTTTGCCTTGATTGGCAAAATATAAACCAATAGTTACTATGATAAAAATTGGGGATAAAATCAACAGCCCCACTAGCGCAACGAGTATATCTAAAATTCGTTTTATAAAATTTTTATACATTATCTCAATTTCTTATATTCTTTTACTATTTCTTTCCAAACATAACTTCTTTCATAATCCGAAATCATGATTTCTCTATTTTTCATGCCCATTGCCATCGATTCTATAGGATTATCTACACACCATTGCATTCTATTGGCGAGTATTTCTATATCTTTAACAGGAACTATCCATCCATTCTGGCTGTTTGTGATAATTTCGTTACAACCATTAATGTCTGAAACAATACAGTTTAGTTGCATTGCAGCCGCCTGCATCACTACATTGGGGAAGCCTTCTCTGTAACTTGGAAACGTCAAAACGTCTGCCATAGCAAAGTAATCAATCACATTTGATTTATAACCTACTGCATGTATTTTTGGATGATTGTTTATTTGTTTTTCGGTTTCGGGCAAGACAGGATCTAAATCATTTTCGTAGCTACCCACAATAACTAAATGGCAATTTGTGTTGTTTCTTTCTAGATTGATAAATGCTTGTACCAATTCATTGATACCCTTATCTTTCACCACTCGGCCCACAAACAAAAAGACAAAATCCTCTTCCTTAATACCTAAGTTCTTTCTTATTTCTTTTTTTGTTTCTTCTGAAACCTTTTTGGGGTCAAACTCACTCGTGTCAATTCCATTCGAACTCCCATTGCCTATTACTTTTAGTTTTGTTGGAGAAGTAAACTTCTCGTCTAAGATTATTTTTTCTAAGCCAAATGAATTTGGATACACTTTCGTTGCACAAGCATAGGTTAACTTCTCCATTTGGTTGAGTAAATGTCTTTTGCTGCCTGTTGCTACTGTTAGTGGCATACCTGCCACCGTATGTAAACGATGCGGTACTCCTGCTATTTTTGCAGCCATCATCCCTAACAAACCTGCTTTTGGTGTATGCGTATGAACAATGTGTGGTTTTTCTTTTCGAAACAATTGAATGAGTTGTATCAAGGCTTTTAGATCTTGAATCGGCGTTATGGAGCGTGTCATGTTTATACCTACCGTTTTTACCCCTTCATTTTTTTCCACATCTTTTAAAGCTTCGCCCGGACTTGATACCCCTATCACTTCAAAGCCGTTCTCGGACATGAATTTTAATTGCCCTTTCAATAAACCTCTTAATGATTGGGGTACGGTGGTTATACGGATCAGCTTATTCATCATTAACTTTATTTTTGTTGGTAAATGTTTTTTGATAGATAGATGTTCTGCACTGTATAGGGTCTTCCCTAAAATGTATCCGTTCTTGTTGCATAGTGTAGGTTTTGGTATTGGAAGGCTTGTAGATAGCTAAATTCTCGATTGGTGATTGTTTCGTATTCGTATGTTTTGCTTCTTGGAGCACAGGCTAATACTGTTTTGCATTTCTATTGGTTTTTTATTTTTATTTACACCTAAAGCCAACCTTTGAACATTATTATCTTCAATTAATTCGCATCTAAAATCCATCAAAGATATTAATTATCTATCGGTTATGATTGTTTATTTTCTTGTATTGCTTCGAAAATTTTTTTATAATAACTTTCAACGTCTCTACTTTTAAGATACGCCCGAAAAGATTCTTTATTATCTTCTTCTTTCTCTAATGCGTTGATTATACCTTTTGTTAATTCCTGAGCACTATTGGGTGCTACTGTAATAATATTGGGGATTTTATCGATATCCCCTGCACATAGTGTTGACACAACCTTATTGTTTTGTGACATCATTTGAAGTAGAACATTAGGGAAGCCCTCTCTTCTTGATGAAACAACACAGAGTTGAGCAGTTTTGAAATAAGGATAAACATTCTCTACAAAGCCTTGCAATAGGACATCGTTGGTAATGTTGAGATTTTCGATTAGGTTTTCTAGAGTGGCTCTTTCTTTGCCTTCGCCTAGAATTATTAGTTTGTAATTTGGGTACAACTGTTTTATATCGTAGAATGATTTTATTAGCAAATCAAATCCTTTCTCTTTGATTAAGCGTCCTGCGCTTACTATATATGGGAAGTCTATGTCGAGTTTTTTTACTTGATGATTTGGAAATTCGAATAAATTGGGAATAGTTTTTATTGTCATCCGATTTTCTAGATAGGTTGCTTTTTCTAGTAGAATAGACTCCATTAATGATGTTTGTGTTATTAATAAGTCGATGTTTCTATATCCTATGTAGTAGGCTACCTTGTATTTTAATAGTTTTAACCCTGCGTATCTTTCGAATACTGTTGTTGATTCTCGGCAGATTAGTTTATCTGTTTTTAGGAGTCGAACTGTTCTTAGGAAGCCCAGCAGAGCATTCATCATTAGGTGTGAAGAAAACACGAAATCGTATTTCTTGTTGGTACAAGTTTTTATAAACTTCCATAGGTTGCCATCACAATATACTACTTCGAGTCCTTGTTCTACCCATGTGTTGTTACTTTTTTTTAAGAGGAAAACTACTTTCGAGTTTTTTTGGTGTTTTTTTGCTAACTTCATTATAAGTTGCTCTGCACCACCCAGCGAATCACTGATAGAAAAAAAGACTTTATTCATTTTTATAACTTACTATTCTTTTGGTGAATAACATATAAAACAGGAAGACTAGGAAGACCAATCCACTTTGGATAATCAAAGCAATATCTCCATTTTGTAGACCAAACCATATATAATTAAACAAGTACATATAAATAAAAAACAATATTCCGTTTTGTTTAAAACGAGAAAAAACTATTATAGATTCTCTGCAAATCAATCTCAATATCCCTAAAAACCTTTATCCATTGTAATCGATCTAAAATAGAATTCACGGTTAAATGAGAAGAAAAAACCCAATTAAAACATTCTTTCGTTTAAATAACGAATCAAATTTAAATAAACAAATTTTATTTCTGAAGAACCACTTTCTCCCAATATTCAGACTCATCAGCGTTCCAAAAGCAAACAGTGACTAAATACCCTTTCAGATTATAATATTTCGCAACTTTAAACAATAGTTGCTCCGCACTACCTAACCTATTCGTAACCGATAATATAGCAATACTCTTGTCCATTTATATATTTCATTCGAATCTGATATTGGGCTCCCTCTTAGTTATATAATAAAACCTTTCAGGCTTAAGATCAAAAGTTTCGTTTAGTTTTTTATAGGTAATGCCTTTAAAAATTATGGTAGGCATCAATCCTAGACCTTTCTCGTATGTAAAGGTACCCTTATTGTTCACCCACAAACTGTTATTCACTAAAATTGTTCCAGTCAACCTTTTCAACCCATTGAGCTCATATGCATTATTAAATCCAGCGAATCTAAATGCCTGAACTGAATTTCTATCCGTATGATTTTCAATATTAACCGAAACTTCTTGCGGTTTCCGATCGATTAATTTTCGTAAAGAAATAAGAATTCCAGTACCGCTGTTTATAGTTTCCAAATTAATAATCGAAATCTTTTTTATAACATCAGCTCTGCCGTTAGGTTCAATATCTAAAGCAGCTTGTGGACTTTTCCCACTAACCTTTTCTATTCTTACGTCTTTTATGATTAAATTATTTGCAGTAGTTACAGAAATTCCATTCCTTCTTGCTTTCTTTATATGCGTTCCTTCTATTAAAATATTTGAATTCGTGATTTCTTTATATTCATTGTTTTTTCCTAAATAAATGCCATCACCCCAAAAGTTCTCTAAAACTCCACCTAGAATTTTAATGTTTTTGGAAGACCGTATGCTTATTCCCATTCCCCATTCCCCTGTCCTTTTATTTTTCCCAAAGTTCTCTTTCCTTTCTCCTATTATTCTTGGATTAATAATTTCTATATTTTCTACCATATTAAGACCTAAAATATCATAGCTTCTCGTATTAGAAGGAATAAGAATTAACCTGGAATTTTCTTGGAAAATGATTTTTCTATTGCTCGGTATTTTTAAACCTTTTGAATTTATAGAGACCGGAAAATCTGGCATCTTAATAATTTTATTCTCATTTATACCCTTTTGAAGATGGATAGTATAGTCTATATCTCCTTTTTTACTATAGTTCTTAGGAAGATAAGTCTCCAAGTCTATTTCTTGACCAAGACTGAATACAAAGGGAAAAACTGAAATAATAAAAAGTAATGTAAAACGCATATTAGTAAATGACTTGAATTTTTTTCTCATATTCACATAATGAATGCATTATAATGATATAATAAAAAAGATAATTGAACACAAAAAAAGTAGAGCTATTAGTTGCTAATGAAAGAATAATAACGAACCCCATAAGGGCTGCTCCTCTAAAATATTTATTTTTTGTCTTTGAAATATTATAAATCATCAAAATTAATAAAGCTGAAAAAATTATAGTCCCTATATACCCAATTCTTATAAAAAGCTCAAGAAATCCGTTATGAGTACTTAAGATATGTCCCATTTCAGATTCAAACTTAGCGCCCTCAAAGCCAAGCCCAAACAATTCATGACCTTTCAATCGTTCGAGAGCCATATCATAAATTAAATCACGACCATTGTAACTCAAATACAGCAACCTTGAATCAACGTTAGAAAATAAGTAGTTGTATTTGGACATAACTTGAATAGCTATGTTAACAGCGTCATAAGACAAATAAATAACCAAAGCTAAAAAAAACAAATAGAGAGAAAACTTATACTTAACTCTATCAAAGTAAAGCGAGGTAAAATAAACTACAATACCTAAAATGAAAGCCATAAACGCACTCCTTGAGGCAAACATTATCAAACCCAATAAAACAATACTCAATAGAAGTATATAATAACGAATTTTATGTGGTATAAGTAAGCAGAAAGGAGTTAACATTATAAAAACATGTGCAGTAATATTAGGGTTCCCAAGCAAACCTGCGCTTCTTGTTAGAGACCAAGATTGAAAACTTATTAAAAAAAAAGGTAAAAAAAAGGTGATGTATTTGGTTAATTTTTGAAAATTCAACTCTATGCCCTGCCTTAAAAGAACGGAACAATAAGAATAAAAAATAAAATATAATACAACAGAAATGATAGCCTGCAAAAAATACAACAAGCTAATGATTTCTTGTAATAAAAAGCTTTGAATAACCACATAAGTGATTAGTAAAGTGAAAATAAAATCCAAAGCGTTTAATTTCCTCAACTTAAAGTTTAAAAGAAAAAGCAATATAAGATGAGCCAAAATCAAAGGAATTCTTAATAAGGATAATCCTGGAAACTGTAAAACGAAAATAATAAAGACAGAAATTACGATAAATCTCAACAGAAAAACCTCTCTATGTAACAAGTATTGTTTCAATTCTTATATTTTTTTAACTATAAATAATTTATCAGCTCCTTTATATGCTTACTTTTAATGAAGTCCTTTGCTTTATAATATATTTAATTTATGCTATTGGGATCTATCAAAAAACTCTTTCAGGGTTAGTTCTTGCACCCAAAATTTACCTTCATGAAATTCATAGCTATTCTCGGCGACTCTTTTATAGTAACCCGCGACTCCATCTATTACCAACTGTTCTGGGGTGTCAACACCTATAAATACCGAGCTCTCTATGATATAATATTGCTTGTCTTTCTCACTATAGAGCAAATCGGTGGCTAAGAAGGTTGCGTCGTATAGCTCTTTTACTTTGTATGCTAGCTCTAATGCTTCTGCCGGGATAGCTTTTTTCTCTACATTGCCAGCACCTGAAGCTTTAAAATCTCCTTTGTTTGGGTATCGATAATATCCTAGCAATTTATCACCTACAACCATTATCCGTAGATCGAAAGTTGCGTCATCTATAAACCCTTGGAATAGCACATAATCTTTCTGATTTTGATAAGCGAAATAGGTTTTCCTTCCTTTATGTGAGAACGATTGTTTAATTACTTTTTCGGCTTCTTCTTTGTTATTAATCTTGTCTACTCCATAAGAAGATGAACCCGTGGCTAGCTTAGAGATTAAAGGAAATTTGCAATGTTCTATATAAGCTAAAGCGTCTTCTTTTGAGTGCGTAACAAAGGTCGGTATTTCGGGTAAGTCATAACGCTGATACAGATAATGTGCATTTATTTTGTCTTCATAGGTCCAAATCTCATGAAAGTTAGGTAAACATTTGATGCCTAAAAGTTTTTCTAATACATAAATTTTATTTGTGGCAATATCTTGTGTCGAGACATCAGAACTTGTATGCCAAATAACTACATCATAGTTTTTTGCTTGTTCTTGCCAATCGCTCTTGTAGATGTCGTAATATTCGTATTGTATGTTGTTGTTTTTGAGGAAGCGCTCATATTTAGGATAATAAGACCGTTCTTTCACATATCCCTCGTAATCGTCCCCGTCTTTTACCAAACCTACTTTTATATTTTTATCAATCGAATTATCTAGTAATACGACTTCGGCCTTATTGAGCTCTTCATCTAAACGATCGAGTGGAATTAAGTCGTTTGTCGTCTTAATTCTTCTTTTGATGTAATATTTTTTGAGGAACGGTATCGAAAAAACAATATCTTTTATTTGGGTTCTGCTAAGCATTATTTTTATCTTTTTTGAAAATCATTAATTCTTTGATCTTTCACTATACCATTTTCTACAATTAAGGCGTTTTTTAATACCTCTGTAGGATTATCTTCTATTAAAAAGTCTATAGTTTTAGCAACTTCTTTACTCAAGCTTCTAGAGATTGTTTTATAAAAGATAGACGGCGTATGATCTACTGCATAATGCACTATACCATCGACTTCGTACGTCGGATTGTCCATGGTAGTAGGAATACATGTTTCTATTCCTCCGTTACGGTCACAGCTCACATCTATAATCAAAGCACCTTTTTTCATGCGTTTCAAATCTTGTTTATAAATAATATGATCCGTTCGTTTTGTGTCCCAAAGAATACAGTTTACTATTACATCATATTGTTCTAACTCTTTCTGAAAAAGCTTTTCTGTTTTTCGATCATATACAGTGACATCTGCCCCCATAAAGGTGAGAATTTTCAATGCTCCTTTTCCGATATTTCCTCTTCCGATAATCGCAACTTTTGTATCATAAGGAAATACACCATACAAGGTATATGCATGCATGATTGCAGCTTCACCGGCTATTTCATTGTTTCGCCAAAATGTATGACGCCCATCTTCGAACATATCTTCCCATGCATAAGCTGTTAGGGAATTGTCAATCATGATATCTGTAATATCTCTATTTTGCACGGCATGTACCCAACCGTAAATAGTTTGATTTTTTAATTGTGGCAAATATGCTGCATCGCCTATTTTCCCATCGCAAATAATGTCTTTGCTCAGTACTTCTTCTTGGGATACAACATTTACTCCTGCTTGTAGATAGTCTTCATCACTATATCCTAAAACATCGCCATAACCTGTTTCGATATAAATTTGTTTTTTATGCTTTATTTTAGCTATATCAGATGGTATTAAACATCTTCTTTTCTCGTTATTTTTTTGACTTATTGGAAATCCAACTGTTTTCATTATTTGATATTTTTTATATATTTTATTATTTCGTCTGTATATTCACCCAAAAAAGGTCTTCCTGCGTATTGTGAAAAACGGATTGTTCTAGGGTTTTATTCTAAATAAAAGATTAAACTTTCTTTTTAATATAATTGTATGCCATACCTCCTCCCATTATCACTCTTGCTAATGTTAGGTTGATTGCAGCTCCTATAATCCCAAAATAGGATATGAGTGGATAAGCCAATACCAATCCTACAAGAGATGCCATTAATGTGTTTCTCATTACAATCTTATCTTTTCTGTTTACGATGAAATAATTCAATCCAAACACATCGTACAAAGTAATAAAGAATAAGCCTATTGAAAGAACAAGTAATACCCAAAAAGCATCAGCATCTTGAATGTTAAGATACCAAAAAACAATTTTATAAAATATTATTGGCGAAACTGCCAGAATTGCTCCTACTATAATCATTCCTTTCATATATTGTGCAAATCCAGCTTTGTTCCTATTTAGATATGGGAAAAACACACGAGAAATGACACTTATGACCATTACTCCTAAATCGATGATTTTTTTTATTGCATCGTACAATCCGACCGAACTTGTATTGGCTAAAACCCCTAATAAAAATGTACTTGTATTGTTGTACAGATTAGGTACAAACCGATTGATAAAAACAGGGAAGTTGCTTTTGAACGTCTGACGTATATATTTATTTTTGAGCCAAATGAATTTTAGCTTGTATTTTTTTATTAACAAATACTGCCCAATCAGTCCAGCGCCAATGTATCCTATACTATTGAGCAATGCATATTTCCAATAATCTTCTGGTGTTCTTACCAATATAAAAATACAAGCCGTGAAGAAAACCTTAATTCCTACATTTAAGAAAGCTATAAATTTCATTTTCTCAATGCCCTGGAAAAACCATTCTGGGAATAGCACATAGCCAAAAAGCATCAATGCTGAACAAAAAAACACTGTCTTTTCTTCATAAAAAGGAAGATAGGCGAAAACAATGATCCCGATTATGAGCCATGAGAAAAGTAGTAAGATTGATTTTACGATCAATACTTTACTGTATATGATATTGATTTTTTGGGGGCTATCCCTGAAAACTGCCACATCTCTGGTTGCCGTAATGGTGAAGCTATAATCGGTTACCGAAGAAAAATATGCAATTAATGAGGCGGCTAAAACCACTACTCCATACTTATCAAACCCTACCGTTTTTATCATGTAGGGTAACACAACCAACGGAAGGATTAGATTAATCACCTGCAAAGCGCCTAAAGAGAAAAAATTCTCTATAAGTGATTTTGCATCTTTATTTTTCAGAAGTTGTTTGATTTTGTTTTTCACGAGAGTTTGTTATATGCTTTGAACCACTTTACAAATTCTTTCACTCCTTCTGCGATACTGATTGTACTATCATACCCTAGTTGATTCAGTTTTGTAGTTTCTGCCCATGTTCTTGGTACATCTCCTGCTTGCATCGGCATCATATTTTTATCTGCTACTTTACCCAATTCTTTTTCTAATGTTTCGATGAACTGCATTAAGGATACTGGCGATCCATTCCCGATGTTGAAAAGCTGATAATATGGATGCTCTTGATCTTTGGCTGGTGGATTTTTTAAGGAGATGATAATCCCATTCACTATATCATCGATAAACGTAAAATCTCTACTCATATCGCCGTTATTAAAAACTTTGATTGGTCGATTTTCGGTTATCGCTGTAGCAAACAACATGGGTGCCATATCTGGTCGTCCGTACGGTCCGTACACTGTAAAAAAACGAAGTCCTGTTGTTGGCAATTGGTACAGATGACTGTAGGTGTGTGCTAGTAATTCGTTTGCTTTTTTGGTAGCTGCATACAAGCTTACAGGATAATCTACGCGATCCTCTTCCTCGAAAGGTGTTTTTGGGTTTTCGCCATAGACCGAAGAACTAGACGCATATACCAGGTGTTTTACCTTGGCATGACGACAACATTCTAATAAATTTACATAGCCTACTAAATTACTATCTACATAGGCCATAGGATTCTCTAAACTATATCGAACCCCTGCCTGTGCCGCTAAATGAATAACGGCATCAAACTGATGTTTCTCGAATAACGTTGGGAGGTTTTCTCGATCCTCTAGATTTAAGCGAATAAAAGAAAGATTCTTATACGTGGTAGATTGCGTTTCTTTCGTCCAAACTTCAGCATCCTCTCTACGGAAGCCTACGTCTTTTAATCGTGCGTATTTTAGATTTATGTCGTAATAATCGTTTATATTGTCTAAACCCACTACTTCATACCCTACCTCCATTAATTTTTTTACGGTAAAATAGCCAATAAAACCTGCGGCACCTGTAACTAAAACTTTTTGCATTTCTGATAAGCTCTAATCATTACCAAATAAATCTCTTGTATAGACTTTCTCTTTCACATCGTGTAATTCTTCTGCCATGCGGTTCGAGATAATTACATCGCATTCTTGTTTAAAGGCATTGAGGTCTTTGGTTACCCTTGATCCAAAGAAAGTTTCTTCTTGCATGGCGGGTTCATAAACAACGACTTCTATACCTTTTGCTTTGATGCGTTTCATGACGCCTTGTATTGCCGAAGCTCTAAAATTATCTGAACCCGATTTCATGATTAGGCGGTAAACCCCAACAATGTTTGGTTTTTTTGCTAAAACAGATTCGGCAATAAAATCCTTGCGCGTTCTGTTGGCATCTACAATAGCTTGAATGATGTTGTTCGGAACCGCATCGTAATTGGCTAATAACTGTTTGGTATCTTTGGGTAAACAATAACCGCCGTACCCAAAAGATGGATTATTGTAGTGCAACCCGATTCTTGGGTCTAATCCTACACCTTGTATTATTTGTTTACTATCTAAATTATAGGTTTGTGCATAAGTATCCAACTCATTGAAATAGGCAACACGCAGAGCCAAATAGGTATTCGAAAAAAGTTTGATTGCCTCTGCTTCGGTCGAATGTGTAAATAAGGTAGGAATATCTTTTTTTATAGCTCCTTCTTTTAATAAGTTAGCGAATACTTCTGCTCGCTCGCTTACTTCTCCTATAATAATTCTAGAAGGATAAAGATTGTCGTACAACGCTTTACCCTCTCTCAGAAACTCAGGAGAGAAAATCACATTCTCATACCCAAATCTATTTTTGATATCTTCTACGAAACCTACAGGAACGGTTGACTTGATAATTACAACAGCTTCTGGACAATAATCATTTACTTCTTGCAATACAGTCTCTACACTCGATGTGTTGAAGTAATTTGTTTTTTCGTCGTAATCTGTCGGGGTTGCAACTACCACATACGTTGCTCCTTCGTATGCTTCTTTTGCATCCAAAGTTGCCCTAAAATTCAATTCTTTATTCGCCAAAAAGTCAACAATCTCTTTATCTTCAATTGGTGATTTTTTTTGATTTAAAAGCTCTATTTTTTCGGGAACTATATCAAGAGCAACCACTTCGTTGTTTTGCGCCAATAAAATGGCATTCGACAAACCAACATAGCCTGTTCCTACAACGGTTATTTTCATTACTTTTTTTCAGTTTATAATCTACTATCTGCTTGTTCCAAGATTCCTTTTACATCATAAACTACGCCAACTTCTTTCAAGAATTGACTCAGATTCAAATCCAAAAACTCTCTATGGGCAACCGTCAAGATAATAACATCGAATTGTTTTTTATCGGATGAATCGTTTGAGGAGTGATCTGTGTCTGAGAAACATTCTTTGATATTTTGACAACTTTTGATTTCATACTCATGCATCACTTCTTCTGGGTTTGCCCAAGGATCGTAAGTTGTAACATCTATGCTATATTCTTCCAGTGCTCGAATCACATCTACTGCTTTGGTATTGCGTACATCGGGGCAGTTTTCTTTAAAGGTAATACCCAAATTCAGTACTTTGGCACCGTTTACTTTAATCCCTTTTTTGATCATGGCTTTCACTACTTGCGAAGCGACATACTCGCCCATGGAATCGTTAAGACGACGACCTGCTAAGATGATTTCGGGATGATAACCGTGTTCTTGTGCTTTTTGTGCTAAATAGTACGGATCTACACCAATGCAATGACCACCTACCAAACCTGGTTTGAAGGGTAAGAAATTCCATTTGGTTCCGGCTGCTTCTAGCACGGCATGCGTATCGATATCTAATAAATTAAAAATCTTTGCCAATTCATTGACAAACGCAATATTGATGTCGCGTTGAGAGTTCTCGATGACTTTGGCAGCTTCAGCTACTTTGATGGTCGGTGCTAAATGTGTACCTGCAGTAATTACTGATTTGTATAAATCGTTTACGATTTTACCTATCTCTGGAGTAGAGCCTGAGGTTACTTTTAGTATTTTTTCTACGGTATGTTCTTTATCTCCTGGGTTGATGCGCTCTGGAGAGTAACCTGCAAAGAAATCTTGATTGAATTTCAGTCCCGATACTCTTTCCAAAACGGGTACACATTCCTCTTCGGTAACACCAGGATATACGGTTGATTCGTAGATCACGATATCTCCTTTTTTCAGAACTTTACCGACTGTTTCTGATGATTTGTATAAAGGAGTTAGATCTGGTTTATTGTGTTTATCGACTGGTGTAGGAACGGTTACTACGTATATATTGGCATCTTTGATATCGTCTAAGTTTGCCGAACAAAATAATCCCTTAGTTTGTGTTGTATAAGGATTCTCTGTAACCAGTACAGATTGTAAAATAGCATCTTCAACTTCTAGTGTTGAGTCTGTACCGCTATTAAGTTCGGCAATTCGTGCTTGATTGATATCAAAACCTACTGTAGGGTATTTGGTTGCGAATAATCTCGCTAATGGTAATCCTACGTATCCTAATCCGATGACTGCTATTTTATGTTTGCTATTCATAATTTTATTTGTGTGTTTATTTTTTTGTTAAATGTGAACGCGTGAACTGTGGAATCGGAGAACTGTGGAATCGATTAATTGGTTAACTGATATACACTCTCCATGATTCATCTTCCTCCACGGTTAAACGAGTAACTGTGGAATCGGGGAATCGTGTAACTGTTTAATTGGTTAACTGATATACTCTCTCCACGATTCATCTTCCTCGACGGTTAAACGAGTAACTGTGGAATCGGGGAATCGTGTAACTGTTTAATTGGTTAACTGATATACTATCTCAACGATTAAACTCTCTCCACGATTAAACATCCTCCTTACTCCTTCAAATTTTCCCAATACCATTTTACAGCTTCTTTTAGACCTTTCCCTATCGTATGCGAGGGTTGATAGCCTAATAATCGCTGCGCTTTCTCTATCGATGCTAACGAGTGCGGAATATCTCCTACTCGGTTCGGGCCATGGATAACATCTACATTGGCAATCTCTACGTCGTATTCGCTTAGATATTCTTTCAGATATGCAACTAAGTCATTTAGCGTTGTTCGATCTCCTACAGCAGTATTGTAGACTGTGTTGATAGCTTCTGAGTTGGTTGTCAGCATTGCCAGCTCATTCATCTGGATTACATTGTCGATGTAGGTAAAATCTCTCGAATAATCACCTGTACCGTTGATGGTAGGCGATTTGTGGTTCATGAATTGTTTCACAAACAAAGGAATCACAGCTGCATACGCTCCGTTGGGATCTTGACGTCGTCCAAATACATTGAAATAACGTAAACCAATGCACGATAAACCATATGTTTTACTGAATACATCGGCATACAGTTCATTTACGTACTTGGTTATAGCGTACGGTGACAAAGGTTTCCCGATGACATCTTCTATTTTTGGTAAACTTTCTGAGTCGCCATAGGTAGACGATGATGCTGCATACACAAAACGTTTGACTCTCGCATCACGAGCTGCTACCAACATATTGAGGAAACCCGACACATTGACTTCGTTGGAAGTAATTGGATCATTGATTGAACGAGGAACCGAACCTAAAGCTGCTTGATGCAACACATAATCCACTCCTTCTACTGCTTTTTTACAAGTCTCTAAATCACGAATATCTCCCTCGATTAATTGATAATTCGAGTTAGCAAAGAAAGGTTCGATATTGTGACGATGCCCTGTTGCAAAATTATCTAAACATCTTACTTGGTAGCCTTTGGCTAAAAAATATTCAGTGAGGTTAGAGCCGATAAATCCAGCTCCTCCGGTGATAAGAATCTTTTCCATGAATTGATTTTATTCTATACAAGATAAAAGAGTATTCGCTCTTTTATACTATTTGATTGAAAACTCTTTATTTATTGAACTTTCTTCAATTTTAAATTTTCTTTTTCAAAAACAACTTTTCGTAATGAGGTACTCGAGAAACGGTGATCTCTGCTATTGTAATACAACTCGATTCCTTTCTCTTCACAATACTCTCGTCCAGTGAAATTCTTGTCTTTATATTCTTCTCCCAAAATACGAACATCGATTTTGAACGATCGTAAGATGTCTTCTAAGTCTTGTTCGGTTGCATAAGGAACAATCTCATCAATATATTTACAAGCTTTGAGTTGTATATAACGTTCAACCACGGTTTGAGTTGGACGGTTCTTTTCTGGACGGTCAATGGTTGGGTCGGTTTGTAAGCCAACAATCAAATAATCGCATTGGGCTTTTGCATCTTCTAGCATTTTCACATGTCCAGCATGCAGTAAATCAAAAGCACTGAACGTAATTCCTACTTTTTTGTTTTCCATAATCGATGTTTCTTAATAATAAAGTCTAGGTTGTAATTATTGTTATATTCTAGAATAGTCATCTTCTATTCTCACGATGTCATCTTCATCAAAAGATTCGCCAAACTGTACTTCGATAAAAATTAAAGGGATTTTTCCTATGTTTTCTATACGATGTTTTGCATTCAAAGGGATTTCGACTACTTGACCAGGATGATAAAGTGTTTCTACATCGTCTAATGTTACTTTTGCTTCACCTTGGATAATGGTCCAAACCTCTGCTCGATAACGATGATATTGGTACGATAAACGCGCACCTACATTCACCTCTATTCGTTTTACTTTATGGGTTTCAGTGGCCTCTAATACATAATATGAGCCCCATGGTCGTTGTCCAATCTCCATCAGTGACTAAGAATTTAAGCTACAAATATACAAAAACTAGGACACGAAAAGTTAAGATAATTTGAAGAATAAAAAAAGCCTTTTAAAAAAAAGGCTTTTTTGTGGTGCCTCCAGGAATCGAACCAGGGACACAAGGATTTTCAGTCCTTTGCTCTACCAACTGAGCTAAGGCACCAACTCATCTGGGACTGCAAATATAAGGATTCATTTTTCATTTATCCAAATATATTTTTGTTTTTTCAGAAGTTTAGGGATTATCTTATTCGAAATCAATTTTATAAAAAAACCTTCCTACCAAAAAAATGGCAAAAAGGTTTCTGATACTTAGTATATGTTTACCTTAGGCTTGTGACGGAACGAAACGGTCGAATGCTTCTTGAATGATTTGCAAAGCTTGCTCTTTATCACCGTAACCTTCTACGACACAAGTTTTGTTTTCTAAATCTTTGTAAGTTTTGAAGAAATGCTCTACTGCTTTCAGCGTATGCGAATTCATATCCTCGATGTTCTCTAACTGATTCCATGTTGGGTCTGCTACTGGCACACAAATAATTTTTTCGTCGCGACCTTTGTCATCCGACATGTTCAATACGCCAATTGGCTTCACTTCGATAAGACATCCTGGGAATGTAGGTTCGGTTAAGAATACCAAAACATCCAAAGGATCACCGTCTAGACCTAGAGTATCGGGTACAAAACCGTAATCTGCTGGATAAAACATTGGTGAATACAATACACGATCGAAACGAATCATTCCTGTTTCGTGGTCCATTTCGTATTTGTTGCGAGATCCGCGTGGGATTTCGATGATTGCGTCAAATGTCATTTAAACTATGTTTTTTTATTCTATTATTAATTTCGTTGTATTTCCTACCTAGAATGTCCATTGGGTTCCGATAGTGACGCCAAATTTACGAACATCTGGCAAATTATTATAATTTCCTCGCCAATTAAAATCAATTCGTAACGGACGAATGTTTCCGATTCCGATATTTTCTATTCCAAATCCATATTCGAAATAGATTTGTTCATGGGGTGCAATATAATTGATTGTCGATCGGTTGAGGTCTTTGGTTGCTTGAGAAATATTACCGGTTGCGGCTCGCAAGAAACCAACTTCGCGTAATTTTAGTTTTTTGAGTAATGGTATTTTATTGAATAGCCAGCCATTGAAATGATGCTCCCATTGCAAAGAGGCATATTCATCGGTGACAAATTCATAATAATCCAACTGCGAGAAAGTCCCTTGTACCGATCCATAGCTTTCGTTCCCGGGCAATGCACTAAGCAAACTCAACGGTACTGCCTGAAAGGTTTTTCCGGCTTCTACGGTGATCCATGTTTTTCCGAATGATCCTATCAAAATTGGTTGATTGTATCGGAATTGTAGTTTATCGTAAGCAAAATCAGAATCCATCACGCCTTTCAGTCCTCTTGTATAACGCATCATTATGGTTGCTGCCAAGGTACTGACCTCGTGACGATCGATTCCCCACTGTGCATATTTGGCTTTTGGTCGTGCAATAATCGAGAAACTTACACTCGAGTTGGTGAGGGTAGAATGTTCTTGATTGTTTTTTAAATAATTGATTTTGAATTCTTCTGTATTGGCAGATTTGATGCGTTGATAATTTCCATCGACCCGAAGGACTACATTTTTCCACGGTTCGATCGAAAGATATACATTGCTAATATTATGGTTACTGAGAAAAGCATTGTTGCCTCCTTGCGAAAGAATCGACGAGGAAGCAAAGCTGCGCGTCATGATGCCGTCTGAAGCTGTGAGCTGAGAACCCAATTGTTCCACATCTCGTTTGGTTCCTACCCCTATCTGAAAACGATTATACTGATTAAACATATAACGGGCTTCTACACCGTATTTGAATTTCTCATCTTTAAACCCGTAAGCCGTATAACCCGCCACACGCCACCTATCGTTTTGTGAAAAATAGGTTCTTGCACCGGCACGCAAACGAAAACCTTCTATTTTATTATAGCCAAAAGTCGAATACAGGTCTCCGATATCAAGAGAATTAAATAGATTGTAATAACCCGAACTTAAAGTTTCTATACCTTTAACAATTCGTTTGAATTTCGGTACCTTGTTGAGTTCTTCTAGTGTTCGATACACTCCTTTTTCTTCTTCGGTGAGTTCACTCGGTCGGTTCGTTACCCAAAATTCATCGTTTTGCAGATTGATTACCGATTTGGATGGGTCTAACTTTTCTTCATAAAACGCTTGTGGAAATCGTGTCTTGAAATCGTATTGATAATAATCGACTGTTCGATGAACAAACAATCCTTTGCTGTTTTCTTTTTTGTTGAGCAACGACATGTCCATCATCGAATAATAGCGCAACGGATAATATACCTCATCACTTTCTATTTCGTATAGTAGATCTAAAAAGATATTGCGAACAAAGTTTACATTCATGTCTTTGGTGCTTTCCATCACGATTTCTTTCACGGCAAAATGTTCTGTGCTGATATAAATATCTCCCTTGAAGGTATATTCGCCTAATCGTCGTGGATAATATTTTATTCGATAACTCAATTCACCATCAATATCCAAGGTATCCCGCAGTTCGTATTCGTAAGTGGCAAAACCATCTTTAGCTATCGGACTCACAAAATTGATGTCTAAAAAGTTGAGTCGATTATCGTAAATATTGATTTCTCGAAAGAGATTTTTCACTGTTTGGGCGACCAGCTCATTGTTATCAAAACCAGATGTTTTGTTGCCCAATAATTCTTTTCTTTGGGTTTTGTTGGGTAGATTAGTCCCCGAAACACGGTAAATAGATTCATTGAGGAAGGCTGGTAAATAGGTTTTCCCGTTGATAGCCGAAGTATCCATCCGTTCGAAAATAAACTCCATCTTGCGGAAGATTTTTTGCTTCATAAAAGTGCTGTCGATATTACTAAGATCGAATTGCAGTTTTTCGTATTCTTTGTAATCGTATTGCGGAACCGTTTCTAATCCATTTTTTCGATTCTTTTCCCACACTTTGCGCAAAATAGCATAGGCTGGATTTTCTTTTTTTTTGTATCGTTGTTTCTTTTGAGTTACAACTGCTCCTTGCAATTCTATTGCACCCGAATCGTCGGTCATCCAACGATCATCTTCTTTATCGGGTTGCAGAAACAACTGAAAATTATAATTGATTTTGTTCTCCAAAGTAACCTTTCGGTCTTGGTATCCGTATTTACTTATCACTAAAAAAGTAGCATCTGTCTTCGATTCTATATAAAAAGTACCATCTGTATTTGTAGTGGTAACCAATTTTAGTTCAGGTAAAGATACATCTGCATAGGCAACTGGTTGCTGATTGAGAGAATCGTAAATCGTTCCCTGGATTTTTACTTGTGCCTGTAAGAACCACATGCTCAAAAATAATTGAATTACAAATAATTTCTTCATAAGTAGAAATAACGAAGTCTAGCAAATTGTATGCTAGACTCGTAGGTTATGGATATTATTTTTATCTCTATTTACATTTTTGGGAGTTGGATAATTCTTGATTCCGAAAGGTTTATGCGTCTTTATTCTTATAAAGTCTTGCATAGCCTCCTACCGAAACCTGTTAGAACATCTACCCAATGCTATTGAGATTTATTTATACATCACAGTTTTCAAAGCTTCTACTACCTCTTTTACTTGTGGGTACCATAGCTCGAAAAGATTTGGTGCATACGGTGCCGAGGTATCTTTGGTATTGATACGGATAATTGGTGCATCTAGATAATCGAATGCTTTTTTCTGTACCATGTAAGTTATTTCTGAAGCAACATTGGCAAACGGCCATGCTTCCTCTAAAATTACCAAGCGATTGGTTTTCTTCACCGACTGGAAGATTGTTTCATAATCCAAAGGACGTACTGTGCGTAAATCGATGATTTCTACCTCTATTCCGTCTTTTGCCAATTCGTCGGCAGCAGCATACGCTTGCTTGATTACTTTACCATAAGAAACAAGGGTTACATCTTTTCCTGCTCGTTTGATATCGGCTTTACCAATCGGAATTAAATATTCTTCTTCCGGAATTTCCATTTTGTCACCGTACATCTGCTCAGATTCCATGAAAATAACTGGATCATTGTCACGTATAGCACTCTTCAATAAACCTTTTGCATCATAGGGATTAGACGGTACAACGACTTTCAGTCCCGGAACATTTGCATACCAACTATCGAATGCTTGTGAGTGGGTTGCTCCTAACTGACCTGCAGAAGCGGTAGGCCCACGGAAAACAATCGGACAGTTGAATTGCCCTCCTGACATCTGGTAAATTTTAGCTGCGTTGTTGATTATCTGATCAATGGCAACCAATGAAAAGTTAAACGTCATGAATTCGATAATTGGTCGTAAACCCGTTAAGGTAGAGCCAACTCCTATTCCGGTAAAACCACCCTCAGAAATTGGGGTATCCAAAACTCTTCCTGGTCC
The DNA here is from genome assembly GCF_000189415.1 of Weeksella virosa DSM 16922. Lineage (GTDB taxonomy): Bacteria > Bacteroidota > Bacteroidia > Flavobacteriales > Weeksellaceae > Weeksella > Weeksella virosa. Next base: position 1,017,782 of record NC_015144.1, read on the forward strand.
GAATTCATCCAACATACCTTTCGAAGCTTTGTAAGCACCATTGTATTCGGCCACTTCTTCACCCATCAAATATACGGAAGCATCACGTCTCATTTCTTCGCTCATCGCTTCGGCGATAACTTCCCTAAATGTTTTTATTGCCATCTGATTTGTTACTTAATTTTTCTAATGACAAATGTAAACAATTTTGCTTTGTTTTGCTCAGTTTCTTCTTATACATTCTGAAAAAAGAAGTATTTTTGGTCTTTTCTTTCGAGTTGCTTTTACCAAACCTCTCTATTTGCTTAGAAACAAGAGCATATACGAAATGTGAATAATTCTCGTTATCTGCAAGATGATTTTGTCTTTTTTGAGTAGGTAGCTAACGGAATGTTTTGGTAGAAAGAATCTGTTTATACTGAGTTTACTCGGAAGTACTATTTTTCGCTCACAGAATTATAGTAGCCCAAGACTACTCGACACGAGGCTGCAATTTTCCCAACCAAATGAATTTTAAATTTTTACTATATGGTACAACTAAAAAAACAATCGTATCCTTATCTTTTCGCAGCTGTTGCTTTGCTTTTTACGGCTTGTAACAATGATGATGATCACACGATTAGCGAACCCGAAGAAGTTGGCACATACGCCAAAGGATTTTTCATTCTGAACGAAGGAAACTCTTCGCCTACATCCTCATCGATTAGTTTCTTGAAAAATGGAACGATGAAAACGGATATTTTCCGGAAAGAAAACCCTAACTCACCAGAAATAGGTACGTATTTGCAATCGATGTTTTTCGACAAGAAGTATGCTTATATCATTTCGTCGAATTCGAATTCGGTAACCGTTGTTGATAAAAACACCTTTAAATATGTCAAAACCTACAACGAGAATTTAGACACGCCGCGTTATGGTTTGGTTCATAACGGAAAAGCGTATATTACCAATCAAGGTGCTTGGAATCTGAAAGATGATTTCGTCACGGTAATTGATTTGTCTAGTGGAAAGTCGGAAAAAATAATGGCCAATGATTACACAGAATTAATTACCGAAGAAAACAACAAAATCTATATATCGAACGGATATTACTCTGAAGGAACAACGGTAATGGTTCTCAACCCACAAAATAATCAGTTTGAAAAAAAGATTGATTTGGGCGAAAATAATTCGCCGATTGCATGGGAAGAAGAAAATAACTCGCTCTACATTCTTACAAGTGGTAAACGTTTATTGAAAATGAATTTGGTCAATCATCAAATTCAAACACAAGATTTGCCAAGTGATATTAGCATGGTGGGACATCTAAAAATCGAAGATGATTTCTTGTATTACACCTCGGCCAACAAAGTATATAAACAAAAGCTTGATAGTAAACTTAGTGAAACTCCTTTGTTTAGCTACGAATCGAGCTCGCAATACGGTGTGATGTATGGTTTCACGGTAGACGATAACCGAATTTATATTTCAGATGCAACCGACTTCAACTCGGATGGGCGTGTATTAGAATATTCGACAAACGGAAGTTTTATCAAAGAATACAAAACAGGAATTGCTCCGAATGGATTCTATAAAAACGATTAAAAAGATCGAAACCAAAAAACTTTTAATTAACCGAAATTTTCTTAGGAAAGTTTCGGTTTTTTTGATCAAATATTTGTTTCAGATTACGGCTATTGAATAACAGAATCGATAAAAAGATAAGACTATAAGCGATAATTTGCTCCAAAGAAACTGCCTCTTTGTAATAGAAAACAGCCAAAAGAAAATTGATAATCGGATTGAGATAAATCAGGATTCCGACTGTTGACGAATCGATACCTTTCAGGGCAAAATTATTGAGAATCATAGGAATTATCGTAAAGAGAATCACAACCAGCGCAATACTTTTATAGAAGCGAGTTTCGGTAGGAAAGGGTTCGCTTTTCCAACCATAAAAAGGCATTATCAAAACCGAAACAATCGTTAACTGAAGCATCAAGAGACTGAAGCTATCAAATCGATTGAGTCTTTTCTGAATAATGATATAGATAGAAAAACTAAGCGCTACAAAGAGACTGTAATACAACTCGCGAAAATGCCCGAAAGCCATGATGATACAGGCGAAAGTACTCAGCCCGATGGCAAACCATTTTTCTCGCCCGATATGGTCTTTCAGTATCAAAACGCTAAGCAATGTGGTAATTACCGGACAAATCAGATACGAAAGTGAGGCTGTTTGCACACTCACATGATTCATCACATAAATGAAAGCCAACCAATTAAACATCAACACAATAGAACTACCAAATAATCGTATAACCATTTGGTTTTGTTCTTTCTTGCTCAATGATCGATACAGTTGATAATCAGCTTCTATTTTCTTTCTTCTTAGAAAACATCCTACCAAAAGCAAAAGAATCGTACTGAAAAACAAACGATAGTATAAAATTTCCATCGACGGATAATCGCTGATTGGTCGCAAGCCAAAGGAAAAAAATCCCCAAAGAAAATAGGTGAGAATTGCGGCAAATAAGTACTTCGATTGCTTCATTTGGCAAAGTTAGTTTTTTAGCCAAATAATTAAACTTTTAACAATGGTTCATTTACAAAAAGAAACAATTGACCTACCTCTGGGTTTGATTATCAAACACAAAAAAAGCCTGAAAATTTTCAGGCGTTTATATTATTCTTCTTTTTCTGAGTCTTCTCTTAGATCTTCTTTAATTATTTTCACTTTCAGTAAAATAATTTCTACAGAATTACGGTACATCTTTATGATTTTCCCGGTATAAGCTTCCAAGTCAATCTCATCACCAACTTCCAAATCTCGATCATAGTAAACTTCGCTAATCAAACCAGCCAACGTATCGTAATGTTCGCTTTCTTCGAACTGATAAGGCAATAGGCGATTGATATCTATAATGGTTTTATGAGCATTTACTCGGTAAGCACCATCGGCAACCTTCGTAACTATTGGGTCTTCGTTATCATATTCGTCTTGTATTTCTCCTACGAGTTCTTCTAGAATATCTTCCATCGTTACTACACCGCTCATTTCTCCAACCTCATTGGTTACTACAGCCAACTGTAAGTGTTTTTTCTGAAATTGCTTCAGCACATTTTTTATCAAAGCCGACTCTGAAATAAAAATCGGTTCGCGCAACAAGCCACGGATATCAGTCTGGTTGGGGTTCGCCAATAGGGATTTCATTAAATCTTTTGTGTATAAAACACCCACAATATTGTCTAACGAATCTTCGTATACAGGATATCGAGAATACCCCTCTTGTATCGCATAATCAATCGATTCTTTTACGGTAGACTTGATCTCGATAGCTGAAACATTTTTACGCAAAGTCTGAATATTCAATACCCGACGATCATCAAACTCGAATACATTCTGAATGAGATTTCGTTCCGACTCTTCAATAGCACCACCTTCTTGACTTTCGGTAATAATCATTTTAAGTTCTTCTTCACTGTGGATTTCTCCTCCATGAATTGGTCTGATTCCAAAAACTCTAAGAATCATATTCGCAAAACCATTCATCAACCAAATAATTGGACGACAAACAAAATAGAAAATACGCAAAGGTAATGCAACCGTAAAGGTTGTTTTGGTAGGAAATTGAATTGCCAAAGACTTCGGTGCCAATTCCCCAAACACAATGTGCAAAATCGTGATGATGACAAATGCCGTTGGGAAAGCTACTTTGTTGGCAATGCTAATCCACTCTGGGCTATCTAAGCCTACCATCATAAAGATTTTTACGATGACTGGCGACAAAGAACTCTCCCCTACCCAACCCAAACCTAGAGAAGCCAAGGTAATCCCAAGTTGCGTAGCAGCTAAATAGGAGTCTAAGTTATTAACAATGATTTTTGCAGTAGAAGCCATTCGAGAGTTAATATCATGACTAACTTCTATTTGTGAACTTCTAACTTTTACGATTGCAAACTCTGCTGCAACAAAAAAACCATTCAATAAAACAAGGAAAATAGTTAATAACAGCTTGAAAACTGAAATTTCACCGGTGACATTGTGACCCACTGTTGTTGCCATCAACGTCATCATCTGGGAGTGTGTGTCCATTCTATATAATTAAAACTAACTCAGTTGATTTTTTTTAAGAGTTAGGAATCCGATTACCGAATTTAGTAATTTTTTGAATTCTAAGCAAAGTTAGAAAAATTTTAGATTCTTTGCCTTTTATTTTAATTTGATTGTTAAAGAGATTATTTTTGAGGGATGAATGATTGGATACTGAAAATAGAAAATCTAAGTTTGAGCTTTGGCCATAAGAAAGTTCTAGACCGCGTAAGCTTCACACTAAACAAAGGAGAAACCTTGGGTTTGGTAGGAGAATCTGGCAGCGGAAAATCGATTACATCATTGGCAATCATGGGCTTGCTCAATAAAAACGCAAACATAGATCCCGAGAGTAAAATTCTTTTCAAAACCAATAATCAACTCATCGACCTGACAAAAATCAACTCAAAAGAATATGCTTCTCTTCGTGGAAATTCATTAGGAATGATTTTTCAAGAACCGATGACTTCTCTCAATCCAAGTATTCGATGCGGTAAACAAGTCGAAGAATCTATTCTTTTGCATCAAAACCTCAACAACACACAAGCCAAAAAAAAAGTTTTAGCACTTTTCGAAAAAGTAAAACTTCCTAACCCAGAACGGATATACAAAGCCTACCCACATGAGTTATCTGGCGGGCAAAAACAACGCGTCATGATTGCGATGGCCATTAGCTGTGAGCCCGAAGTGCTAATCGCCGATGAACCCACTACTGCTTTGGATGTTACTGTACAAAAAGCAACCCTCGACTTACTGAAAGAATTGCAAATGACTGAGGGAATGAGTATGCTTTTTATTTCGCACGACTTAGGAGTAATTGCCAATGTGAGCGAAGAAGTTTTGGTGATGTATCAGGGGAAAGTTGTAGAACAAGGACGGGTAGAGACAATTTTTCATCAACCTGCTGAAAACTATACGAAAGGCTTAATTGCTTGTCGTCCGCGCCTAGATACACGCTATAAGCGTTTACCAACCGTAACAGATTTTATGAAAAATAAGGATTTCTATGCCGAAATTTATAGTGATGAAGAACGAGCTGCTGACCACCGAGCCTTATACGAACAAGCACCTTTACTAGAAGTGAAAAATCTAAAAAAATACTTCACACAATCGCATTGGTTTGGAAAAGAAGAGGTGCAAGTAAAAGCTGTAGATGACATTAGTTTCAAAGTATATCCTGGTGAAACACTTGGTTTGGTAGGAGAATCTGGAAGCGGAAAAACAACACTTTCACGCACCCTTCTTTTACTAGAAAAACCGACTAGTGGTGAAATCTATTTTCGAGGACAAGATATCTTAAAGATGAAAAAAGAAGATATTCGCCGATTACGAAAAGATATTCAAATCATCTTTCAGGATCCTTATTCGAGCCTAAATCCTCGTCATACCATTCAACACATTCTCACCGAACCGATGAAAATTCATGGTATAGGAAAAAGCAATAAAGAAAGAGTAGAAAAGGCAGCTCATTTGCTCGAAAAAGTAAATTTATCGGTAGAGGCATTGAAGAAATATCCTCACGAATTTTCGGGTGGGCAACGCCAGCGTATAGGAATTGCAAGAGCGCTGGCTCTAAAACCCCAATTCATTATATGCGACGAAAGTGTTTCTGCACTAGATGTATCTGTTCAGGCACAGGTACTGAACCTGCTGAACGATCTGAAAAAAGAATTTCATTTTACTTATATTTTTATTTCTCATGATTTGGCTGTCGTTAAATATATGAGCGATCAGCTTTTAGTGATGCAACACGGTCAAATGAAAGAATTAGCAGATGCGGACCAGGTATACAGTCATCCTAAAACAATATATACCAAAGAGTTAATAGAAGCAATACCAAAATTATGATCCTATGAATACAGTAAAAGATAAAGTAGCATATATAACGGGCGGTTCGAAAGGAATCGGTTTCGGAATCGCACACACCCTCATAGAAGCTGGCATGAAAGTGGCGATATCTGGGCGCGACAAAGAAAGCATCGAACAAGCAAAACACGCCTTGGGTAACCAAAATGTTTTGGCAATTGTGTCGGTTGTAGAAATTATGAAGACGAAGTAAAAGCCATCGAAACAATTGTAAAAGAATTTGGCAAAGTTGATGTAGTAATTGCCAATGCCGGATTGGGAAAATTCGCCCCAATAGATCAACTTGCTTTAGAAGACTGGCACTCGATGATAGACACCAATCTAACGGGTGTTTTCCATACCCTAAAAGCTTCAGTAGAACAACTCAAAGAACATAAAGGATATTATATAACAATTGCTAGTTTGGCCGGTACGAACTTTTTTGCAAATGGCACAGCTTACAATGCCTCTAAGTTTGGTGTAGTAGGGTTTACACAAGCTGCCATGCTCGATTTACGTAATTATGACGTGAAATGTACCACAATTTTGCCCGGATCGGTAACCTCACATTTCAATGGTCATGTACCAAACGAAAAAGATGCCTGGAAAATCCAACCAGAAGATATGGGGCAGCTGATTGTAGATTTACTAAAAATGAATGCCAATGTACTTCCTAGTAAAATAGAAATCCGCCCGACCAAAACAACTTTATAAGTTTGTGAAACACACATCTCTTATAAAAAATAAAAAAAAGCAACACGATATTTCATGTTGCTTTTTAACTATTTTTCTGGCACTGATTATCTTTTTCTTTCGACAGGCTCTGCCTTCAAAGTAGCTTCTTTTACCGCTGAAACTGGTTGAGTTGCTTTTTGTTGGTAATGAGAAGAATTTTTCAGTGTAGCTGCCTTTCCTTGAGTATTAACAGCTTTGCTTTCTTTTGTTGGGTTCTCTTGTTTTTGAAACTTTTTTGAAGGACCTTGTTGCGCAAATGCTACTGCCGCAACAGAAAATAACGATAATAAAAGTAATTTTTTCATATTGTGTAATTTTGAATTGTAGTAAATATAATTAAAATATAAATATAAAAACAATATTTCTGATTAATTCTTATAAAATAACAGTTTTATTATAAATTTGTATACCTTTTAACAAAGAATGAAAAAAGACCTTACAATCATTATCCCAATATTCAACGAAGAAGATAACCTTGAGCGTGTAGAAAAAGAACTTACCAATTATTTAAGAAAAGCTTCTCTACCAACCAAGGTTTTATTGATAAATGATGGATCAAAAGACAACAGTCTTCAGCTAATAAAAAATATTTGTAGCCGAAACAACGCTTTTTATTTTATTAGTTTTGATAAAAATTATGGTCTAAGTGCTGCGATAAAAGCTGGTTTCGACTGGGCAGATACTAGTTGGGTGGGCTATATAGATGCCGATTTACAGACATCTCCAGAAGATTTCGAAAAACTCCTTATACATATTCCGCAATACGATTTGGTAACAGGCGTGCGTGCCAATAGAAAAGACTCTCTGGGGAAAAACTTGTCCTCTAAGATTGCGAACAGCATCCGACGTGCTTTCACCAACGACGGGATGGACGATACGGGTTGTCCGTTAAAAATCATGCGAACAGATATGGCAAAAAAAATTCCAATGTTCAAGGGATTACATCGTTTTTTACCCGCAATGATTTTATTACAAAATGGAAAAATTACTCAAATTCCGGTTCGTCATTTCCCAAGGATTGCTGGCGTTTCAAAATTCAATATGTGGAACCGTCTACTAGGTCCACTTTCTGATTGCTTTGCCTATCTTTGGATGAAAAAAAAATACATCAATTATACGGTAAAAGAAAGCAATGTCGACACCTAATTGGTTTATTTACATGATAGGATTTGTGGCGCAAATCTTGTTTTCTAGTCGCCTCATTCTACAATGGTTAATCTCTGAAAAAAACAAAAAAGTCCTAACCCCAAAACTCTTTTGGGAATTTAGTTTAGCAGCATCGATTTTGCTTTTTATCTATGGATATCTGCGTCATGATTTTGCTATTATGCTAGGACAAACGTTAACATATTATATATATATCCGCAATATTCAACTCCAGAATCATTGGAAATCTTTCCCAAAAATAATTCGAATAAGTTTACTGATATTCCCTGTTATTTTGGTTGTGGTAGGATTCAATAACGGAATTATCGATGTGGATAATCTTTTTAGAAACGAAAAAATACCGCTCTGGTTACTCACCTTAGGAATCCTTTCTCAGGTCATGTTTACCTTTCGGTTTGTGTATCAGTGGCTGTATTCTGAATATCAAAAAAACTCTAGTTTACCAATCGGATTCTGGGTTATTAGCCTCATCGGAAGCTTTTTTATCCTAACCTATGCCATCATCCGAAAAGATCCTGTCTTATTTATTGGCCATTTTATGGGATTTATTATCTATTTTAGGAACATAATTTTGATTTGGAAAACCCAAAAAGATGACTAAAACCAACAAAGAATATATTTTTCTTGCACTCATCACCATACTGATGCTCTTTATCAATCTCGGTCTTACACCGACAAATATAATGGAAGCAAGAAATTTTGTAACGGCAAGAGAAATTATAGATAGCAATAACTGGATTTTTACGACGCTCAACGGATTGCCTCGTTACGAAAAACCCCCTTTACCCACTTGGATCACTGCTATTTTTGGTAAATTTTTTGGTTTTGATAATCTATATTATCTCCGTATTCCGGTTGCTATAATTACTGTTTTATTGGTTTTCTATTTTTATCATTTGGTAAAACGATTTACCACCCATTTCCATGCGTATTTGGCGAGTCTAATTCTCATTACTTCTTTCTATATTTTCTTTGCAGGACGTGATAATAATTGGGATATGTACACGCATAGTTTCGTGATTATCGCTTTGTTTTATCTACTTCTCCTCTATCAGAAATGTTACCCAATAGGGTATAAATTCTATTTAGGTGCAATCAGTTCGCTCTCATTAGCAGCCTCTATCCTCAGTAAAGGACCTGTCTCTTTGTATGCTTTATATTTACCTTTTTTACTAGCCTATTTCTTGGTCTACAAAGACAATCGGAAAAGCAAATTCCTGATAGCTTTATCGATTACGGTAACTGGTACATTGATCGGTTTTAGTTGGATGTGGTATGTAAAAACGCACGATCCCCTACCCTTTTCTAAAGCAGCAAAAACAGAAATTTCTCGTTGGGGAAGTTACAACATTCGTCCTTTTTATTATTATTGGAGCTTCTTTACACAATCGGGCATTTGGACCGTAGTTGCTTTTATTGCACTACTTTATCCGTACCTAAAAAACAAAGTAAGCAACCCAAAAGCCTATCAATTTGCCTTTCTTTGGACAATTTTTTCTTTAATTTTATTATCGATTATCCCCGAAAAGAAAACACGCTACATCTTACCAACACTGATCCCTCTAGCCTACAATACAAGTTTTTATGTTTTGTATTTGTATAAAAACTTTACAACAATTTCTAATAAAGAGCGTTTGGCTGCTAATTTTTCTTTCGGGATTATTGGGATAATTGCTTGTCTTTTTGTCGGGATTATTCCCTACCTCATTTTGCAAAAAAGTTTTTCTTTCTATGCAATTCCTTTGGTTTTGAGTGGTTTGTTCTTTGGATGGACGATTCTCAACAGCCTGAAATCGAGGAATTTTATGCTCGTTTTTTATTCTACAATTCTTTTGATGACTTCTGTAGTTGCGTTTGCTTATCCTGTTTTCACCTCGAAGTTGAATAATCCCAAGTATACCTCTCGTGAAAACTTCCATGAAATAGAAAAGCAATGGAACATCAAAACGTATGAATCTGATGGTTTTATTCCCGAATTGATTTTGGCCTATGGAGAGCCAATTCCGGTTATCAAAAATCTAGATGAAATTACTTTACCAAAAAGTGATCGTTTCGGTGTATTATTAGATGTAAACGATACGATATTTATGGATTCTGTTTTGTTTGGGTATCATCATCAGAAAATTACGACTCTAGATTTTAATCGTGTTCATCCGAACACTCCCTTTTATAATCCGAGACTGACTCGCGCTTATTATTTGGTCGAAAAAAAGTAATTTCTTCTAAAAAATGAGTCGAAATTGCAAAGAACTTTTAACTTTGTTGTAAAATCAATTATACTATGCTTGTAGTTTCTTACATTCAAGAAAATAAGGAAGAAGTTATTGAAGGACTTAAGAAAAGAAATTTCAAAGAACTTTATTTGATCGACGAAGTGTTGAGTTTGGATGAATTACGTCGTAAAACACAATTCGAGTTAGACACAATTTTGGCAGAATCGAATAAACTTTCTAAAGAAATCGGGAACCTTTTCAAATCGGGACAGACAGAAGATGCCAATAAACTGAAAGAACAAACGACCGAACTAAAATCATCGTCCAAAGAACTACAAGATTTATTATCCGAATACGAAGCATCGATTCAGAATATTTTATATCAAATTCCTAATGTACCCAACGAATTGGTGAAAGCAGGAAAAGATGAAAATGATAATGAAATCGTTTTTTCTTCAGGAGATGCTTCTCCCAAGAAAGGATATTTACCGCATTGGGAAGTAGCCAAGAAATACGATTTGATTGATTTTGAATTGGGAGTGAAAATTACTGGTGCAGGTTTTCCTGTTTACAAAGGAAAAGGAGCTCGGTTGCAACGCGCTTTGATTCAATATTTTTTGGATAAAAACACCGCAGCTGATTACCAAGAAATCATCCCGCCATTTGTGGTGAATGAAGCTTCTGGTTACGGAACGGGACAATTACCCGACAAAGAAGGACAAATGTATTATGTAAAAGAAGATGATTTGTATTTGATACCGACTTCTGAAGTTCCTGTGACCAATATTTACCGCGATGTTATCTTGAGAGATGAAGAATTACCGTTGAAACATACAGCATATTCACCTTGTTTCCGTAGAGAGGCAGGAAGTTATGGGAAAGATGTACGTGGACTAAATCGTTTACATCAGTTCGAGAAGGTAGAAATTGTTCGCATAGAAAAACCAGAAAATTCGATGGCTGCCTTAGACGAAATGGTTGAGCATGTAAAAGGTTTATTGGAGGAGTTGGATTTGCCTTACCGTATTTTACGTTTATGTGCTGGCGATACAGGTTTTGCCTCATCGATTACCTACGACTTCGAGGTTTTTTCTCAGGCTCAAGAAAAATGGTTAGAAGTTAGTTCGGTATCAAACTTTAGAGATTTTCAGGCAAATCGTCTAAAATTGCGTTATAAGGCAGGAAATGCTTCTCAGCTGCTTCACACTCTAAACGGTTCTGCATTGGCATTGCCTCGGATTCTAGCTTCGATACTTGAGAACTATCAGCAAGAAGATGGAAGCATCAGAATTCCGAAAGTGTTGGTTCCTTATACTGGATTTTCAGAGATTAAATAAAAGAACTATCGTTCTCAAGTAAAAAAATGGTTCGAGAAAATACTTCTCGAACCATTTTTTTATTAATCTTTTGGTTTATCCTACCGAAATAAAAAGAGGGACGAAATACATTCAACCCTCTTTTACTATACTTATACTTGAAATAAAGTTGCTATTATTCTACGGTAACCGATTTTGCCAAATTTCTTGGTTGATCGACATTTTTACCTAACTTCACTGCTACCCAATACGATAATAATTGCAATGGAATAGCTGTGAGAATTGGCGAGAATTCTTCTTCAGTTTCTGGAATTACCACATAATCATCCGCCATATTGACTACTTGCTCATCGCCTTCGTTTACGATTGCGATAACTTTGGCACTTCTAGATTTTATTTCTTGAATATTAGAAACCACTTTCTCGTAGTAGCCTTTTTTGGTTGCAATTACAATTACAGGCATATTCTCGTCTAATAAAGCAATAGGTCCGTGCTTCATTTCTGCGGCAGGATAGCCTTCTGCATGGATATACGAGATTTCTTTTAGTTTTAATGCACCTTCTAATGCAGAAGGATAATTGTATCCACGACCTAGATAAATAACATTTTTATTATCCTTGTATTTTTCGGCAATTTTTTCTACTACCCCTTCACAGTTTTCTAGAATTTGTTCTACTTTGTTTGGGATATTTTCTAATTCGCGAATCAATAAGTTGAAGCGCTCATTAGACAATTCTCCTTTATGTTTACCTAATTTGATGGCAATCATCGCCAATACAGTCAGCTGAGCAGTGAAAGCTTTGGTAGAAGCTACTCCAATTTCTGGTCCTGCATGGGTATATGCACCGGCATCGGTAATGCGTGCAATTGATGACCCAACTACATTATTGATACCGAAAATAAAAGCTCCTTTTTCTTTGGCTAACTTTAGTGCTGCTAAAGTATCGGCTGTCTCTCCCGATTGCGAAATTGCAATTACTACATCATTTTTCTTGATGATCGGATTTCTGTATCGAAATTCTGACGCATATTCCACTTCTACCGGAATACGAGCAAAATCCTCAATCATGTATTCTGCTATTAAACCAGCATGGTAAGAGGTTCCGCATGCAACAATAATGATTCTTTTGGCGTTGAGGAATTTCTCTTGATGATCCCAAATTCCGGCCATCTTAATTATTCCTTCGTCAACCAACAAACGTCCACGTAGCGTATCGTAAATAGAGCGTGGTTGCTCATGAATTTCTTTCAGCATGAAATGTTCATAACCTCCTTTTTCGATTTGTTCGATATTCAATTGTAGTTCTTGAATGTTGGGGGTTACTTCAGTATTGTTTTCTATTTTTCGGATATCAACTTCTTTTCCTCTGGTGATTGTCGCCATTTCTCCGTCATCTAAGTACACGGCGTCTTTGGTAAACTCGATAAAAGGTGATGCATCAGAGGCTATAAAATACTCATTTTTCCCAATTCCGATGGCTAATGGAGAACCTAATCGCCCCACTACTATTTCGTCTGTATTTTCTTTATCCAAAACAGCAATTGCATAAGCACCAATTACTTGGTTGAGTGCTAAGCGTACAGCATCGGTAAGATTAAGTTTATTTTCATCTTGTAGGTATTGAATGAAATTTACTAAAACTTCGGTATCGGTTTCACTATAAAAAGTAAATCCTTTTTCTACCAATAATTGTTTCAGTGTATCGTAGTTTTCGATAATACCATTATGTACCAAAACGATGCGTCCATTGTTACTTAGGTGTGGATGCGAGTTTACATCATTTGGCACCCCATGTGTTGCCCATCTTGTATGCCCAATCCCAACGGTCGGTGTATGGTCGATGTCTGTGCTTTTATCTTCCAAATCAGATACTTTGCCCTTGGTTTTCACCAACTCGAATTTATCCTCTTTTGCTAAAACTAATCCTGCACTATCATACCCTCGGTATTCTAGTCTTTTTAGCCCATTGATAATAATGGGATATGCTTGTCGGCTTCCAATATATCCTACGATTCCGCACATAATTTTTTACTTTTGAGTGTAATATACTAATAATTTAAGTTTCTTTTCTTGATCGGAAGATTGATTCCCATGGAACACCAAACGGTGTGGAGAAGACACTCTATTATTATAATGAGGTTTCTCTGAATAGATGTTGGATTTCCCTATCTCTAATAAGAAATTACCCATACCGATTCGCATTTCTTGGTTCTCGAATACTTCTCCTCTTTCGATCATCGATTTGAGATGATCTGTTATGTCTATAATATATTGGCCATCATTCTTCTTGAAGTTGTACATTGGATTAAAATGTACATTGTGCGGATAGCTATTGACAAAGGATTGTTGTCTTGTCATATCCGAATACATTTCATCTATCCATTTTCCTTCTTTTTGGTAATGATTCCATGCAAAAATATATGGTGGCTTTGAGGCGATATCTTGATAAGAGTTGTCCACATTCATAACTACTTTCGCCCCCACAATAATCCAATTGTTCCCTTTGGCTTTATTGCGAAAATCTTCTAATGCTTCTGGTTTGATATGGAGATTTATCATCGTACCATCCATACCATTGAGGTACAATCTCGACGCTCCATTTACTCTGTCTGGATTTTGGGTTGCTGATAGTAATTCGGCACTTCTTTGGTTGCTAAACTGATTTAACTGTACCGTGAAATCTGGTCCTGATTGTAAAGATGTCCATCGATTACGGAAACCAAAATCATAACTAGACTGCATTCGTTTAGGTTCTTCGCCTTCTTTTACTTTGGTATCGTCATGCGAATAATACATCTTCAGCTGAATTTGGTTTGGATTGAATTGAAAATAAAATCCATTATCATTTTCTACCGAAATCTCTAATCCACGTAACACATTGCGAATGAAAGTTGCATTATCGCTCAAGTTTCCTGTACTTCGATTATTGATAATTTTTTGCTGGAAAAAGTCTTTGTCCAACATAACTTTGTACGCTACTTCTTCTTCGAAATCGGTTGTTGATTTGTCTTTTTCTTTTACTATATTCTGCACCACAGTTTTAGTGATCTCTGTTGATCCTAAAACGGTTGGCAAAACCTCTATCTGATCCTTGTTACGCAAATTAGGGTTAGAATAATAAAGAGAATCGTAAAAAAGAACTGTATTCATTTCACGAACATTTAGACGCATCGTCGCATCTTTATGACCGTAAATCGAATCCAATTCATACGTGTTTTTTATCCACCATTTTTCTATTTTATCTTTATCTGTTCCGCTCGTTACTTTTACTGTATCTTGCTTTGCTGCTTTCTCTTTATGATATACCGGAATTCGAAGAACAACAGAATCTACTGTAGGATTTTGACCAAAGGTAGGATTTGCTCCCGATAGACGTACTTGGGTATAGAATCGGGCTTTATTTTGCCCAAAAGTTGGTTCGTTGTACACACCAAGAATAGCGTTTTGTAATACTTTTTGGTTAGAAAGAATGGTGTCGGTAGTGGTATTGTACGCAACAAGATCCAATTCGTACTTCGAGCCAGTTGCTCCTCCTCCTACCAATTCATCTCCTACAGTTAACGGGTCGTTATCACACGAAACCAACAGGCTGCTTGTGACCAATAGTGCAGATAAAACGGTAAGCACATTCAAGATTCTCTTCATCCGGTATTCTAAATATTAAAAAATTAGTTTGCGTTGATTACTTCTTCTATATAAAAATTCTTATAAACTTCTTTTGCCAATTCTCCTGCTTGGAAGTCTAACAAAGGTAAATCTTTACTCTTGATAAACTCTTCAACATCTATAGGAATTTTTTCTTCTCCCTTCACAATCGCATCTGCATACTTTAGTGCTGCTTGCACCCAAGCCAAATGAGTTGGTGTGTCTAAATACTCTTTCACCTCCCCTTCGACTTTATCAAATGCTAATTTGTTAACGATGTCTGGATTCAATTCTCCTTTAAACCCATTATCAAACAAAGAAACAACTACTTTTGTGTCATGAAAAAAAGGATCATCCTGATAGTATTTTCTTAAATACAACGGCAACAAGCCCGACATCCACCCCAAAATGTGTACCACATCTGGCTTCCAGTTTAATTTTTTCACGGTTTCTAAAACCCCTTTTGCAAAGAAGATTGCTCGCTCATCATTATCTGCTGCCATTTCACCGTTTTTCGACGTGTACACTTCTTTGCGTTTGAAATACTCTTCATTATCAATAAAATAAACTTGCAAACGTTCATTCGGTACAGATGCAACTTTTATGATCAATGGCTGATCGATATCATTGATAATCATATTCATCCCCGATAATCGAATCACTTCATGAAGCTGATGTCTACGCTCATTAATCACCCCAAAACGAGGCATAAAAATACGAACATCTGCCCCATCACTCTGCATTAATTTCGGTAAAGCTAAAGCTTGTGAAGACATTGGATTTTCAGGAAAGTATGGAACCATCTCAGTAGTGACATACAAAATTCTCTTTTCTTGCATAATGATAACTCTTTTCCTATTGTAAAACAGGGTACAAAGGTACAAAAAAATATTGACATTTGCTTTGTTATCTTTAGCTTTGTCACGATTTTAGAATTTTTTAACAGCCCGAACAAATGAAAATTTTTCGTACCCAAACCGAAATGTCTCCTGTACTACAAAAAACAAGGGAGAATGGGGAAACCATAGGTTTCGTCGCTACAATGGGTGCCTTACACCAAGGCCACCTAGCGTTGATACAACAAGCAAAAAAAGAAAATGAAGTTGTTGTAGTGAGTATTTTTGTCAATCCGACTCAATTCAACAATCCTGAAGATTTAGCCAAATACCCACGAACAGAAGAGAAAGATATTGTTTTATTATCCGATAGTAATTGTGATTTTCTTTATTTGCCAAACGTCGAAGATGTTTATCCCGAAAAAGAAGAAAGCAAAGATTACGATTTTGGCTTACTCGATCAAGTAATGGAAGGAAAATTTCGTCCTGGCCATTTTGCTGGTGTAGCAACGGTTGTCAACAAACTTCTGCGTGCTGTACAACCCACAAAAGCCTATTTCGGTGAAAAAGATTTCCAGCAAGTACGTATTGTTCAGGAAATGGTAAGACAAGAAAAATTACCGGTAGAAATTGTTACTGTTCCAGTTCAAAGAGCTGAAAATGGTTTGGCCCTAAGTTCTAGAAACACACGACTTACGGAAGAAAATCTACAAGCAGCTCCTTTCATTTATGCAACCTTGCAAAAAGCAAAGAATTTAAAAGAAGAGGGAAATTCTGTACATGAAGTCAATTCGTATGTTGAAAAAGCTTTTGCCAATTCACCTTTCGAGCTAGAATATTTTCAGATAGCCGATGAAGAAACCCTTCAACCCATTGACGATTTTACGTCTACAAAGAAAATTCGCGCTTTTGTTGTTGCCTATGCAGGAGATGTCCGCTTAATTGACAACTTATCATTTTCTTAATAAAACTTATTCCTATTCACAGATATAGAGATCATAAAAAAATAAATTAAATTTGCATTATTATGATGATAGAAATTTTTCAATCGAAAATACACCGCGCAACTGTTACTGACGCAAAATTAAATTACATCGGCAGCATTACGATCGATGAAGATTTGCTGGATGCTTCGAAAATTTTGGTCGGACAAAAAGTACAAATTGTCGTACAAGAAAATGGCGAAAGATTCGAAACCTATGTAATAAAAGGAAAACGCGGAAGCGGTGAAATTTGCCTCAACGGCCCCGCAGCAAGACGTGTACAAGTGGGCGATACCATAATAATTATTGCCTATGCTATGATGGATTATGACAAGGCAAAAACTTTCCAGCCGACGATCATTTTCCCGAACGAACAAAATCGATTAGATTAGAAGTAAACAGCAAAAATGAATGCCAAAATAAAACAAAGTATCTTTCTTATTTTTGCGACTGCTTTGGCAGGATTTTTTATTTATATTACTGCTCAGAAAATCGATTTTGACCATGTGAAAGTCATCTTGAAAAAGACAAATTATTTTTGGATTTTCTTGTCGATGTTTCTCAGTATTGTTTCCTATTGGATCCGTGCCAAGCGCTGGAATCTTTTACTCAATCCGATTGGCTTGTACCCAAAAACGATTAATAATTTTTGGTCGATTGCCTTTGGATATTTTATGAATCTTACCATACCCAGAAGTGGAGAAGTCGCTCGCGCAACCTCCCTTTACAAAACAGAAAATGTACCCATCGATAAAACTTTTGGGACAATTGTTCTCGAGCGGGTAATCGATTTAGTCTGCTTACTTACGGTGATTGGTCTTTCGTTTATTTTTAATTATGAAATACTACAGAAGTTTTTAGAATTTGGCAACCGAGAAAGCAGTGAACACCCTGCCGAAAAATCATCTTCTAATCTTATCTATATCGCATATGCAGTGCTCTTGGGTGCGATTATCCTTGGACTATTTTGGAGGAGATTGAAACGAACAAAGCTTTTCGATAAGATAAAAAACTTTTTATTCGGCATCTTAGAAGGTCTAAAATCTATATCTAAACTGAAAAAAAGACGAGAATTTATCGTTTGGTCTATCCTTTTATGGGTCTGTTACTTCCTGATGACCTATGTTGTCTTTTTTGCTTTTCCCGACACACAATCCCTTGGTTTGCGCGAAGGTTTATTTCTTTTAGTCGCAGGTTCATTCGGGATGATTTTGCCTGTAGCAGGCGGTTTGGGCTATCCTTATATCATGTCGATTGCTTTTGCTGCGATGTACACAATCAACCAATCGGATGCAGAAAACGGTCGTCAAATTGGCGATTATTTTGGTCTAATTCTCTACTTAGCACAAATAATTTCAATGATTTCTTTTGGTTTAATAGCCATGTTTTTTATCAGTAAAAACAAAACCTCATAACAAACGGAAACTACCTTATCCGCTCAGGATTTCATCCTACCGAAAAACAGAAAAAAGGAAACTCTTCAAGTACAACATAAATTGTATTTTTGAAAAAAAGTTTCGGAATGGCAAAAATCAAAACTGCATTTTTGTGTCAGAATTGTGGTACTCAGTCTTCACAATGGATGGGACAATGCAAAAATTGTGGCGAATGGAATACAATTGTAGAAGAAGTGATCGATAAGGGAGAGGATAAAAAAGTTTGGAAAAATCCTCGTCACAAAACAAGCTCTCCTGTGCTGAATATTCGCGAAGTAAACCCGCTAGGCGAAACTAGAATCAGCACCAAAAACGCCGAACTCGATCGTGTTTTAGGTGGTGGGATTGTACCTGGATCGGTAATCTTGGTCGGAGGAGAACCTGGCGTAGGAAAATCGACCTTGATGTTGCAAATCGCCCTAAAACTCAACAATACAAAAATACTTTATGTCTCTGGTGAAGAAAGTGTTAACCAAGTAAAATTACGTGCAGAACGCATCGGAATAGAATCGGATGAATGCTATGTTTTGCCCGAAACCAATACCCAAAAAATATTTGCACATGCCAAAGAAATTCAACCTCAACTAATTATTATCGATTCGGTTCAAACACTTCAGACTGCCTATGTAGAGTCATCACCAGGAAGTATTTCACAAATCAGAGAAACAACATCAGAACTGATCCAATATGCAAAAGAAACCAATACGCCTGTTATTTTGATTGGTCATATAACCAAAGAAGGCGTTATTGCTGGGCCAAAAATTCTCGAACATATGGTCGATGTCGTTTTACAGTTCGAGGGAGATCGAAACCATATTTACAGAATTTTACGAGCCAATAAAAATCGTTTTGGATCGACAGCCGAAATCGGAATTTATGAAATGCAAGGTAGTGGTTTACGCGAAGTGACTAATCCGTCTGAAGTCTTAATCATCAAAAAAGATGAACCTCTAAGCGGGAATGCAGTTGCAGCAACATTAGAAGGTGTGCGACCGATGTTGATCGAAGTGCAAGCTTTGGTAAGTTCGGCTGTGTATGGAACACCTCAACGTTCGACAACGGGTTTTGATCTGAAGCGTCTGAATATGCTTTTGGCCGTTCTCGAGAAAAGAGCGGGTTTTCGGCTGAACCTAAAAGATGTCTTTCTGAATATTACAGGTGGAATTCGGGTAGATGATCCCGCCCTCGATTTAGCGATTGTTGCGGCAATTCTCTCGTCTAACGAGGATATTACCGTGCCCGATAATTGCTGTTTTGCAGGTGAAATCGGGTTGAGTGGAGAAATACGTGCCGTAAATAGAGTGGAACAACGAGTTACTGAAGCCGAAAAATTAGGGTTTGATGCAATTTTTGTTTCGAAATACAATAAACTAAAAGATAGCGATCATCAAATCAGAATTATCAGGGTTTCTAAAGTCGAAGAGATTTATCAAAAATTATTTCAGTAAACTTATAAGGTTTTGACCAATCCTCCTTCTATCCTAAAAAAAGTTTTAGTGCATACGGCTTTCCTAAGCACCGCTTTGCTGCTATTTTATTGGGCAGCTGGACAAATTTCTATTGGGTATGCTTTGCCCTGTCCTTTTCATTCTCTTACCGGTCTTTGGTGTCCGGGTTGTGGTGGCCAACGCGCTTTGTTTTTATTACTGCAAGGAGATGTTGTAGCGTCTTTTCGATCTAATATTTTTCTGATTCCGATAATCGTTTTCCTATTCTATTGGTATGTCGATTGGGTTGAACAGACCTTTTTCGAGCAAAGAAAAAAATTATACACCAATCATACAACCAATTATTTTCGATTAATTCTATGGATAGTTTTGATCTATTTTGTTCTCCGAAATCTCCCTTTTTTTCCGTTTACCTACCTCGCTCCTCCCGTAAAGTAGCTCTAATCTTTTCGTTTTCTTCAGCTGCCTTTTGGGTAGAATTTTCCTCTCCGATTACCCAAGTTTCGTTGGCATCCCATAGCTTACGAATTGCAATCATAGCTGGGTATAGATAGACTGGCTCGGCCTGTTGATTGAGCAAATAATCGCCCGTATCCCAACGTCCATTTTCGTTTTCATCAACTAATAGTCGGAAATAATATTCTTTTGGTTCTAAATTCGGAAAAGAATATACTGTTTCTTTCCCATAAAATTCTTGCAAAATTTTATCTCCATCTCGCTGTATAAACTGTAAAAAGAAAGGTTTGCTCGGAGCATTGGCGAGCGTTAGTTTTAGGTTGCCATAATCGGTACTTTTTCCTACCGAGAACTGGTAGGCTAAAGTGTCATTGGCAATTTCGAAAATGTTTTCTATAGCGTTTGGATACAAATTCAGTTCGAATTTCTGATCATAATCTTTCTCGAAATTCAACCACAGTATGGTTGGTTTTTTGGGGTCAAAAGTCACCTCAAAAGGAATCTGAACAGTGTCTCGAAACAGCTCGATATCTTGTTTGTTCCAGTTTGTAATAGGAGCATTGCTCACCAATTTCAGCGATTGATTCGGCGACAAGCTATTGTTCGTTAATTCGGGCGTCACCCGAAACTTAAAATCCTCTTTGGGCTGGTTATAGAGAACGGTGGCAACGTCTTTTTTGTCGTTCGAAAGTACGTCGAATCGTAGGCGTTGATTGCGTGCAGACAAGGTATCTTTCTTTGGATTGAACCAAAAAACAATAGAATCTTGATCGATAAATTCTTCTATTTGAGCAGTTTTGAAATCTTTTTCGGTAATAATTTTCAAAGAATTTTTGAGTCCTTCGGTTGTGAAAAGAATTTGTCCATATCCTTTTTGTTCTGCTTTCAGAAAACGGTAGGCAGGTTTTTGCTGAAAAAGTTTTAATTGAATCGATTCTTGATTTTGGTCTAAGTGAATGTTGTCTGATAAAAAAGCTATTTTTTCTTTACCATAATCGATCATACTATTTTCTATTTCATCAGAAAAAGCAACAATTTTATAAGTTCCTTTTGCTAAATAATTCACCAAAAAACTCCCGTCTTCAGAAGCTCTAGCTATATAATATGGCTTTTTCCTTAGCGGGATACTGTCGTTGAACTTTTCGTCTACCTTGTACAATCCTACCACTACTTTTTCGGGTTGTTTCAGATGATATGGATCTTTTACTTTGCCTGCAATCTGCAAAGAATCGATGTAATTTCCGGTAGAAAAAACGTATGAAAAGTCGCTTAGCACATTGCCTTCGTTATGATCGCGAACAGCATCCCCAAAATTAAAATGGTAGGTAGTATTGGGTTGTAAAGTTTCTTGTAGTTTAATAGAAATATTCTTTTTGGCAGTAGCTTGAGGTGTTACGATCGGGTTCTTCTCAAAAGGTGGTGAAATCACAACATTTTTACTATAATCTTTGAGCATGATATACTCATCAAAATCGAGTATAATTTCTTTGATATCTGTATCAACATTTGTAGATAAAGTATCTGGAAAAGCTTTTAGAAACACGGGTGGATCCACATCTTTGGGTCCTCCTGTAGGCATTCCTTTACGTGCACATGAAGCGAAAGTAATTAGAACGCTGAGAAAAAGTATTTTTTTCATGGCCATTTTCATCTCCGCAAGTTACTACTTTTCGACTTTATTTGGTATAGGCAAGTGTAATGACACTAATTTTTATATTGGGATAGTCTTTGAAAAGATTGATACAATGTGCCAAAGTAGAGCCAGTCGTTAATACATCATCTAACAGAAGATAATGGCCATCGGGCGGAATCCTCTTTAGAACGAATGTATCCTCTAGTGAAGCAAATCGACTTTCTCGATCTTTTTTGGTTTGAGTTTTTAAATGCTTCTTCCTACCCAAAATATCCTCTATTACTTCTATCGAATTTATCCTACCTAAGGCTTTTGCAAAAGACAAAACTTGATTGTACCCTCTTTCTTTCAGTCGATTAGTATGGATTGGCATTGGAAGAATACCATCGAAAACTTGGGGTGGAAGTTGTATTTTTTCGGCAAAAAGAGCACCAATTTCTGCTTGATTTTTATATTTTATGGCATGCAAAATTTGTTGAGATAAATGTTCTTTCTCGAAAAAGAAAACAGCCGTAGCACTTTCTACCAAACACAAAGAGCGCAAACGATGATAAACCAAATTGTCTTGCGACAAAGAAAAATGAGTAAAAGGAATGGCTTGCAAACAAGAAACACAGAAATATTGTCTTCTGTTGATAACCGAAGAACAGCCTAAGCAACGAGCCGGAAAAAATAAATCTACCAAAGAATCTACGATCGGTTTTATTTCCATTAACTTTGTAGCATTAATAGTAATTTACTCACTTTAGACTAAAGTTAATGAAAATCATTCGTTTATCAAAGGCATTTACTTTTGAGACGGCGCATGCTTTGTACGGATACGATGGAAAATGTAAAAATATCCACGGTCATTCGTATAAATTGTATGTTACGCTGAAAGGGCAACCTTCTGAAAAAGAAGGCGATGTAAAATTGGGTATGGTTATGGATTTTGGTGATCTAAAAAAAATCGTCAATAAAGCAGTTGTAGACATTTTTGATCATGCTATTCTTCTCAACGAAAATTCTCCTCACAAATCTTTGGGTGATCAATTGCTAGCAGAAGGCCATAAAGTAATTTTTACTGCTTATCAACCTTCTTGCGAAAATATGATTTTGTGGATCGTAGATCAACTAAAACCTTTGCTACCTTCCCATAC
Source organism: Weeksella virosa DSM 16922 (assembly GCF_000189415.1). Lineage (GTDB taxonomy): Bacteria > Bacteroidota > Bacteroidia > Flavobacteriales > Weeksellaceae > Weeksella > Weeksella virosa. The sequence continues at coordinate 1,040,686 of NC_015144.1, forward strand.
AGAATTGGTAGCACTGAAACTGTATGAAACTGAAAATTCGTATTGCGAATGGCTGGCCTCGGACAACCAATCAGAATAGACTTAGAAGCTGGGAAAAAAGCTTACTTTGCATCCGATCATCATTTTGGTGCGCCAAATGAACAAGCAAGTCTAAAACGCGAAAAGCTTTTCGTGGAATGGTTAAACGAAATTAAACCCAACTGCGGTGTTTTATTTCTGGTAGGTGATTTATTTGATTTTTGGTTCGAGTACAAATATGTCGTACCGAAAGGTTTTGTACGTGTACTCGGGAAACTGGCAGAATTTCATGATGAAGGAATTCCTGTTTATTTCTTTTTTGGTAATCATGATTTGTGGATGAAGGATTATCTTACCCAAGAAGTCGGTATCATCCAAATCCACGATAAACAAACGTTTTTGATTAACAATAAAAAGTTTTTCGTGACGCATGGCGATGGAAAAGGCCCTGGCGATTATGGTTATAAAAGAATGAAAAAAGTCTTTACAAATCGGTTTTGTCAGTTCTTATTTTCGTGGCTTCACCCCAATATTGGGATGTGGTTGGGTATAACAGCTTCGCGTAAAAACAAAATAATTTCTGGGGACGAAGACATCCATTACCTTGGTGAGGACCAAGAGTGGCTTATACAATACAGCAAAAAACAACTAGCAGAAACATCGTATGATTTTTTGGTGTACGGACATCGACATTTACCTATGGTAATCGACTTGGACAACGCTAAGCATATCAACTTGGGTGATTGGATAGACTATTTTACTTATGGCGTTTTCGATGGTAGAGAGTTTAAATTATATCGTTACCTCACGAAAGAGTGTATAGACTTTCGGCATCTTATCGAAGAACGCAAAAAATAACATGCAAACGAGAAATCCGATTAATACTATATTTTTATATGCTGTGTATTTTGGTTTTCTATGTTTCACATATTTTGCTAACATTATGCTAATTGGTAAAGCGAGAAATGCCAAGAAATAGATTTCTGTCCCGCTATACAAACCAAAAATAATTAACGAAATAATCATAAATATTATCGAGAGAATATACATTCTTTTTCGGTTTGCGGCTTGTTTATTTTCGTGAACAAAATGATCAATAAAAGCCAAAATGAGTGTAAGAACAACGGGTAATAAAAACAAATATTCGTACTGCCATACAACTCCTTTTATCATGATTTGTTGCTTGAAATAATGCAGAAGAAAATCAAAATCTAGTAAATATGCTATTTGTGCCAAGCTTAAGATAGGAAAAAGAAAACCGATGAGAAAAATCCATCCTATCTTTTTGTCGATGGCATAAAGACTGAGAAAATATACGAAAAGTAATGGTAGAAAAAGGATTAGTGGTGGTAGAAACATGCAACTAATAGCAAAGAAAAAACCGATATCGAAAGCGTTTTTTGGATCATTTTTTTCATTTTCGAATCTAAAACAATGAATCATCACGTAATTCATTAAAAGAAATGCAGCTCCTAACCGATAATCCAGGAAAAAAGGCACAAAGGAGATCATCCAAACAGAAAAAAACCATATCGTATATGAGTTTTCTTTTAGCGATTCGTCTTCTCTGAAATAGCGGATAATTATATACCAATTGAGCACAAAAGTTGCTATACCTAATACAGAGCGAAATGGCATTTCTTGTGGGTTGATAAGCAAAAATCCTAACAAACTTGCTCCTAACATGATAAGTATCTGTACAAAAAAGAGCTTATTTGATAGTATATTATCTAACATTTTCTTATTTTTGGTGCAAATTAAGGAATAAACATAAAAATCATGGGACTAATTACGGATATATTTTTTGCTTTAGGTAGTTTTTTTGAATGGTCTTACGGGCTTTTGAAAATTATTGGCGAGCCACTAGTTTGGTTATTATTCATCATTGGTTGTGGATTATTGGCTTGGTGGAGCATGAAGCTTGTACATTTTGGCAACGATAACGAAAAGAAATATGATGGTTGGTAATTACCATCGGTTCACAATAAAAAAATCAAAAAGCTTGAAGAAATCTTCGAGCTTTTTTTATAACTAATATTTTTATAATTTAACCTCGCAAAAATTAACACCTTTATGAGTATAAATTCTAGTGCCGATAACTTAGGGCATATCGATATGTTTAAACCATTTAAGCATTTCTTTAAACGTTTTTTCTATCAAATTATTCGTTTCATAAAAAAGTATTTTTGGGTACTAACTTGTTTGTTTATCTTAGGAGCTATCCTTGGTTTTTTGCAAATGAAGTATCAGAAAAGTTATGAATCTTCTCTAATTGTTGCACCAAACTTCAAAAGTAACGAGTATTTATATGATAAAATCAAGGTACTCGATAGCAAACTAAAAATAAAAGATATACCATTCATCAAGCAACTAAACCTTCAGCAACCCGAAGTAATTACCGAAATAAAAATAGAGCCTATTGTAGACATCTATTCGTTTGTGGAGTATAGAGACGACAAGTTTAAGATGGTCGAGCTAATGGCAGAAGACAGCAATGTAAATAAAGTAATCGAAGATCCTAATACGAGTACTTTTTATGATTATCATAAAATAATTATCAAATCGAATGCTGAGATTAGCCAAGCAGATTTACAATCGATAATGTCTTATCTTAATGATAGTGAATACTATAACAAACGAAAAGTTCTGTACATTGAAAATGTAAAGAAAGAAATAGAACAACATAGAACGAGTGTAGAACTAATCAATCAATTGCTATCGAATGCAAACGTTACAACCAACAACAATGTCTTAGTACAAAACAACAATCAACTGGGTGATGTAATCAAATACAAATCGAATTTGTTGATTATTATCCAAAATTTATCATTAGACCTAGAAAACTATAGCTCGGTTGTGAAATTGGTTGCAAAAAACGATAATTATGCACCACAAGCTTCTCTGTTAGACAATAAGATAATAGTGTATCCTATTGTTTTGGTTTTTCTATTTATACTGATTAACAGTGTTGTAAAAGTTATCAGAAAAGTATCTTGATGCAATCGATTCTTGCCATTGTAAGACAAAACATTTCTTTTTTGATTCTTGTTTTGGGAGCTGGTAGTTATTTTGTAACGAACCTCGTCCTGAAATCAGTTTTCAATGAATTCGACTATGGCGCTTATTCTCTTCTAGTGACCTATTTCTCACTGCTGTATTTGTTTTGTATTCTGGGTTTGGAGCAAGTTTTTATTCGATTCTCTTATGTAGAACAGAAAAACAAAATCATTACCGATTCGCTCATTATCCGTACAGTTGGTATATTATCGGTCGTCATTTCTTGCTTGTCGGCTACCCTATTCTATAGAGTGTATGATATAATTCCTTCTTTTACACTTTTCTTACTCAGTAGTTTAGGTATTTCGTTTTCGATGATTACATTTACGATCACTCGTCTGAATGAAGATTTTACTTTTTCTCAATTTCTATCAAATTATTGGAAAATTTTCTTACTCATTTTCAGCTCTTTAGCACTTATTGGGTTCTCGCTCAATTACCAAGATTTGTTTTATTATTTATGCGCAACCATCATTATAGTTTTTGCAATTCTTTTTCTTTTTGTTTGGAAAAGAATAAAAATCACAACCCAAAAAACAATCGCTAAAGCTACATTCTACCAAATGTTTTTTCAGTATTTTGTTTCGATTATGATATTTTGCTTTCTCAATTTCTTCGATCGTTTCATTATCGAAAACCATTTCGGAATCGAAGAGTTGGGTAATTATTTTTTTCTGAATAATTTTTTTTTAGCCCCTTTCTTACTGTTGCAAAACTATTTCGGATTTAAACAACTTGTGAAATACAAAAACAATTTCAGCCTGAAATTGTTGAGAAAAAATATACTAACTTCTGTATTTTTCGGCCTTGCACTTTGTGTGTTTTTATTGATGCTTTCTTTCATCATACAACAACTCAATTTGGTCCCGATCCATCTAGCAGAAAATTGGCAAATCATTGTACTTTTCTTGCTTATTGGCATAGTAAGAATCTCATCTTCAATGTCTTCTGCAGCATTTGAATTGCTCATCGAACTGAAGTACCTCAAATTATTCAATCTTGTTTTTATCTTGGTTCTCGGTATTTTTTTTACTTTTTTGATGATCAGAAAAATTACGATTCCCATTATATTACTCATCTTCTTGGGGCTTTGGCTGATTCGTTTTAGCACTCAATTACTATTTATTTCTAAATCGTATAAATCGACTCAACCATGAATTTCGATAAACTCTATAAAATAATTTTTGTTTTATGCCTTTTTTTTGTAGGCTTTAACCAAATCGAATTATTGCCCTTCTTAGGAGAATATAAGCGAGATACGTCAATGCTTTTTATCTTAATTGGATTTTTGGTTCTGTGCTTAGAAACCCTCAAAACACGTCGTCTATATTATCCGTATAAAACCATTTATATCACACTCTTCTTGTTGTTTACCCTATGGTGTATTCTATCCACTCTACTCAATATTGGTACGATAAAAGACAACTATTTTAAGCGGACGACCGGAATCGAACGATTCATAAGACAATTTATTTCTTTAGCGATTATTGTTTGTGTTGTTCTACCTTTTGTTTGGCGAGTTATCAAAGATTTCACGCTTAGCGATATCCTAAAATATATCCGCGGAACCATGCTTGTCAGTTTAGTTTTCGCAACCATTTATGGAGTTTTTGACATTGCTTATAACTATTTTGGCATTTATCCGGCCTATTTGATTCTAGAAAATATATTCGATTACCTCCCTTTTATCAACCCATATTATCACGACAAACGGATTTCTATTTTCGCCTACGAGCCACCCTATTTAGCAATTTATCTGCTCAGTATCGCAGGCTGGATGTTCAGCTATTTAATAACAGCCAGAAACCTTCTCCTTCGATTTTTACCGAGCATTACCATCATAATTCTCACCTTTTTTTCGGGCTCAAGAACTGCACTAATTGTAATTTTTTTGCAATTATTTATCTTTCTTTTTATCTTGTACAAAGACAATTTCTATCGGAAAGAAATCAAAATTATATTGGCAGGATGTATGCTACTGGGTTTTCTAGCTGTAGGGATTTATGGAGAACGTTTGGTTACCGCAATCGAGCAACGGGTAGAAAGTCTCAACTTTTCTGATAATCTAAAAAAAGATATCTCGAACAAAACTCGTTTTGGTATGCAATACGCCTCGATGCAAGTCTTTCTAGAGCATCCCATAATAGGTGTTGGCTATGGTCAACAAGCCTTTCATAGCCGAGATTTTTACCCTATTTGGGCAACGAAAAAAAACTGGGAGTTTAGTGGTATTTATCAGAACAAGAAAGACAGTTCTTTTCCGCCTGCCTTCAATATTTTTACCCGAATTGCCGCCGAATTAGGGTTGATCGGTTTAATTCTTTTCACGTTTTTCAATGCTAGTGTTTTGTTTTATTCGTACAAGTTTACCAAAATTACCAAAAGTATCGATAAAGTCTATTACGCTGTTGCATTGGCTTTGTTCATTAGTTTTATTGGTCTAATTATCAACTGGTTACAACTGGATACTTACCGCGTATATATTTTCTGGATAAATCTTGCAATCTTGATAAAATTCTCTCTTTTGCTACCTATTAAGTACAAAAATGAAAAAGTATAGCACTATACAAAAAGCTTTAGAAGTGGATGTCATCATACCGACATACAATTCGAGTAGAACGATAGAAAAATGCCTTTTATCGGTACTCGAACAGCGCAAAAAAGTTAATAAGATAATCGTTATCGACGATGGATCTACAGATGATACAGTCTCTAAAATAGAAGCTCTAAAAACCCAAAAAAATATTGAACACTTGGTTCTTCTACAACAAAAAAACTCAGGTCCTTCTAGAGCCAGAAATGCAGGGATAGAAATAGCAGAAGCTGAATGGGTCGCATTTCTAGATTCGGATGATTATTGGCCAGCAAATGCACTCGAACTTCATGCAAGATGTATTGACAAGCATAGCAATATCTCGTTGATTGGTGGGATGATGGACAATGCAAACCCCTCTCCTACAATAAAATACACAAAAATAAATTTGGTGAGATGTTGTTTTAAGAATTATTTCAAGACCTCGACCGTTTTATTGAAACGAGAAGTTGCAACGAGATATAAATTCGATGAAAAGAAGAAATATTCCGAAGATTACAAGTTATGGTTAGAAGTTTGTGCGAATTATGATGCGATGTACATCAATCAAAATCTTGCAAATCAGGTTATTAAAAAGAAAGCTTTTGGTGAAAGTGGATTATCTAAGGACATTGTCGCAATAGAAAAAGGAGAATTGCAAAACTTTCGGTATCTACATCATAAAAAATATATTTCCACGGTTTTCTATCTTTTTATTTGTTGTTTTTCTTTGCTGAAATTTTTCAGAAGATATCTTCTCACTAAACTTCGTCTGTAATGCTAAAGTCTATTCAAAAGCCAATAATATACGATAGCCTTTTTTCACTTTTAACGGCTTTTATCGTTTTTGATTTCAAAATTGCGAATCTTGTTTTGGGTGGGTTAATCTTATTTTTTTTAATAGCTCATAGACTCTCTTTTTCTTTGGCTAAATCGACAATAAAATCACCTATTTTCATCTCGTTTTGTATTTTTTTATTCTTTGTACTAATCAACAGTTTGTTCTACCAAACCTTTTCAGACAAACGAAACGGCATGTATTTCATTATCCCCATAGTATGGATCTTGGGTTCGGCCGTACAAAATTGGCGTTGGGTTATGAACACGTTTATTTTTTCTCTAATTGGGATTATTGTTTTTGGTACGTATAACCAAGTTTCATATTTCCTGACGAGCGATAATTACAACATGGCTACCGGAAGTCGCGTCAACGATATTCTGATCCTAGAGCGACCTTATTTGGGCTTTTTATGTGTAATCGGAATTCTCCTGTCGTTCCATCTTTATCAAAAAACGAAAACTAAATTCTACTTGTTTACAACCGCTTTATTTGTTATTTATCCGTTTGTAATTTCGGCAAGAATGTCGATTCTTACCTTGATTTTGATACTGATTATTTATTTGTTTTTTAATAATAAAATCTCTTTCCGTACCAAAGCAATAACCACTGTAGGAAGTGCTACCATAATCATCTTGTTATTTGCCCTAAATCCTACCCTAAAAAGTCGATTAAAGGTAGATTCTATCAATGTAAATGATATAGAAACAGTGAAAAATGCTGACCCTAGGGTAATCATTTGGTCGTGTTCTTATTCTATTTTTACGAGTGATGCGTACAATCTTTGGATAGGAATCAACTCGAAACAAAAATTAGAAGATCAATTGGTAGACTGCTATAAGCAGGATAAAACAAATTTAGATCGAAGAGATTATTTTGTGTCGGAAAAATTCAATACGCATAATCAATTTATAGATCTTTTGTTGCTAAATGGTTTTGTCGGGTTAATTTTATTTCTGATCATGCTGTATTACGTCTTAAAAACTTCTGAAAATACGGCAATATACCTCTCTTTGGCTTTATTATTTTTCATGTTTGTAGAGAATATTCTTGCTCGCCAAATGGGTATATATTTATTTGCATTGGTTATTGTTTTTGTCTTTGTTTTGAGTAATATTTATCCGAAACGAGAAAGTTTATCGGCTACATAAGCTTTCATTTTTTGTTCGAAATTTTCTCGAGAAAATTTCAATGCATGTTGACGTATCACTTCAGGGTCAAAGGTTAATTTCTCGAATTCGGCTATACAAAGATTCAGAGAATTTTTATTCTGCTCATCGAACAATTTCCCGGTAATTCCATCCAATACTGTTTCCTTTGCCCCCCCTACCGCATACGCCACAACAGGTGTTCCACATGCCTGAGCTTCTACCGGAGCTATACCAAAATCTTCTATCCCAACATGGATAAAACCTTTTGCACGACAGATATATTGATTAATTTCTTCACTTTGTAAATAACCCGTAAAATGAATGTTTTTCTTCGCTAATTTTTGCAATTTTTTCAGTTCTACTCCATCGCCTATTATAATCAATTTTTTGCCCGATGCATTAAAAGCTTCGACAATGATATCAAAACGTTTATAGGGAACCAAGCGTCCTACCGTAACATAATAATCTTCTCGATTAGCGTTGACTTCTAACTGGAAATTATCTAAATCTACCGGAGGATAAATCACTTCAGAGTCGCGATGGTATACTTCTTTCACCCAGTTTTGCACATAGAAAGAATTAGAAATAATATAATCTGGTCGCTGTGCTTGTGCATAATCTTTTTTTTGCAAATAGGATATTAACGGCTGTAGAACCCCTCTCAATTTCCCGAAGTATAAGGCTTGCTCGTCCCAAATATATTTGAAGTTTCTTGCCTGAAAATACGAAATATGCAACTGATTCGATTTTGTTTTGATTCCTTTTGCTACCGCATGAGAAGACGAAATTACCAAAGCTTTTTCATCAGGTAAATGAATGTTTTCTATCGCACGATGAAAGAAAGGGAAAAAATAACGAAAAGAGGTGCCTAATTTTTGGATTGCAGTAGTTGTAACGGGTTTCTTTTGGGTGGTAATTTTCTTCCAATCATTCTCATTCATTACATTGACCAAAGTGTAATATGCATCAAAATCGAAAATAGACTCCAACGATGCAATTACTCTTTCTGCTCCACCATATTTATCGAGCCAATCGATTACAAAAAACTTCTTCATCATATTGCATTTTCATCTCCACGAATTGTTAACCAAATTGTTTGTACAACAATTTTCACATCAAGTAAAAAAGACCAATTCCGCACATAATACAAATCGGCATTGATTCTTTTTTCCATATCGGCATCGCAATCAATTGCACCCCGAAAACCTTTGACCTGCGCCAAACCTGTAATGCCTGGTTTCACATAGTGTCTCAGAAAATACTTTTCAATTACCTCATCGTAATACACATCTTGTACGATCATATGCGGTCGCGGCCCAACTATCGACATGTCTCCTTTTAGGACGTTGAAAAATTGCGGTAATTCGTCTAAGCTCGATTTTCGTAAAAAATGACCAACACGCGTGATTCTTTTATCATTGCGTTTGGTTTCTATAATCGAATTGGTGTTGGTTTGGATCATTGTTCGGAATTTTATACAATTGAATTTTCGTCCGTTGAGTCCCGTTCTTTTTTGTGTAAAGAAAATCGGTCGTCCAGAATCTACATAGATAATAAACGCGATGATCGGGAAAAGCCAACTCAACAAAAACAAGCAAACAAAAAGTGCAAATATTTTATCGAACAATTCCTTTATGATTTGATTAACCGGTATATCGAGCGGAAAGTTTTTGATTTTTAGGATGGGTAAAGTATCAAAATATTCTACCTCTAATCGAGTAAAATCACTCGACTGTGAGTAGGGAATATACAATATTTCGATATGATTTCGCGAACAATAAAGAATAATTTTATCGAGAATTTCGCTTGGGATATTCGACATTTGAGCGATAAAAAGCTGAGAGATATCTTCCTTTTGGATAAAGTTTTCGATGTCAAAATTATGACTTCTAAAAACAGGAAAAACTTGTTCTCTCGGAAAAACTTTATCCGTTATCAAACCCTTAAAAATTATCCCACACTGATTATCATTAAGAAAATGCTGTATGAATTTCATTGTATTAGAATTATAACCCAACACAGCAATATTCTGAGAAACATATCCTTTTCTGATAAAATATGCCATAATTTGGATGGCAATAAATCTCACAATAAGTGAAGAAATAAAAAATAACAACAAATATAAACACGAAGAAAAAGGCTCTAGGAGATCTTCTTCTTTCAGGCCAGAAATAGCCAACAAAACAATACCGAAAAAAACGAATTGAAAGAATAAATTTCTGAATTGGACTAGAAATTGATCAAAGTATTTTTTAGAATATAATTTTATGAAGCTTGCTGCTAATATCCAAACCAAAACCAAGATAATTACTGCTTTGTAATGAGTTCGGAAAATATCTACCGATTGCCATGTTTCTGCTTGGTGGGTAACATTGCTTATAAAAATATATTTTATTCGTAAAAAATAAATCAAATAGCCAATCAAAAAAACAATATCGAAGGCAAAGATGAACTTTAAAATTTTCGATTGATAGCGGTCCTTCATCTGTATAGTGTTAATCTTTCGTATGGTATGGTTTTTAGAATCTGATCGAATCTATTTTCTTACATACGTCTATTATTTCGGTTTTGTACAAATATAATAGATTCGGACGTTTACACGATAAAAAATAATTCAATCTCGATCCTATCTTCACTTGTATATATTCGTTAACTTTGTTTTTCGTATCAAAATCTTTTTATAAACATTCATGTTTTTAGAAAATACCATCAATCCCAACCAAAAATCCGGTTGGATAGAAGTCATTTGCGGCTCTATGTTTTCGGGCAAAACCGAAGAACTTATCCGCCGTTTGCGTAGAGCAGAATTTGCAAAGCAGCGAGTAGAAATATTCAAGCCTGCAGTTGATGTTCGGTACGATGATACCGAGGTAGTTTCTCATAACCAAAACTCTATCGATAGTACACCGGTAGACTTCTCGAGTAGCATTCTTCTTTTAGCCAATGATTGCGATGTTGTTGGGATAGACGAAGCGCAGTTTTTTGATGATGGTATTGTAGATGTCGCTAATCAGCTTGCCAACCAAGGGAAACGCGTAATCATTGCCGGACTCGATATGGATTTTAAAGGTCGCCCTTTTGGGCCGATGCCTAATCTAATGGCGACTGCAGAATATGTAACAAAAGTACATGCCATCTGCGTGAAAACAGGCAATTTAGCCAACTATTCTCACAGAAAAATTGCAAGCGATAAGTTGGTAGAACTTGGTGAAACATCCGAATATGAACCATTAAGCAGAAGTGCTTTTTGGGAAGAAATAGCCCATGAAAACCAAAACAAATTATAATTTAGGAGAATTAGCACAGATACTTAATGCAAAGCTAATCGGAGACAAAGAGCAAACTATCGAAGAATATTATTTCGATACAAGGACCATCGTTTGCCCAACCAATGGTTTATTTATAACGTTAAAAGGCTTGCAAAAAAGTGGTGCTTATTATTTGGATGAAGCTTATCAGAAAGGAATCAGAAGTTTTTTGGTTTCCTCTATTCCAGCCCAACCCAAAGACGGTGCCAATTATCTTTTGGTACAGGACGTCCTTGTTGCTTTACAAATGTTAGCCAAACATCACCGGCAACGTTTTACTTTACCTCTCTTTGGTATTACAGGTTCTAACGGAAAAACGGTGGTAAAAGAATGGCTGTACCAACTCCTCTGGAACGAATACAATATTGCCCGAAGTCCGAAAAGTTACAATTCGCAACTAGGAGTTCCTTTTTCGGTTTTATTGATAGACGAACATAACGATTTAGGAATTTTCGAAGCAGGCGTATCTCAACCCAATGAAATGCAAGCTTTACGTTGCATTCTGCAACCTACTACAGCGATTTTAACCAATATTGGTTCTGCACATTTAGAAAACTTTCTCGATAGACGATCTCTTGCACTCGAAAAAATACAACTTCTAGAGGCGGCCCAAGAAATTATTTATCCTGCAGATGATGAATTGATTGAAGAACTTATTTCGTCTAACCCTGTTTTTGATTCGAAACGAAGAATTACGTTTGGTAAATCAGACAAAGCAACCGTTCAACTCAAACAATACCAGACTATTAATGGGCAAAGTTCTATAGATATTGAAATTTCAGGAGTTTTATTTAACATAATTATACCTTTCACAGATCAAGCCTCGATACAAAACGCTCTAATTTGCTGTGCATCAATATATTCACTCAATAAAAATCTAAACGATTACAAAAGTAAGTTTGAGAAACTTTTACCGATAGAAATGCGTTTGGAAATAAAAGAGGCGATTAACAACAGTATCTTAATCAACGATGCATTCAACTCGGATCTGATATCCCTAAAAAATGCATTGGATACGTTGGCTCAACAATCGAGAGAAAGAAAAGTTTTGGTGTTAACCGATATATTGCAATCAAAATTAGCAGACAAAGAATTATACCAAAAGACAGCCGAATTAGTTAATCCGTACCATTTTACAGAAATCGTTTTGATTGGCGAAAAAATATCTGCCTATAAAAAATTATTCAAATCTTATGTAAGAGCATTCTCTTCTACCGATGATTTTCTTCGACATATCCAACATGAAAATATACACAATGAAGTTATTTTACTGAAAGGATCTAGAATTTTTCAGTTAGAAAAAATATCAGATTATATCGAAAAAAAATCACATGATACGGTTCTGGAAATAAATTTAGAACATCTCGAACATAACATACAAACATATCGATCATTGTTAAAACCTGAAACCAAAATAATGGCTATGGTAAAAGCAAATAGTTACGGTATAGGAAGTTTCGAGATTGCAAATGTTCTACAACAAATGAAAGTAAATTTTTTGGGAGTTGCCATTGCCGACGAGGGTAAAGAGTTACGCAAAGCCGGTATTTCTACTCCGATTATTGTGATGAATCCCGAACAACATTCGTATGCAACAGTAATCGATTACCAATTAGAACCCGAAATATATACCGCAAGGGTATTGCAACTTTTCTTGCAGAAACTACAAGAAAAACAAATTTCGCAACCTTTTCCTATTCATATAAAATTAGAAACCGGGATGAATCGTTTGGGTTTTAAACCGAATCAATTAGACGAGCTGATTGAAATACTTCGATCGACCAATCTCGTTTATGTACGTTCAATTTTCAGTCATTTAGCTACCGCTGATATACCAACTGAAAAAGATTATGCTCAACAACAGTTTGGAGTTTTTAATTCATCTTACCATTATATTACCGATAAAATAGGTTATTACCCAATAAAACACATTCTCAATTCACCCGGAATTGTTGCCTATCCCCAACACCAATACGACATGGTACGACTAGGGATTGGTATGTACGGCTATTGCGAATACAGCGATTTTATGCAAAAATTAGAAAACGTTGTGCAATTTAAGACGGTTATTTCACAAATTAATGAAATCGAAAAAGGTGAAACGGTGAGTTATGGAAGACGCTTTACAGCCGAAAGACATTCCCGAATCGCTACTTTACCAGTTGGTTATGCAGATGGAATTCGACGAAGCTTGGGTTACGGAAATGCAAAGGTAAATATCAATGGACAATTGGCTGCGACGGTCGGGACGATATGCATGGATATGATGATGGTAGATGTAACGGATATTGATTGCAAAGCAGGCGATGAGGTAATTATTTTTGGCGAAAACCCATCTCTTAGTAAATTTGCCGAATGGATGCAAACCATACCTTATGAAGTTCTCACGTCGATTTCATCACGTGTTCAGCGCGTTTATTATCAAGAATAGTGATCGTTATATTTCGGTAGGATAAAATTCAATTGATCGATAATTTAACGTTTTCTACACAAAGGCAAATCTAAGATTTTCTACTCAACTCATTGATTTTTCTTACCTTTAAGCCACTATTTTCAATCTTTATGAAGAAATTATTTGCATTCGTTTTTGTGGTTTCGAGTTTGCTATATGCCCAACCCCCCCAAAAAAATACTCAGCGCCCAAAGGTTGGCGTGGTACTAAGTGGTGGCGGTGCGAAAGGATATGCCCATATCGGAGCATTAAAAAAAATAGAAGAGGCGGGGATCCATATCGATTATATTGGTGGAACAAGCATGGGTGCAATCGTTGGCGGTTTATATGCAGCAGGATATACGCCCGATGAACTTTCTGAAATTACCCAACAACTCGATTTAACGAACATAATCGTAAACGAAAAAAATCGTCAAGACATTCCGTTTTTCAATAAAACATATCAAGAAAAATATATCTTGGAGTTGCCTTTCAACAATTTTAAAATTAGAATTCCGCAAGCAATTTCTACAGGCCAAGGAACACAAGATTTGCTAACATACATGTTGAGGAATGTACATGCGACAACTGATTTTAAAAAACTCCCTACTCCTTTTTTTTGTGTAGCAACCGATATAGAAACAGGTGAAGCAAAAGTATTTCACGAAGGATTTCTACCCAAAGTCATGCTGGCAAGTGCTGCGTATCCATCGATGATTAAGCCTGTAGAAATAGACAATCATCTCTATATAGATGGCGGTGTTCTCAATAATTTCCCCGCTGATGAGATGAAAAAAATGGGTGCCGATATCATTATAGGCGTAGATGTTGAGGAAGGAAAATTGAAACCAAAAGAAGAAATTGGTTCGGCAATAGATGTTATTTCTCAGATTATTTCGTTCAATATTGTAGAAAATTCTGCCAAGCAGAAAAAATTAGCAGACCTTATTATCCGACCTGATATTGATAACTATACCGTCACAAGTTTCGAAAATGCAAAGGAAATTATTGCCAAAGGTTTAGAAGCCGGTGATAGTTTGATGCCACAGCTCAAAGAAATTGCTGCCCGACAAAATCACCCCTCTCCTACTCGACCTATCGAAAATAGAAATGATTTTGTTTTGATTCGGGACGTGAAAACTTCTGGTCTAAAAAAATTTAATGACAATTATGTTGAAGGACGTTTTGGGATAAAAGCTCCCGAATTGCTCAATTATCAAAGCATCACCGACGGGATTAATCGACTTTATGCAACAGATAACTTTTCGAATGTCACTTATATAATCGATAAAGACAGTGCTGACAACAATATTCTACATTTAAATTTTACCGAAAATCAAAACAAACAATTTCTGAAATTTGGTTTACATTACGATGATGTATTCAAGACAGGATTGTTGCTAAACTTTACATCAAAAAACATATTACTCAAAAACACTAATCTTTCTGCCGATTTTGTAGTTGGTGATTACTTTCGTTACAATATTAATTTTTACATAGACAATGGGTACTTCCCTAGTTTTGGAGCAAGCTCTAATATGCATTATTTCGATTATGGCATTCAAATACCGAACGAAAATAAGAATGAACTAAATTATCGCTTCAGAAACTTCGTCAATCGTCTTTATATACAATCTACTTTACGAGAAAAATATGCCGTGGGAGTTGGTCTAGAACATCAGTTTGCGAATATTTCGACCAACAATTATATTTCAGATAGCACTCGATTTTTCAAACCCAAAGAAGAAGCTTATTTCTTAAAGGGGTTTGCTTACCTTAAAGTTGACAATCGAGACAACCCCAACTATGCTCGTATAGGCTCTAATATACTGACAAGTTTCTCTTTGCATTTTGATTCGAATACAGTTGATTTTGAAAAATACACTCTACTCAAAGCTCAAGTAGAAACAAATTTACCAATCAATAATTTTCTCAGTTACAGATTTACTGCTAACTTTGGAACCTTTTTTAATGAGAACATTTCCAATCTCCAAAAATTTATTTTAGGTGGTTATATAGAACAAAACTTCCTCAACTATACAAAGTTTCATGGGTTACGTTTTGGTTCTGCAATTGGTGAAAATGTCTTAACAATTGGCTCGAACATTCAAGCCAAATTATTAAAAAATCATTACGTCAATCTATTTGCCAATATAGGCAATCTAGAAGACGAATTAGACGACATTCGTTTCACCAAATACCGCTATATCGGATACGGGATATCGTATGGATACGACAGTCCTTTCGGACCTATTAACGGATTTTGGACTTATTCACCTCAAACAAAAAAAGGACTATTTAATGTAAGTTTAGGTTTTTGGTTTTAAAACTATGATAGAGTTCTTTTACGAAACAGATTTCGAAATCTCTCCTTCGCAAGAATGGATAGATTGGATAACAAACAGCATGCTAGAAGAAGGCAAAAGCATTGGCGAATTGAATTATATTTTCTGCGACGATGAATACTTACTAGCCATTAATCAACAATATCTCGATCATGATTATTACACCGATGTCATCGGTTTTGATAACTCAGAAAACGATGTGTTGCATGGAGATATATTCATCAGCGTTACCCGTATTGCAGAAAATGCCCAAAACAATGCCGTAAGCTTCCAAAACGAATTGGCAAGAGTAATGATTCATGGCATTCTACATTTCGCTGGATATTTAGATTACGAAAAAGAAGACAAAGCAGAAATGACCGCCAAAGAAAACTTTTATCTCAACAAGTTCTCTTTGGCACAATAATCGAATTGTTCCACGTGGAACACTTACAAGATTAGCTTATTATTCAATTGATTAAGAAGAAAACACAACATGATATTTCAATCATCTTATGACGTTATCGTCGTTGGTGGCGGACATGCAGGTGCAGAAGCCGCAGCCGCAGCCGCAAATATGGGCTGTAAAACCTTATTGATTACAATGAACCTACAAAACATTGCACAAATGTCTTGTAACCCTGCAATGGGCGGGATTGCCAAAGGTCAAATTATCAGAGAAATTGATGCCTTGGGTGGCTATTCTGGGATAATTACCGATAAAACAATGATACAGTTTAAAATGCTAAACCTCTCTAAAGGACCTGCTATGTGGTCCCCAAGAGCACAATCAGACCGAATGAGATTTGCAGAAGAATGGAGACTAGCATTAGAAAAAACAGAAAATATAGATTTTTTTCAAGACATGGTTAAAAACCTAGTCGTAAAAAACAGAAAAGTCGAGGGTGTTATTACGAATATGGGACTTGAAATTAGAAGTAAGGCCGTTATACTCACCAACGGAACTTTTCTTAATGGATTAATTCATGTGGGTGAAAAACAATTTGGTGGAGGCCGTATGGGCGAAGGAGCAGCTTTTGGTATTACCGAACAATTAATAGAATTAGGATTTGATGCTGGCCGGATGAAAACGGGAACACCTCCCAGAATAGATGGTCGATCACTAGACTTTAGTAAAATGATGGAACAACCCGGAGACGAAAATCCTGGTAAATTTTCTTATACAGAAACTCCAAAGTTAACAAAACAACGAAGCTGTTATATTTCCTACACCAATCAAGAAGTTCATGATTTACTTAGAGAAGGCTTCGACCGATCACCAATGTTTAACGGGACAATCAAAAGTATTGGTCCTCGGTATTGCCCATCAATCGAAGATAAAATAAATCGTTTTGCAGACAAAGATCGTCACCAAATATTTGCCGAACCAGAAGGCTGGAATACCATAGAATATTATATCAATGGATTCTCTACTTCTTTACCAATGGAGGTACAAGGAAAAGCTATTCGTTCTATACCTGGCTTTGAAAAAGCAAAATTTTTTAGGCCTGGATATGCCATTGAATATGACTATTTCCCACCAACTCAATTGAAACATACGCTGGAAACTAAATTAGTAGACAACTTATACTTTGCAGGACAAATAAACGGAACAACAGGGTACGAAGAAGCCGCATCACAAGGATTAATAGCCGGAATCAATGCAGCATTGAAACTACAAGAAAAGGATCCTTTTATATTGAAGAGAAACGAAGCGTATATTGGTGTTTTAATAGATGATTTGATTACTAAAGGTGTCGATGAACCGTATAGAATGTTTACATCTCGTGCAGAATACCGCATACTTTTACGTCAGGATAATGCAGATGAGCGACTAACTCCAATAGGATATCAACTTGGATTGGCTTCGGAAAGAAGAATGAAACGTGTAGAGGAAAAATATTCTAAAGCACATGCATTTATCAATTATTTAGAAAATGAATCGGTAACACCCAAACAGATAAATCCGACCATAGAAGAACGCAAAGGTACACCGCTAAAACAAGCCAATAAAATGGCTGCAGTTATTGCGCGCCCAGAACTAAAACTGAATGATTTTCTTACAATCGAGAAAATAGCATCGTATGTAGAAAAAAACCAATTAGGAGATGAAGAATTAGAAGAAGCTGAAATACAAATAAAATATCGTGGATATATCAAAAAAGAGAAAAACAATGCAGATAAGTTAACCCGCTTAGAAAATCTAAAAATACCAGCGAATATCGATTATCACCAACTAAATTCGATGACGATAGAAGCACGACAAAAGCTATCGAAAATACGTCCAGAAACGGTTGCACAAGCCTCGAGAATTTCTGGTATTTCGCCAGCCGATATTAGTGTATTGTTAATTCATATGGGCCGATAGTCTTAGATAGAATGAAAAACTTTGTGGTAAAAGATTATTTTTTGAGTCAGGAAGAATTTCAATTAAAAGTAGAAGAAGAAACAGGAATTCTTTACACCTACCCTACTCCGAATAATTTAGATAAGTATTATGATAGTCCAAATTATATATCGCATTCGAATGGAAAAAAGACAATCTTCGAAAAAATATATCAATTAGCGAAAGAATATAATTTACGATCAAAATCTAAAATCGTCCAAACATATACAAATGGAAAAAAAATCTTAGATTATGGCTGTGGTGTAGGCGATTTTCTAGTTACAATGAAAAACTATGGATTTTCGGTCGAAGGTTTCGAGCCAAATCCTATAGCACTAAAACAGGCACAAAATAAACTTGGAGATCTCGTTTCCGAGAAAAGTATTCTAAAAAGAAAAGAAACTTATGATATCATTACTTTGTGGCATGTGTTAGAACATATCCGTAACCGTGATGAAATTGTACAATCTCTCATCGATCACCTTGAACCAAAAGGTAAACTAATCATTGCCGTACCAAATCATACAAGTTACGACGCACAATATTATGGTAGATTTTGGGCTGCATATGATGTTCCTCGTCATCTGTGGCACTTTTCACCAAACAGTATGAAAACGTATTTTGATGGGTTTGGTATGAAAATTGAAAACATATTACCACAACACTTGGATAGTTTTTATGTAAGTATTTTATCAGAGAAGTATAAAGGTAAAAGCATACCATTTATCAGAGGAATTTTTAGAGGAATTCTATCGAATTTGAAAGCAAGAAAAACAAAAAACTATTCATCTCTAATTTATATAATTTCACGAAAAGACAAAAAAAATTAACTATGAAAAAGGGAATAATATTAACAAGCATTGCTGCTCTAGGTATTTTATCTTCTTGCAGTACTACGAAAGCGATTATAGCTACCGAAACACAAGTGCGTGGTGATTGGACGGTAACAGATGTACAATTACAAGGAGCAACCGGTACGGTTGCCGCTACCGTATTTGATGAAGCCCCTTATCAATGTTATCGTGGTAGTCAATGGCATTTAATCCAAAATAATAATTCTGGAACCTATACATTGACAGGCGGTGCCAATTGCCCATCGGGAACCAACGCTATAAAATGGACGATTACTGACGACGGAGCAAATAAATACTTCAATTTTAAGCGTGTAAATAACGAAAAAGCTAAAAATGTTGTATCTGGATATCGAATGAGAATCCAAAATGTTTCTGATACCCAAATGACATTAGTACAAGATGTATCTTTCGAAGGAAAGCTAATTAATATCGTTTATTACCTAAGCAAATAAGAAAATAAAAACAATGAAAAACATACAATTAAAAACAACAGGATTGGCCATTTTACTAGGAGGATCATTTATATTCTCTTCGTGTGAAGCGGTTCAAAATACAAATAATACACAACGAGGTGCTGCAATTGGTACAGTAGCTGGTGGTGTTATTGGTGGAATTTTAGGAAACAATGTCGGAAAAGGAGGTAATACTGCTCTTGGATCAGTAATTGGTGCTGCCGTAGGTGGCGGAGCCGGTATACTGATTGGGCAGCATATGGATAAACAAGCAGAGAAAATAGAACAAGTATTACCAGGTGCAGAAGTAGTTCGTACAGATGAAGGTATTAATCTTATTTTGAATGAAAATTCTTCGGTCACTTTCGATTATAATTCAGAGAATCTTACGTCAAAAGCAAAAAACAGTTTGGATAAATTGATACAAGTTTTCAAAGAATATCCAGACACCAACCTATTAATCGTTGGACATACAGACAACGTAGGCTCACAAAATTTCAATTTACCATTATCAGAAAAAAGAGCAAAATCAGTGGTTAATTATTTAGTTTCTAAAGGTATCAGTTCTTCTCGTTTAACGTCTAAAGGTGTTGGGCTCTCTGAGCCGATTGCAGACAACTCTACAGCAGCCGGTAGAGCACAAAATAGACGAGTAGAAATTGCGATTACTGCTAATGAAAAAATGAAAGCTGAAGCTAAAAAACAAGCAGGAGAATAATAGTAAACTATTTATAAAAACTAAAAGGAGCCCATTACGAGCTCCTTTTTTTTATCACCAAGTACTTCTCTCTAACAAAAACATCTAATACATTTATTACTATTGAAATGAAGTAACAAACCAACGGTTATCGATCTTTTCTACAATCACAGAATAATCTTTGCTCGTGCCTTTCTCATCAACCAAAGTTGCCCTCACCTCTACCCTTTTTTCATTGGCATTGATAATTTCATTTGATGTTATTTTAGCATTCTCTAACTTACCCAAAGTAACATCATTGGCAAAATCATTAAACGATGAATAATCCGATATCTTAGAAATTGCATACGCTCCCGAACGATTACCTTTTACTATATTTTGCAGAAAACGTGTAGCCAAAGGATTGGTTTTTCCGATTTCTGCTGGTGCTTCTGCCATAATACTATCCGACACTATTTTTACACCCTTTACATATTGATCAGGAATTCGTACTTGTTTCTTCAGACTTAAATACCTGGATGGATGCGGAACTCGAATTACCAAATCCAACGTATTAGTATATATCTTGGTAGGATCTAAATGTGCATAATGAATCGTAAAACCATCAAAAGAACTCATCAAATCATATGCTTGTGACGGAATAGTATTTTTCTGGGTATAAATAATTTGATGATTACTCAAAACATCGGTAGTAACGGATAAAGCTTGGTCATTGTTTAGTTTCGAACCATTTTTTTCACTGATTGATGGATAAATATGGATTCCGTTGCCTGCATTACTCACCTCGGCATGCATTTGTAAATCCATATCAGGAGCATTTTCTGTAATAGTTTCTTGTTCCATAACCGGAATACCTCCAGGATAAGGAGCTTGATTTCGATTCCAAGAAAAACCATTTTCTTTGGCTAATGTTTCGGCTAATGTAAAGATTTCATCAGAGTTTTTGCCATCTAATAACTGACGAACAATTGCCCAACGTGCCTCTGTTGTTTTCGCTTTTGTATTGTACTCGTAAATAATGTACAAAGCTTCTTTTAGTTTTTCTTGTTGTAAAGAAGGTAGCTTTTTTGCGATTTCATCAAAGGAAGAATTAAAAGTTATTTCGGTTTTGCTATCAATAATAGGTAAGTCTTTTTTACATTGTTGTAAACTTAATCCTATCGATAAAAGTAGAATAATTTTTTTCATAGCATTATGATTCTTGATTGATACTAATATCCGAAGATTTTTTGTTTTTTATGGGTTTTATATCCGGTAAACTATCCCCAATCGATTTAGCAGTACGCTCGTAGAAAGATTGTTTATCAATTGTATTGGCAATGAGAGAAGCGATTAATGCAGCAATCATAAAATAAAAAATCACAGAATGTCTATCGGTCATTTCGAGTACCAAAACGGCCGAAGTAAAAGGAGAACGAGTAAAAGCCGTTAAAAAACCTACCATCCCAATTAAGACCAACATATTTACTTGTCGTGGTTTTAATTGGAAAAGTTCGCCAATAACCGATCCAATCGTCCCCCCAAAACTCAACGCAGGGGCAAAAATTCCTCCTGCACCTCCGTTGGTAAACGATATCAATCCGTTGATTAATCTTGTAGGTAAAGTATACCATTCGACGGTTTTATCAGAATCGAAAAGCAAGCGGTCCAATAATAAATTTCCTGCTCCAACGCTATCTTCATTGGTAAAAAAAACCAATAAGCAAGCGATAATAACCATGATAAAACCAAAGATAAATTGAGGAATTTTTTTTAATTTTTTTCGAAAACGATTGAGGTTAAAAGCGATGACACCAAAATATGCTCCTACTATACCGCAAATAATAGAAGTAAGAATAATCAAGAAAAAGAACGAAATGCCATCAGGATTTACTTTCGGATAACCAAAAACTAAGTAGGGGCCTAAAATAGTTTGTGCAGTGAAACCTGCAATAATTACTGCAGAAAAAACCGTTGTTCGCAGATATTTCAGATGATTTTTGGTCAATTCTTCAATCGCAAAAACAATACCGCCCAATGGTGTATTAAACGCAGCTGCTAAACCAGCAGCAGCTCCAGTAATAATCATTAGTTTCTGACTTATTTTGGGCCACGAAGAAGGCAATATTTTATTGGTCACATGCAAAACAGATGCAGCAATCTGTATTGTCGGACCTTCCCTCCCCACTACTCCACCGCCGAGAGACATAAAAAAACTCGAAATTATTTTTACGATAATAATCCGAATGCTCAATAATTGTTCGTTGTATTTCTTGAACTGCTTGCTATTCATATTCAGAACCGCCATTACTTGCGGAATTCCACTTGCATTGGCAAATTTACCGAATCGGAAAACCGTAAGATACGAAAGCAAAAAAAAGAACGGAACCAAAACAAAAGTCCAACGACGGTCTTGATGATAAAAATATAAAAATGTCGCTTCACCAAAATGCAACAATTCGGCATATCCTACCGAAATAAGACCAATCAAGATAGAAGAAATCCACAAAGGAATAGATTGTAAAAGAAAATCTTTTGCTTTTGGATTATTATCTTTTGATTTTTCTACAAAATATTGAATAAGTTTTTTTAGCATTTTGATTGGTTTCGAGTGTGTTCGCGCTCTAAAAAATCAAAGGTACTTCAATCAAAAGAATTTTCGAATCTTTTTCTACATCAAATACAATCTGTTCTGCATCGGTAATTTCTATAGCATCTCTTCTATTTAACATAATTCCGTCAAACTCTACTTTTCCTTCAATCACAAAAAGCATAACTCCTTGATTTTCTTTATGAACAGAATATGTTTCGTGTGTTTTTTGCGAATATTCACCTTGATACATCCAAGCGTCTTGATGAATCCAAACACCAATTTCGTTTTGATTAGGTGAAAGAATTTGATAAAGCTGATTATCTTTTCGCCAGTCATTGATAGATTTTTGTTCGTACCGAGGAGCAACATTTTGTTTATTCGGGAAAATCCAAATCTGAAAAATTTCACACGCTTCGGTTTCGCTTGCATTCATCTCGGCATGAAAAATACCAGTCCCAGCAGACATCACCTGAATATCGTTCGGATAAATCACCGAACCATTTCCCATACTATCTTCATGGCGCAAAGCCCCTTTTTGGGGTAAAGTGATAATTTCCATATTCTCGTGCGGATGACGACCAAATCCCGTGCCTGCCGCAATAACATCGTCATTTAAAACTCGAAGCGCACCAAAATGTATTCGATCCTCTTGGTAATAATTTGCAAAACTGTAAGAATGATGCGTAATAAGCCAGCCATGATTTGCCCTACCACGAGTTTCTGCTTTATAAATTTGATATTTCATACGATTAAATGTTTCTTTCAAATTTCGATATTATAAGCCTTATTTTCCTTGATATAAGATAATTAGTCTTTCGAGTGTTCTACATTCCATTGTAGAATCTTATCGACAATTTTCGCCGCTAATTTATATTTTGATTGATGGGTCCAGCCAGCAATATGAGGTGCCAAAACTACTTTATCCGATTTGATGAAGTATTGATAATCTTCATTAAAATCATTTTTTTGGATACCTTCGAAAGAAGACTTTTCAAAATCAAAAACATCCAAAGCTGCACCCAAAACTTTTCCATTTTCCAATGCTTCGATCAAATCTTTGCTGACTACTGATTTTCCTCTTGCGGTATTGATAAAGTAAAAAGGGCGTCGGAATTGATTGATAAAATTTGTATTGATCATACCCAATGTCAGAGGAGTTTGTGGTGTGTGTAAACTCAAAATATCTGTCCGAAGAAATAGTTCTTCTAGCGAGACTTGTTGAGCAAATTCGTTGCCTTTATTGCGTAGAATATCATAACAAATAACCTCAACATCAAACCCTTGTAAACGTTTCGCGAAAGCATTTCCCATGTTTCCATAACCGATAATTCCGACTGTTTTTCCGGCCAGTTCATCGCCACGGTTTTGTTCTCGTCGCCAAATTCCGTTACGGACTTCAAGATCTGCACGGCGCAAATGATGCATCAACATCAATAACATTCCTATTGCATGTTCGCCAACAGAAGTACGATTGCCTTCGGGTGAATTGAACAAAACGATTCCTTTTTCCGCTGCAAAAGATTCATCGATATTTTCTAATCCTGCTCCTACTCGACCGATCCATTTGAGCTTGGTTGCTTTTTCTATGAAAGAACGATCAATCGGAAAACGAGAACGCAAAATCAAACCACCGTACTGATCAATTTTTTCTTCTATTTTTTCTTTAGATGAATGATAATCTTCATCAACTATAAAGCCAGCCTCACGTAAACTATCTACTAAGACAGTGTGATTGGTATCAATAACCAGAATTTTCATGCTACTTTTTTATCAAAGTTACGGGTTTAGAATATCTTTAAGAAAGCTTTTCTACAGAAGAAAATAATCTCCTAAAAAACTCATAAATTTGTAGCATGACAATAGCAGAAATACAAAATGAAATTGTTGATGAATTTTCTTTTTTCGACAATTGGGAACAACGATATGAGTATCTGATCGAGCTCGGGAAAGACTTGGTTGAGATGCCCGAAGAACAAAAAACAGAAGACAAAGTAATAAAAGGTTGCCAATCGACTGTTTGGTTAGATGCCAAAATGGAAGGTGATACCATACATTTTACGGCCGATAGTAATGCCATTTTACCGAAAGGAATTATAGCATTATTATTAAGAATGTATAACAATCAAAGTCCGAGAGCCATACTGGAGTCTGACACAGATTTTATACAAAATATTGGTTTACAAGAGTTTCTATCTCCAACGCGGGCAAATGGCTTATTGGCAATGGTAAAACAATTTAAATTTTATGCCCTTGCCTTTCAAGCGAAAAGCTAAAAAATCTATGTCGAAAAAGAAAAAACGCTTATTGGTCACGCGTTTTTCTGCTTTGGGCGATGTAGCGATGTTAGCACCTGTTTTGCAAGAATTCATCGAACAGAATCCAAATGTAGAAGTTTATGTTGCATCGCGTCCCAAGATGAAAGCAATTTTTGATCAAGTTGAAGGCACTCATTTTCTTTCGATTGATTTGGATCATCAATATAAAGGTTTATGGGGTATACTTCGGTTATATCGTTATTTAAAAACCTTTCATTTTACCGAATACGCTGACTGCCATCAGGTGCTTCGTACCCAAGTTTTAGGGATGTTATTCCGTATTTCGGGAGTTGAAGTTTCTGCATTAAATAAAGGTAGAAAAGAGAAAAAAGCGTTGATTTCACAAAAAAATAAAATCTTACAACCCTTGCGACCAATGACCGAACGCTACGCCGATGTGTTTAGACAATTGGGTTATCCTTTGGTTTTATCGAATACTTTAACAGAACGATTACCCAAATTATCGAATACAATTGGGATTGCCCCTTTTGCAAAATACGAAAGCAAAACTTTTCCGCTCAAAGAAATGAAAAAAATTGTAGTTGCTTTAGCAGCAAAAGGTTATAAAGTTTATTTATTTGGTGGAGGAAAAAAAGAAACTCAATTATTGCATCAGTGGGAAAAGTTGCATGATAATATCGAATCTAAAGCGTCTAAAATGTCTTTTTATGAAGAATTATCGCTCATTGCGCAATTACCTTTGATGTTGTCTATGGATAGTGCAAATATGCATTTGGCCTCACTAATGGGCACTCGTGTGATTTCTTTTTGGGGTGGAACTCATCCTTTTGCAGGTTTCTTAGGTTACGGACAATCGATGGACGATGTTGTTCAAGATGAGAGTTTAGCCATCCGCCCTACGAGCATTTTTGGGAAAGATCCGAGAAAATACAAAGGATATAACTATTTCGTTAATCTTTCGACTGATGATGTGATAAAAAAAATTCTTACTCGAATTTGAGCATCTATTTCTTTTTATTGTATTGATTTTTGCTAGATAAGAAAGTCATTGGTAGAAATAGAAATTATCTAGAAATAAACATATTTTTTGGGGTTAAAGATCTAAATCCTTTCTTCTAATTTCAACTTATTTTCTATACGTTGATCAATTTCTTGGAAGAAACCAAAACCTTTCAGACCAATAATAATTCCGAATATTAATAGACAAATTCCTACCACTTTTCTAATCATAAAAACTTTATCATCTGTGATTTTTGATTTTACCTTGTCGGCTAAAAAAATTTTGATGACATCTATACTAAAATAAGTACTCAACACCACCGACATATACCATACAAAATGTGTAGGATCTGGATATTTGATAATAATTGAAGAAACAATAACAAACCAAAAAACTATAACACCTACATTTAACAAGTTGAGTACAAATCCGTTGAAGAAAGTTTTGAGATAATTTTTGCCTACAATTCCTGTTTCTTCACCAAGGTGTAAACTGGGTTTGGAGAAATACATAAAAAAACCATAGACAATGATAAAAAAACCAGCAATTATGTAAATCTGATAATATTTTGGGTGTGTGTTTACGTAATTTGCAAAATCTTTAGAGCCATAATATGCTGCAGCAATACAAAGAACATCTGCAGCAATTACACCCAAATCGAGAACAATTGCCGACCGCCAACCTTTGTTCAAACTAGTATCAATAAGCAGAAAAAATACAGGTCCGATGAGAAAAATACTCAAAATACAACCTACTATAAACGCCGATACAATTAATTCCATAATTAGAAAAGAGTTGCAAGGTAGTAAAACTATCTTAATCTATCAGTTCAAAATCCAATTGTTTCTTCAAAAGATCAGCATTGATCAATTTCACCGAAACTCGATCTCCTAATTGATACTTTTTTCCTGTATTTCGTCCTATCAAAGCATGATTTTTTTCATCAAAGGAATACTGATCATCTGGTATATTTCGGGTACGGATTAGCCCTTCGCTTCGTGTAAGAGGTAACTCGACAAAAATTCCATATTCTTGTATTCCAGATATAAAACCTTCGAAATTTTCGCCTACAAACTCTTGCATATATTTCACTTGCATAAATTTTATTGACTCTCTTTCAGCTTCTGAGGCTAATTTTTCTCGGCTAGAACAATGCAAACATTTATCTTCGTAAGTGGCTTGCGGTGGAGAGCTTTTTTTATCCAAGAAGTCTTGTAATAAACGGTGTGCTATCATGTCTGGATATCGCCGAATAGGTGATGTAAAATGGGTATAATAATCGAAAGCCAAACCATAGTGACCGATATTTTCTGTAGAATATTTCGCTTTGCTCATGCTTCGCATTGCCAAGGTTTCTATCATATTCTCTTCGGGTTTTCCTTTTACATCGGCCAATAATCGATTCATCGAACGGATAGTTTTTTTACGCTCACCGATTTCTAATTCGTACCCAAACTGGATAACGAATTTTTTTAGATCTAATAATTTATCTGGGTCGGGTTCATCATGGATGCGATAAATATAAGTTCTACCATTTTCTTTGCCTTTCTCTAGACTAACAAATTCGGATACTTTTCGGTTACAAAGTAACATAAATTCTTCTATCAGATGATTAGAGTCTTTGCTAATTTTGAAGAATACGCCGGTCGGATTATTGTCTTGATCCAACTGAAATTTTACTTCTATTTTATCAAAGTTTATCGCTCCTTCTTTCATACGTTGAGCACGTAATTTTTTAGCTAATCGATCCAATGTTCTTATCTCTTCTTGGTAATCGCCTGTTTTACCTTCGATTAGTTCTTGTGCCTCCTCATAACTAAAACGGTGATTAGAATGTATTGCAGTTCGTCCGAACCAAGATTTCACTACATCGCCTTCATTCGTTAGTTCGAACACGCCCGAAAAAGTATATTTATCTTCGTTTGGCCGCAAAGAACAAACGTTATTACTCAAAATTTCTGGTAACATTGGGACTACTCGATCAACCAAATATACCGATGTTGCTCGTTTATAAGCTTCTTGATCGATTAACGTGCCAGGTTGTACATAATGTGTGACATCAGCAATATGAACACCTATCTCCCAATTACCATTTTCCAATGGTTGAATCGACAAAGCATCATCAAAATCTTTGGCATCTTTCGGGTCGATTGTAAAGGTGAGTATATCACGCATGTCTCGGCGTTTCTTTACTTCATTTTCATCAATTTTGGTATCGAGTTGCTGGGCTTCTGCTTCTACTTCTTCAGGAAATGCTTCGGGTAAACCAAATTCGAGCAAAATAGAGTGCATCTCTACATCTGAGTTTTCCGGATTTCCTAGAACTTCTGTAATTGAGCCTATAGGCGAATCAAATCCATCTGGCCATTCTAGGAGTTCGACTACTACTTTTTCTCCGTTTTTGGCCTGGTTTGCTTTTCCTTTCGGAATATAGAAGTCATAAGCACCGGATCCTTGCATACTTACAAAACCATATTTGCCCGATTTATGCTCTTCATAAATGCCGGTAAAGCGAGTTTTTAGGCGTTGTACAATTTCTACAACCTCTGCCTCTCTCCTACTATAGGGTTTTGGTGGATAGAGATATATCCGAACGGTGTCGCCTTGCATGGCGTGCTTTGTTTTTCCTTTTGGTATAAAAATATCTTTTTCAGAACCTTCGATAATTACATAAGCACTCCCATTTTGTGTTATATCTATTTTTCCTACTAAATAATCTCGATCGATATTGGCTAACTTAAATTTGCCTCTATCGGTCTCGGTAATTTTTTTCTCTCCACACAAGATATGTAAATTCTTGATCAGAATTTCTTTATCTATCCTACTTTCTATATGCAATGCAGCAGCTATTTGCTTGTAATTGAGAGGTTTATTTTGATTTTTGAATAAAACTTCTATTATTTTCTTACTATATTTCTGAAGTTTTTGTTGATGTTTTTTATTGGTATAAAATTTTTTCTTTTTTTTCGACATAGCGTTGATTAAAGGATGTTTATCTAGAAAACATCTCATGCAATAAATTTACTTATTTTTTTATAGTATAGCATGGATTGTACCAAAAAAATATGATGTAGAATATTTTAAAGAATGATAACAGAGATGTGATGATTTGGATCGTTTATTTTTATCTAATGGATTTGAAACATACAAAAACTATAGTACCATCCTTATTCTATATTCTAGAAAAAAAAGATAGTGATTTGGATGCTTATATTCGCAAATGTATGGGATGGGTATTGATGTTGATCAGAACTATTCGTCTACTGTTTTTTTGAAAATATAATCGACATTATTTTTTTCGGCGATAAAAGTACACTTTCTTTCGGAATCATTACTACGAACAAGCAATTTTATTAATTCTTTTCTGATGACGATCACCCTCGAAAGGTGTATTTAAGAATACTTTTACAATCTCGAATGCATATTCGGTTGCAATAAATCTCGCCGGCAAAGCCAATATATTTGCATCGTTATGTTTACGCGATAATTCTGCAATATCAGTCATCCAGCATAAGGCAGATCGAATACCAGCATGCTTGTTCGCTGTCATGTTAACACCTTGTCCACTACCACATATTACAATACCAAAATCACAGCTTTTATTCTCGACAGCTTCGGCCGTAGGATGGGCAAAATCTGGATAATCAACACTTTCTGTTGATAAAGCTCCAAAATCTTCATATTCAAACCCTTCCGTTGTTAATAATTGTTTGATTTTCTCTTTTAATTCGTATCCTGCATGATCAGATCCTAAGGCAATTTTCATAATTTTAATAGTTTTTAACATGCTTTTTAAGCATGAAATTATACTCTAATGATAATCAATGTTTTAGTCTATGATGAAATTGTTGATAAACTTGAAATGAAAATTAATAACTTTTACAGAGCATTTTTTGGATATCTGAAACAATTTTTTAGGTAAACAAAAAATTAAATTCTACAAGAGCAAGTTTTCATTTTCAAATAATTTCTTTACACATCTGTATGCACAAATTTACGGCAAGGATATATCAACAAAAAATCTATTTCAATAATATTGACAATTTGTTAATAAAGAAACTAATATACTTATAATCAATATATTTATCGACTAACAACTTGTTGATAGTTAACGATAACTTTTCAGGATAACAATTTATCAACATATTAACAGGCCTAATAAAGTTTAGTAGTTTTTCTTTTTTTAAAAATTTAAAAATTAAATACTTTATCATTATTTAGGAAATGTTGATAGGTGAACAAAATAAAAAACAGGACGACTAAAAATCTTTCTTTATTTTTGTGCTAAGAAAAAACTACACTAACAAAAAAGACAAATAACAATGAAAATAATAGACGATTTTAATTTCGCAAATCAAAAAGCTCTCATTCGGGTGGATTTCAATGTACCACAAGATGCCAATTTACAGGTAACCGATGCAACGAGAATTGTTGCAGTGAAACCTACGATAGAAAAAATCCTCGATGACGGTGGTTCGGTTGTTCTGATGAGTCACTTGGGACGTCCGAAAGGACAAGTAAATGAACAATTTTCTTTGAAAAATATCGTACCGAAAATTGAAGAAGTTTTGGGAAAAAAAGTTATTTTCTCAAAAGATACAGTAGGAGAAGATGCACAACAAAAAGTTGCAGATTTGCAAAATGGAGAGATTCTTTTGTTAGAAAATGTCCGCTTCCAGGCAGAAGAGGAAAAAGGAGATCGAGAATTTGCCGAAAAACTGAGCAAATTTGGAGACATATATGTCAATGATGCATTCGGTACAGCACACAGAGCACATGCTTCGACCGCTATTGTTGCCGAATTTTTTCCGGATAAAAAAGCATTTGGTTATTTGATGCAGCAAGAATTAGAAGCAATAGAAAAAGTTCTGAAATCTGGCGAACATCCTATCACTGCAATTTTAGGTGGTGCGAAAGTTTCATCAAAAATTACCATAATCAATAACATTCTACCGGTAATCGATAACCTTATTATTGGAGGCGGAATGACGTATACATTTATCAAAGCACAAGGGGGTAAAATTGGTGCTTCGTTGGTCGAGGATGATAAACTAGAGTTAGCAAAAGAAATTATAGAAGATTGTAAGAAGAACAACGTAAAACTTTATTTACCAATTGACAATGTTATTGCCAATAAATTTTCGAACGATGCAGAAACCCAATTGGTTAGCGTAAATAATATCCCAGATAATTGGATGGGTATGGATGTTGGTCCCGAAACTTCGGCCCACTTTGCACAAGTAATTCTCGATTCGAAAACAATTTTATGGAATGGTCCTTTGGGAGTTTTCGAGATGGAAAATTTCGCAAAAGGAACAATCGCTTTAGGAGATGCAATCGCCGAAGCAACCCAAAAAGGAGCTTTTTCTTTAGTCGGAGGAGGAGATTCAGTAGCTTTTGTAAAAGCTTTTGGGTACGATGATAAAGTAAGCTATGTCTCTACCGGAGGAGGTGCAATGCTAGAGAGCTTAGAGGGGAAAGAGTTACCTGGCGTAGCAGCCATTTTACGATAGCTAGAAGAAAGTACAAATAAATTAATATGAAAAAAAGTGCCGATAATAATCTTTTTTATCGGCACTTTTTGTTGCTATCAATTAATTATCTTGCCTGTTTATTTTTGTACAATTCATATTGTTTCGGTGTCAGAATTTGCTCGATTCCTATCGAGTTTGTCTGACTAAAATTATAAGAAGAACGCCTTTTCGCTGCCTTAGGGTCATATTGTTCTGCTTTTGAATATTGTAGTGTTCCACGGCTTCCTCTACGCATAGATTTTTTGGTCTGTTGATCGTTGATATACCAATTTTGTAGAGCAATTTCTTGTTCTTTTGTTAATTGTAAATCACTGAATTGTTGCATAAACTGTTCCTGTGTCATTCTTGGGTTATAATCAGAATGGTTTCTCTGGGTCTGCGCAGAAACGCTCAACATACATCCAAAACTCAAAAGTATTATTATATTTTTCATGTTGTTCTAATTTTTTTATTTGATATTAAATAATTCAATTCTTGTACCAAACTAAAATTCAACTTTTTAAAACCTTTTCTATCCAAAAAATTATTTTACCAACAAAAGAAAATGTTGATTATATGTTCTATAGGGTAAAAGAAAGGAGATAAATATAAATTATTAACAAAGTTTAACACAATACTAGGATAGATTTCTTACCTTAAGACTTGATATTGTAAATATTTAGTTCAAAATTTGGATGTTAAAATCAAATCATAATCAACCTTGGAAATACAAGAACTCAATCAGCTAATCGAAGCCAAAAGCGAAGTTATTACCCGTCTTTCGAATGAAATCAATAAAACCATTATTGGGCAAGAAAAAATGGTCGAAAGTTTACTAATTGGTTTATTAGGCAATGGGCATATTTTGCTAGAAGGCGTTCCGGGATTAGCCAAGACATTAGCGATCAAAACTCTATCACAAGCAGTAGATGGCAGTTTTTCTCGTATTCAGTTTACGCCAGATTTGTTACCAGCAGATGTTGTTGGTACTTTGATTTACAATGTAAAAGAAAATGATTTTAGCATAAAAAAAGGACCAATTTTCGCCAACTTTATTCTTGCAGACGAGATTAATCGATCGCCCGCAAAAGTACAATCAGCTTTGCTAGAAGCCATGCAAGAGAAACAAGTAACAATTGGCGAAGAAACCTATTTACTAGACAATCCTTTTTTGGTAATGGCGACGCAAAACCCAGTAGAACAAGAAGGTACTTATCCTCTTCCCGAGGCACAAGTCGATCGTTTTATGCTAAAAACAGTGATTACGTATCCGAGCAAAAAAGCAGAACAAATGATTTTGCGGCATGCGATTCAGCAAACTTTTCCGAAGATAGAAAAGGTAATTTCTCTACAAGAAATTCTCGAAGCACGAGAAATCGTGAAGAAAGTTTATATGGACGAAAAAATAGAGAAATATATCCTCGATATTGTTTTTGCAACTCGTAAACCCGAAGAAGTCGGATTAAATAAATTGATCCCGATGATATCATTTGGTTCATCTCCGCGTGGATCGATAAATTTGGCTCAAGCAGCAAAAGTATACGCTTTCTTACACAAAAGAGCTTATGTGATTCCGGATGATGTTCGAGCGGTTTCTAAAGATGTTTTACGTCATCGAATCGGGCTTACTTACGAGGCAGAAGCAGAAAATATTACTCCAGAAGAAATTATCGATAATATTCTGAACGTAATTCCTGTTCCATAATAAATTATTTTTGGGATGGATGTAAATGAAATAATCAAACGTGTAAAACGTATTGAAATAAAAAGTCGTCGGAAAGCTTCTGATCTTTTTATGGGCGAATACAATAGTTCGTTTAAAGGAAGAGGTATGATTTTTTCTGAGATTCGGCCTTATCAATACGGTGATGATGTACGCAGTATAGATTGGAATAAAACTGCACGATATGATGAAGTTTATGTAAAAGTTTTCGAAGAAGAACGCGAGCAAACCCTCTACCTTATGGTCGATGTTTCGGGATCTGATTATTACGGGACTCGAAAACAAATAAAAATAGAAACCATTGCCGAGATTTGTGCTACTTTGGCATTTTCGGCAATTACTTACAACGATCGTGTGGGTTTGGTGCTGTATTCTGATCATATAGAAAAAATGATTCCACCCAAAAAAGGCAAACAACATGTTTTGCGAATTATCCGAGAATTGATAACCATCCAACCCAAAAGTAAACAAACCAATTTACAACAATCGTTAGAAGAGTTTATGCAAAAGATAAAAAGAAGAAATAATGTTTTTATTTTTTCAGATTTTATTGATGCATCGGAATACGAAAAACAAATTCGGATTCTGGCCAAAAAACATCAAGTCACCGGTCTTCGCATTTTTGACGAAAAGGAAACAGTTTTTCCCGATATTGGTTTGGTCAATATCCAAGATAGTGAAACGGGCGAAATTCGCTTAATTAATACCTCTTCTGCCGAAGTACGAAAAACATATCATCAATATTATCTAGATTTAGAACGTCGATTCGAGGCAATTTTCAAGAAAAATAATGCAGGTTTTCTCAAAATTAGATCCGATGAAGATTATGTAAAACCCTTGTTAAACTATTTCAAAACCCAAAAAAGATAATGAAAAAATTAGCCGCCTTTTATTTCTTTTTTAGTTTTTATATGGTTTTTGCACAGTTGCAAAGTAGGATCGATACGGCACGTATAAAAATAGGTGAACCGATCAAATTGCAGTTTCAGTTACCTATACAGACGAATGATCAAGTAGTTTTGCCAACTTTTAGTGATACACTTTCTTATCATATCGAAATTTTGCAACATCAACAGGATACGTTAACAAATTCGGCCGGAAAGAAAACCTTGCAACAAACGCTAGAAATTACAAGTTTCGAGCCTGGTCAATTTCTTATCAAACCGATTAAAATTATAAAAAATAATGATACGCTTCGTACCCAATCGTTTCAGATTTATGTGTTGGATGTCAATGTAGATACAGAAAATCCACAGCTTGCACCCAATAAACCGATCATGGAGGAATATTATACTTGGAAAGATTATTGGAATCGTTATTGGATATACGGTATCGTAACCTTAATTTTATTCATCATCGCCATTATACTTGTAGTTCTCTATATTCGTTCGAAAAGTAAAGGTCTGAAATCCATCGTTAAGAAAACACCTTTTGATGAAATGATGGACGAATTGAACTCGATTGATAAGAAAAAATATCTAGAAAGGAACGAACAAAAAGAGTTTTACAGTCGCTTGAGTTTTGCCCTGAAAAACTATATCGGTCGTTTGTACCATTTTCATGGTACCGAACTATTAACTGATGAATTGGTCGATGAAGTAGCTAAAAAAGAAGAAATTGATGAAAAAGAGGTACAACAGCTGAATCGTTTTTTATCGGATGCAGACTTGGTGAAATTTGCCAAACAAACATTTGATGTTTCTGTTGGTTTAAGTTATAGAGAATGGATAGAAAAATTTGTACAACAACTGAAACCCATGGAAATACCAGAAAATAAAGATCTCAATGTGGACGAAGTGACGGGTGAAAATTATAGAAAAATTAAGGATTAATGAGTAATTTCGAGTTTCAACATCCCTGGTTTCTTTTACTCTTGTTGCTTATTCCTTGTGCTATACTGTGGCAAGTATTTCGACAAAAAAAACAGAAACAAGCCATGATAATCAGCACATTGCGTGCTTTCGGAGGAGCAAAAAGTGCTTTGACACAATTGCGCCCTTTGTTGCCTATTCTGCGGTATTTGGCTTTGGCTTTGTGCATTGTAGCACTTGCTCGACCAAGAATTGTTGATGTTTCTACCAAAATAAAATCCGATAAAGGAGTTGATATAATGCTCACTGTCGACACATCATTGAGTATGTTGGCCCGAGACTTAGAGCCCGATCGCTTGACAGCTCTAAAAGCCGTAGCGGTGAAATTTTCAAAAGAAAGACAAGCCGATCGTTTGGGTCTTGTCTCCTATTCTGGCGAAGCGCTTACACGTGTCCCATTAACCACCGACCGAGAAGTTCTTATCCGTGAGATTAATGCTCTAGAATCGGGTGAATTAGAAGACGGTACCGCCATCGGGATTGGCTTGGCAACTGCTATCAATCATATCAAAGATAGTAAAGCAAAAAGTAAGGTTATTATTCTAATGACCGATGGTGTAGAAAGTATCAATCCGACCAACGATTTGATGTATATTTCTCCACAAACTGCTGCAGAAATGGCTACATCTCGAGGAATAAAAGTCTATACAATCGGGATAGGAACACGTGGTTTAGCTCCTTTTCCTACAGCCTACGATATGTACGGAAATTATATTTTTGATATGATGCCGGTCGATATTGACGAAAAATTATTGCAAAATATTGCCGATCTCACCGGTGGTCTATATTTTAGAGCTACGGATAATCAATCTCTACAAAAAATCTATCAAGAAATAGATCGATTAGAAAAATCAGAAATCAATGAAGTAAAATATTATAATTATACCGAATTATTTGCACGCTTTCTGATTCCTGCCCTTGTATTGTTACTGATAGAACTATTTTTACGTCGAACACTTTTTAAACAGTTAATCTAATGCAGTGGGGTGATATACAACAAGCTTGGTGGTTTTTGGCACTAATTGTTTTGGTTTATCTTTCGATCAATGTGTATCGTTGGCGAAAAAAAGTAAAAGCTTCTTTTGCCGATTCTCATTTGCAAAGGTTGATTTTTCCAGGTCATTCACCATCAAAATTTGGTCTGAAACTTTTGCTTTCTTGTCTTGGATTATTCTTACTTATCTTGGCACTTATGGATCCATTGGGTGGTGTAGAAGAAAGAGAAGTTAGCCGAGAAGGCATCGATATTGTATATCTTTTAGATGTTTCGACCAGTATGGATGCACAAGATGTTGCACCTAGCCGTTTAATGAAAGCTTCTCGCATTATCAGCCAATCCCTTAATTCGCTAGGAGGTGATAGAGCAGCCTTGGTAATTTTTGCAGCAGACGGTTACACCATTT
Source organism: Weeksella virosa DSM 16922 (assembly GCF_000189415.1). GTDB lineage: Bacteria > Bacteroidota > Bacteroidia > Flavobacteriales > Weeksellaceae > Weeksella > Weeksella virosa. The sequence continues at coordinate 1,077,132 of NC_015144.1, forward strand.
CACCGCTTACCAATGATTATGCTGCAATCGATAGTTATCTTGGTAGTCTATCTACGAATTTGATTTCTAATCAAGGAACCGATTTTTCGGCTGCCTTTCGAGAAGCTGTTTCCGTTCTCAAAGGTGCACCCAATACCAGTAAATTAGTGGTACTTTTGTCCGATGGAGAAGATCATGAAAGTGGTGAAAATCAATCGATTAAATTAGCGAATGACAATCAGATTCATGTGGTTTCAATTGGGATAGGAACAGATAAAGGCGCACCAATTCCTGTACAATCCATGTATGGAGATGAGTATAAAACCGATCAATACGGGCGAACTGTCATTACCAAATTAGAAGAAAAAAATCTTGATAAAATTGCTAAACAAACCAACGGGATGTACCTCAGTAATGGGACGATAAATGAAGTTACACATCAGATAAATGAGTATAAAAAACGTTTGGATAAAACCCAAATATCACAATCATTCACCCACGATATGAAACACCTTTTTCAATGGTTTTTAGGATTTGCGATTTTGTTACTTTTTATAGAATTATTAACATCTGACTATAAGAAATTTAACGGAAAAAAAGAATAAGTTTGTAAAACAAAATGAGTTACACAATAAAAAAAATTAGCAGACTATTCTTTGCATTGTTTTTTTCGATTTCTTGGGCTCAAAACCAAACCAAGGACGATATTATTTTGGGCAACGAAGCTTTTGAAAAAGGAAACTATGAACAAGCTGAATTTAGATATAAGAAAGCAGCCACAGAGGAGCCCAACTCGGTAAAAGCCAATTATAATTTGGGCAATACTTTATTCGAACAAAAAAGGTACAAAGAAAGTATATCGCACTATAAAAAGTCGGCTCAACTAGCCCAAAACAAAATAGACAAACAGAAAGCTTATCACAATATGGGTAATGCCTATATGCAAGAAAAAGAATTTGCTAAAGCCTTAGAAAGTTATAAAGAAGCATTAAAAAATAATCCACGCGATGAGGATACACGGCATAATTATGCTTTGGCTAAAAAGATGTTAGAAGAAGAACAAGAAAAATCAAAACAAGAGAAAAATAACGAGAAGAAAGATCAAGATACTTCCAATCAAAATCAAAATTCTTCGTCTAATCCATCATCTAACCAAAAACAACAAAACGAACAAAAACAACAAAATTCTCCTCAGCAACTATCTCAAGAACAAGGAAAAAATCCGAAACAAGAAAAGAATAATGGGCAACAAGCTCAGAGTGGTGGCGATAAAGGTCATCAACGTGGTGAAGACGGCCAAGAATCACAGCAGATACATCAAGGGGAGGACGGTACTGGAAAAGAAAACCGAAATACACCCAATACAAGTCGTGGAGATGGTTTGCTAAAAGCACTGCAAAACCAAGAAGCGAATACTCAACGAAAATACATAGAACAAAAAGCAAAAAAAACAAGAAATAACGCCTCGAAGGATTGGTAATGAAGATGAAACTTTTCTATTTTACTATAGTATTAACTATGCTCTGGTCGAAAACTTGGGCACAAAATGTTACATTCAAATCTCAGGTGAGTTCGCAACAAGTTCGAGTAGGAGAACATTTCAAACTTGGTTTTTATTTGATTAGTGATAGCCGATCAATTTCAGTAGATTCACCAATCGATTATCCAAATCTGAAGAGTTTTCGTGTTTTAGATGAAACAAATGTGCGCAATTTTCAGGTTGTAAACGGTCAGATGCAATCTTCTTCTGGTTTGGAGTTGGTTTTGTTGGCCGAAAAAGAAGGGAATTATAGAATTGGTCCGGCAAAAGTTGTTATCGATGGTAGAACATATAGTACTCGCACTTTGGATATTACGGTGATAGAACGATCGAATGCGACAAATCAAGCAGCACACAATCAGGGTGTTTTTTTATCGTCGGAAGTAACCAAAAAAAATCCTTACGTCAATGAAGCAATCAATCTTTCGGTAAAATTATACGCAACCAATTACAATGCTTTCAATCGTGTTCGAAATTTCAAACCTGCAAATTTATCAGGTTTCGATGCCAAAACGATTCCCGATGAAGAAATGGGCGAACGCATGAAACAAGAAATGATCAACGGTCGATATTATATCTCAGAAGAATTGGTGCGGTATCTTCTTTTTCCGCAAGATGCAGGCAATCTAAAAATAGGATCATTTACGGCAGATCTATATATTTCGGGCTATTATGGTGCCGACCCTGTTAAATTATCATCCGAGCCTATTCATCTCAAAGTGAAAAGTTTGCCAGCCGGTAAACCCAAAAATTTTAGTGGAGCAGTAGGAAATTTTACTATGCAAACTACCATCGACAAAACGAATCTCAACCAAGAAGAAAGTGCAAATATAGCGATAGAAATTTCGGGGGAAGGAAATCTAAACAATATTGCTTTACCTAGTATACGAGGAAACGAACATTTAGAAATTTATCCACCACAAAAGCATGAAAATCTAAGCATTAGTTCGAAAGGTTACAAAGGAAAAATATCTGAAAAATTTGTAGTAATCCCGCAATATGGCGGTGAATATCACTTAGATCCGATAGAATTTTCGTACTTCAATCCTACGACTGAAAAGTACGTCACTTTAACCTCTAAAACCATAAAACTTGCCGTAAATGGGAATCCTGCACCGGTAAAAGTAGATTCGACTGCAAAGGTTGGGCAGGTGAATGATTATTTGGCTAATATTGGAAAAGAAAGTAGTACTTTGCCAACACTCACCGAAAAATTGCCCGAAAAAGTAGAAGAAATATCGGGTAATATTTGGATTTGGTTGTTAGGAGGTATTATGGTTTTGGTCGGAGGTATTGTTTGGTATAGAAAGAAAAACACTACCGAAAAAAATGAGAATATTCTAGAAGAGAAATCGAAAATACAATCACAGAAAAATAATCCGAAACCAGTTCTAAAATTAAATTGTAAAAAAGATCTACAAGAACTGAAAACTCTCGTGCATGAACCTATTTTTTATACTAAACAAGAAGAATTGTTGATGAAAATAGGACAAAATCTAACGCATTTAGACGTGGCTAATTTTACCGATCAGCGAGCCATTACGCTGATGAAAGAAGCACAAATCAGTGAAGATTTTATAGTAGAATGGCACCGATTACTTAGCAATGCACGACGAGCAAAATACGGCGCCATGAAAAACACCTCTGATAGTTTACAAGCCTTATCGGATACAGAGTCATTGATCCGTATGTATCAAGCTATTGGATAGAAATAGATTACTCATAGAAAACCACAATCTCTTGTAAATCAACATTTATCGACTACTTAAATACTCAAAAAGTTGCTTATGAATATAAAGGAACAAAATCCTAAAAAAGCTGTAGGGTATAAATATGTTGAAAATCATGCAAAAAATTAATTGTTTCGTGTATATTTACCCCGAAAAAGCAATAGAACTATGGAGGGAAATTGCTCTCTTTTCAACCAGTAAAACAGACTTATAGAAAAGAACCTCTTTTTTTAGTGGTTCTTTTTTTACGACACCACTACTCTATTATCTCCGCGTATTATTTCTACCGTTGGTGTTTTTTTCCTTCATAAGCAATGAAAACAATTTGGTAGGTTTATATCCCAATATTTCCGCCTAATCTATTTATAAGAAAATTGTTGGAAAAATTGGGTGGAAAATAATAGTAATGTAGCATTTACGAAACCCGTTGCAGTGAGCCACAATCGAATGGCTAAATTCTGAACAATCGATCAACTAATTCTTTTGAGTCCGAATAGTTGTTATGCTCAATAAATCTCTTATTTTTGTGATTCAAAAAGCACAATAAAAAAATGCAAATCTTCCAAGAATTATCATTAGAACAGATCGGTGCTACTTTTGCCGTTTTGTTTGCGGTTATCGATATTTTGGGTAGCATACCAATTATTGTCGATATCCGTTCGAAAGCAGGTCATATACAATCAGAAAAAGCAGCGATTGCTGCAGGTATTCTCCTTATTTCTTTTTTGTTTTTCGGGACTAAGATTCTCAGTCTTTTTAATGTCGATGTACAAGCCTTTGCTGTGGCCGGTGCGTTTGTTATTTTTGTGATTGCCTTAGAAATGATTTTGGGTATCGAAATCCAAAAAGGGGTCGAAGCGAGCTCTGCCTCTATCGTACCTATTGCTTTCCCGTTAGTTGCTGGAGCTGGATCATTGACTACGGTTTTATCTTTACGTTCGCAATATGAAGATGTTAATATCGTGATAGGTATTATATTAAATATGCTCGTCGTATATTTGGTGCTAAAATTTGCTGGGAAATTAGAGAAAGTTTTGGGCCCTGGCGTTTTGAGTATTCTGAAGAAAGTTTTTGGTGTTATTTTATTATCCATCGCAATAAAATTATTTACAACCAATATTGGCGCCCTATTTATAAATGAATTTAATATATGATGAAAAAGTTAATGTATGGTTTAATCCTTTTATTTGCTGCTGCAATAGGATTTAGTATTTATAAATTCGATTTTAAAATAAGTCTAATGGCCGAAGAAAACTTTCCATTTGCCGTAGGTGTTCTGGGAGGAATCTTAGGCATCCTTTTAGCGATTGTCTATCTTCGAGCAATTCGTCTTAATGAGCATTTGAAACAGAAACAAGCTTCTTCAAAATAACTTGCATAGCTTTCTCAATCTCGAGAAAGCTATTTTTATCTTTACTAAGATAGATAACCATCATTTCATACCGTAAAGGACTATTATCGAGTAGGGTTTTATTAAGACGATACGCCTCTCGTATTCTTCTTTTCATCTTATTGCGATCCACCGCTAATTTGAATCTTTTTTTACTGACACTTACTGCAAATTGATTTTTTTCTTGTTCGCTTACCCGATAAACAATTCGTAAAGGGTAGACCGAGTACGATCGTGAATCGGTAAACAAACGCTCGATTGCTTTACGACTTTTCAGTTTTTCATCTTTGCCAAAAGTTGCAGACATGGTAAGAGATAATTTTTTTTTCAAATGTAAGCAAAGCGAAATTTTAATCAAATGAGAAAATAGCTTATTAATGAAGAAAATTGTATATTTGTTAGGTATTAATATATAAAACAAGATAAGATGTATCCATCAGAAATAGTATTACCCATGAAAGAGCAATTGACTTCTCATGGGTTTAAAGATTTAACATCTGCGCAAGCGGTAGAAGAAGCATTACAACAACCAGGAACTACTCTGGTAATGGTCAATAGCGTTTGTGGGTGTGCAGCAGGGGCAGCAAGACCAGGAGTTATATTATCCTTAGATAACGAAAAAGTGCCTACTAACCTTACAACTGTTTTTGCTGGTTATGATATAGATGCTGTGGCCAAAGCACGCGAGCACTTTGCTCCATTCCCGCCAAGTTCACCGGCAATTGCACTTTTCAAAGATGGTGAATTGGTACATATGTTAGAGCGTCACCATATAGAAGGACACTCAGCAGAAGTTATCGCAGAAAATCTAAAATCTGCTTATAACGATTTTGTCTAATTCGTACCAAAAATGTTAAAATTTAAAGAAACCTTAGAAAAAATATGCTAAGGTTTTTTTATTTCATAATCTTTTTCTACATTAGCCTATAACAAATAAAAAATAACAGTTATGAAAAAAATCTTTACTCTTTTATCAGTTGCAGCTGTTTCAGTAGCTTTTGCACAAAAAATCAATGTAAACAAAGATCAATTGCAATCTTCTTATAACGAGGCAGGAACTCCAGATGCTGTATATAGCGACAATGGTTCGAAAGCTGAGCAATCTATCATCCAGTATTCTGATCCTCAGGTTTTCTCAGACTCTACACCTTTATGTCAATCTAGCACACCAGGAGAGCCAGTAAAAAACCACGATAGCCGTTTCTTTGATTTAACTACTGCCGGTATAGATGGTGACTTCAAAATTACTAAAGTAGAGTTTGCTACTTCTGTTTATAACGGAGTAACATTTGATGCTACAGTTGCTTTATTACCTTCAGGTGTTGATGTAACTGCTGATGAAATTCCGATGTCAATGGATGACCTTGTAGAGGATGCATACGGTAGTATTACTGTTCCAGCTGGACAAACAGCATGGCATACGATTGAGTTTTTTGAACCATATACCATCCCAGCAGGTTCTAAATTTGGTGCTGCAGTAGGGTATTCATTCGTTAATGGAGGTGACTCAAGAGCTTGGTTTGGTAACAACGATAAACCACAAACAGCACATTCTTATATCGGATGGCCAGGGTCTGAGTGTGTTACCGACGAGGGTGCAATAAGCCTTGCTTCTTTAGGTTTCCCAGATGTTTCTTGGTTATTACACGTAACTGGTGAAACTAGTTTAGGAACTGTAGAATTAGGAAGCTCTAAATTACGAGTAGGAGTATCTGGTAATGAATTAAAAATTGAATTAGAGAATAATTTAAAAATTGCTAAAGTAGAAATTGCTGATGTTTCAGGTCGTGTTATCCCTGTAAAAGTTGCTTTAGACGGAAAAGTAAATATCTCTAACTTATCAAAAGGAGTTTACTTTGTACGTGTACAAGACAACAACGGTGTAACTCGTATTTCTAAATTCGTAAAATAATTTTTATACATAACCATAAGAAAGGCTGATGTTTCACATCGGCCTTTTTTATTTTATATCATTAATTCTTATTTTTGTTAAAATATAAAGCTGTATGAAAATAGTGGTTGTAGGTGTTACCGGAATGGTCGGACAAATAATGTTAGCAGTCCTAGAAGAAAGAAATTTCCCAATAACCGAATTGATTCCTGTTGCTTCTGCTCGTTCGGTAGGAAATACTGTAAACTTCAAAGGAGAAGAAATTCCGATCGTGTCGATTGAAGAGGCTATAGAAAAAAGAGCTGCTATTGCTTTGTTCTCTGCAGGAGGCGATGTTTCTTTAAAATGGGCACCTTTCTTCGCAGAAAAAGGAATTACCGTAATAGACAACTCATCAGCTTTCCGAATGGATAAAAAAGTTCCCTTGATTGTACCAGAAATCAATGCAGATATTCTGACCAAGAACGATAAAATCATCGCCAACCCTAATTGTTCTACCATTCAACTAGTAATGGTACTCAATCCACTTCATAAAAAATACGGAATAAAGCGAGTTATAGTTTCCACCTATCAATCGGTTACCGGAACCGGTAAAGAGGCAGTAGATCAATTAGAAGGAGAAATAAAAGGAGAAAAAACAGCCATGGTTTATCCTTACCAAATCTTCAAAAATGCATTACCGCATTGCGATGTTTTTGATGAAGAAACAGCTTATACCAAAGAAGAATTAAAACTCACTCGAGAACCTAAGAAAATTATGCGTATACCAGAGCTCAAAATTACTGCAACTGCTGTGCGAGTTCCCGTGCAAGGCGGACATTCTGAGTCGGTGAACATCGAGTTTGAAAATGATTTTGATTTGGCCGATGTACGGCGAATTTTATCACAAGAAGATGGAGTAGTGGTACAAGATAATCCAGAAACTAATATCTATCCTATGGCACTGTTTTCTGAAGGGAAAGATGAGGTTTTTGTCGGTAGAATTCGTAGAGATTACTCTCAGCCCAATACTCTTAATTGTTGGATTGTTGCTGATAACTTGCGCAAAGGAGCCGCGACCAACACTGTCCAGATAGCCGAATATTTATTGAAAAATAATTTAGTCTAGAATCTACACAAAAAGAACTTTTCTTCTTTCTACCCATTGAAAATAAATCAACTGGCTAAACAGTCGATCAGTATCTAGTAATTTTCAAAATCAACACTATCGAAAGCAAAAAAACTCAATAAATAACCCGAGAAAGTTGCCAATAGAACGATTTTTTTTATTATAACTGAATAAGTATTCAGAACTTTAACAAATAATTGAGGCAATTAAAACAACCAAGAGCGTATTTTTCGCATCTAAACGATAAGTAAGAAATATATTTTGAACGAGAAACAAATGATAAAGGCTTGCATCAATCATGATTCTAAAGCACAAAAAATGCTTTATGAAAAATATGATGCACGATTTTTTGGAGTTTGTAAACGATATTTTTCTAATATTCATCAAGCCGAAGATGCTTTGGTAAAAGGATTCTTAAGAGTTTTTCAGAATTTAGAATCTTATCGATTTCAGGGAAGTTTTGAAGGTTGGATGCATCGTATTTTTGTAAATGAATGCCTGATGGAATTGCGTAAAAACAAGGCAATTATGGTAGATTATGATCAATCTATCGAAGCCAAAACACTAATAGCAACCGAAAATACATCACTCGAAGAACAGGATATCATGCAAACTTTGTTTCTCTTGCCAGAAGGCTGCCGATTGGTTTTTACTCTTTTTGTATTAGAAGGGTATAAACACAAAGAAATTGCTCAAATCTTGGAAATATCAGAAGGAACTTCTAAATCGCAGCTCAATCTAGCCAAAACAAAGCTAAAAGAGCTATTGAGCAAACAAACTAAGTAAATGTAAAATGATGGAAAAGGTTAATTTAGAAGAACTTTTTCGGGAGCAAGCAAAAAATTTAGAAGAAAAACCCGAAGAACGAGTTTGGCAAAGAATAGAAAAACACATGTATCCGAAAAAAGAAGTACCTAGGACAAGCTTCAAGGATAAAGTATGGTTTTCTGCAGCTGTATATGCATTAATTGCTGTTCCTGTTTTTGTATTGTATTATATGAAGAAAGCCAATCCTTCATCAGAAAAAGAATTTATAGTGATCTCGAATGTAGAATCTAAACCAGAAAAATCACTACAAACAATCGAGCAAGATCCCGTAGGAAGTAATATTTCTTCCAACTCCAAGAAAGAAGAACGTATAAAAGAACCATCAAAAGAAACTCTGACGAAAAATACGCTAGACAATGCTTTTGGTAAAACAACAAAACAAACATTTGATGAAAGAACAGAAATAGAGAAAGATGCAATAGCTATTTCCGAGAAAAGCCAACTTATTTTGGCGACTAATTTGGGCGAAAACAAAACATCCCATCAGGGAGATGAGTCTCAACTAAAAACCATGTCATCTGCTACTCAACTAAAAGACACAAAAATTACGAAAATGGTTGCACCAAAAGATGATAATCAATCAGAAAAAACAGAAATTGAGCATAAGACAAAAAAAATAGAGCAAGCTAAAGAAGAAGTTGTTTTACTACCCGATCAGTTTTTAGTTTTAGATTCGATATTCAAAGTCAACTTCAGAATCAAAGAAAAAAAGCCTAATCAACTGTTATTTCAGAACAAAGAAGTGGAGTTACGTTTTCGGAAAGATGAAAAAGATTCGATAACAATCGAATCAACCGATCAAATCAATCCTACAATAAAAGAAAAAATCGAAAGACGAAAAAAAGAAATTTTCCAGACATATGAAAAATAAAATAATTACCTTTCTAGCTATAAATTAACGCAATGCAAAAAATATTTACAGTAGGATTAGGGCTTTTTTGTACGTTTTTAACTGCACAAGAATTGGTTTTTGTCGAGTTCAAGGATAAACCACAAGCAACTGTTTCACTTGCTCAACCACTAAGCATTCTTTCTCAAGACGCGTTGGACAGACGAAACAAAAGAGGAGTGAATCTCGATGAGCGAGATGTACCGTTGGAGGTTACCTATGTACAACAAGTGAAAAAAAATTTTCCGATTTTAGGTCACTCTAAATGGCTCAATGGAGTAGTAGTAAATGCGAAATCTGAGCAGGATATTCTTACTCTTTCTCAATTACCTTTTGTGAATAAAGTAGAGACCTTTGTTCAAAATCCCAAAGCAGTACGAACCGAAAATAAAGTTTCAAAATTTACGGTTTCTACAAGAAATCTAGACAGAACCAAAGCGCATGTTTCGGATGAGTTTATTCAACAATTGAATCTACAAGTATTGCATAATCAAGGATTTACAGGTAAAAATGTAAAACTAGCTGTGATTGATGCGGGCTTTCCTTATGTAAATACCATGCAAGCTTTTGCAAATAGTAGAAATAATGGTAGAATAAAATTTACGTATGATTTTGTTACCAAAAGCACCGATGTTTATAATGTAAACTCTAATGACCATGGAACAATGGTTTTGAGTAATATTGCTGCAAAAACTCCAGAATATACGGGCACAGGTTACGATGCCGATTTGTATCTATTTCGCACAGAAGATGCTGCAACAGAGACACCCTTAGAAATGGTTTATTGGGTAATGGCAGCAGAAAAAGCCGATAGTTTAGGAGTAGATATCATCAACACTTCCTTGGGTTATTATGAGTTCGACGATGCCCGCTATAATTATTCTACAGACGATTTGGATGGCAAAACAACCTACATCACTCGAGGCGCAAATATCGCAGCAGAGAAAGGTATGATTTTGGTGATTTCTGCCGGGAATGAACGCTCTTCTCCTTGGGGGAAAATTTCTGCTCCAGCAGATGCACATAATGTTTTATCAATTGGTGCTGTCGATTTGCAAGGGAATATTGCGTATTTCTCATCCTATGGGCCCACGGCCGATAATCGCATAAAACCTGATGTGGTCGCTCTAGGTGTTTCGGTGCCGGTCTATAATTATGGATGGTGGGGCGAGGAAATAGTACGGAATAACGGGACATCCTTTTCTTCTCCGATAACGGCAGGTGCAGTAGCATCATTGATTCAGAAATATGAAAAATTTACAGTAGCACAAATCATAGAAGCTGTTCACCAAGCAGGAAATCGTTTTCAAAATCCGAACAACGATTACGGACATGGAATACCAGATTTTGCAAAAATAATGCACTATTTAGATGAAAATCTTTCGACAAGCGTTTTTGCAAATCAAAATCTAGAAATTTACCCAAATCCGACCAAAGATTGGTTAATTATAAAGTCGGCTACATCGATCAATCGTTTAGAGATTTTGGATACGAATGGACGCGTTGTACGAGCATATTCTAAGAAGAACACTATTTCTCTGAAAAGTCTTTTGAAAGGAGTTTATTTCGTGAAGATTTATTTTTCAGATGGTAAGGCAGTTACTCAAAAAATTATTAAACAATAAATTTTATACTCACAGAAAATGAAACAGTACTTTTGTACTGTTTTTTTTTACTAAGAAACAAAGATTTTTTATTCATCGATTAATCAAACTATACTAAGAGATCAGAATAATGTTAGCATTGCTAAGGGGATTATACCGAGACTAATAATAAAATACACAAAATGTTTTGATGATGGATAAACCTCAACAAAAGAATCTTAATTTCATCCTAGAAATATATAGTAATAGATGAAGTTAATTTATTCTTAAAGAGTAGAATACAAGGGATCTTAGAAAACAACAAAAACTCGTACATCTTTATAAGAAATACGAGTTTTAATTGTCGGGGTGGCAGGATTCGAACCTGCGACCTCCTGGTCCCAAACCAGGCGCGATGACCGGGCTACGCTACACCCCGATTGATTGTAGTGCGTTTGAGTTTGCAAATATAAGACTGATTTTTATAAAAACAAGAAAATTTTAGATAAAATTACATTTATTTTTTTATGTAACTGATAAACAAACTATTATCGAAAAAAAATGGTGACCAAATCAGTATTTTATCAGTATCCTTTTGTCTAGATAAATCATTCATCAAATTCAAATACTAAAAACAAGTTTTCTTACCTTTAGCAATTATAATTATAGCACATGAGTCGAAAAGAAGAATCCAATCAAACATCAAGCTTAGTTCGTGGACTGACCAATCGGCATATTCAGCTCATTGCCTTGGGCGGTGCAATTGGCACAGGATTATTTTTGGGAATCGGGCAAGCTGCAGTTTTAGCTGGTCCTTCTGTAATTTTGGGGTATGCAATGGCTGGGGTTATTGCTTTTTTTATCATGCGTCAGTTGGGCGAAATGGTCGTACAAGAACCTGTCTCTGGTAGCTTTAGTTATTTCGCTTATAAATATTGGGGAAATTTCCCAGGCTTTGCATCTGGTTGGAATTATTGGATTCTCTACATTCTGGTAAGTATGGCAGAACTTACAGCCATCGGTCATTATGTACATTTTTGGTGGCCAGAAATTCCGCTTTGGGTATCGAGCTTATTTTTCTTTTTGGTCATTACAGTACTCAATTTGGCTTCTGTAAAAGTCTATGGTGAAACTGAATTCTGGTTTTCTATCATCAAAGTCATTGCAATTATTGCGATGATAATTTTTGGCACATATTTATTATTAAGTGGTACTGGAGGAGAAAATGCAACGATAGAAAACTTATGGAATAATGGAGGTTTCTTCCCGAAAGGTCTTTTTAATCATTCAGAAAATCACTATACAGGTTTGTTTGCTGCTATGGCACTTATTATGTTTTCTTTCGGAGGACTCGAATTAATCGGTATTACTGCTGCTGAAGCAAAAAATCCAGAAAAAACAATCCCAAAAGCAACTAACCAAGTGATTTATAGGATATTAATTTTCTATGTAGGAGCTCTAATTATATTATTTTCGTTGAGTCCTTGGGCAGAAATAGATAAAGATTCAAGTCCATTTGTGATGGTTTTTAAGAATTTAGATGGTTTCGAGTTGGATCTTTTTGGGCACACTATTAGTTTTACCAAACTGATCGCAAATGCACTAAATATCATTGTTTTAACGGCAGCTCTTTCGGTCTATAACAGTAGTGTTTATAGTAATAGTCGAATGCTTTTTGGGTTGGCCGAACAAGGAAATGCCCCTAAAGCTTTACTAAAACTAAACAAGAATCATGTGCCAATAAATGCAATTTTGGTTTCATCTTGTTTTGCGGCAATTTGCATTATCATCAATAAAGTTATACCAGAAAAAGCATTAGAATATCTTATGTCTCTGGTTGTCTCTGCGTTGATTATCAATTGGTTGATGATAAGTTATACCCATCTAAAATTTAGGAAAAATAAAGTAAACAATCACATAGAAACAAAATTTCCATCAATATTTTATCCAATCTCTAATTATATTTCTATTGTATTTCTACTAACGATTTTAGTACTGATGACCCTGACTGGGATGCATGTTCCAGTAATTTTAATTCCAATTTGGATAGGAATTTTATTTGTATTCTATAAATTTTATAAGGGTAAAAAATCTTAATGTTGTTGAATTACTTGGAGTAAGCTTTCTTTGTTTCGTGCACCACTCTCTTTCCAGACTTGTTGTCCATTTCTAAAAAGAATAAACGTGGGAACGCCTTGTACACGATATCTTGCGGCAAGTGCCTGGTTTTTATCAATGTCTATTTTTATAATTTTTACCCCGTCTTTTACTTCTTCTTTTAGTTGTTCTAGAATGGGGTGCATCATTTGGCAAGGGCCACACCAAGTAGCAAAAAAGTCAACCAAAACTTTTTCATTACTATTAATGATTTCATTAAAAGTCATGATTTTGTATTTTTTAAATGATTATTTTTTAGATAAATTACAATTTTTATTCCGATTTTGATAATAATAAGGTACAAAAAACCACTCTAATTGATTATTAAAGTGGTTGATATATTGGGGGAAAAACTTTTTTAGTCGTTTAACTTCAATACGGCCAAGAATGCTGATTGTGGAACTTCTACTCGTCCAATCTGACGCATTCTTTTCTTTCCTGCTTTTTGTTTTTCTAATAACTTACGCTTACGAGAGATATCACCACCATAACACTTTGCAGTAACATCTTTTCGGAGGGCCTTGATCGTTTCTCGAGCAATGATTTTCGCACCAATTGCTGCCTGAATCGGAATATCAAACTGCTGACGAGGGATTAATTCTTTCAATTTTTCACACATCTTCTTACCAATAGTATAGGCATTGTCTATGTGAATGAGTGCAGAAAGTGCGTCTACAATTTCTCCGTTAATCATCACGTCTACTTTTACCAATTTAGAGGCTTTCATACCCGATGGAGTATAATCGAATGATGCATAACCTTTCGAAATCGATTTTAGACGATCGTAAAAATCAAAAACAACTTCTGCCAAAGGCATATCAAAAACCAATTCTACCCGATGCTGAGTCAAGTAATTTTGCGAAGTTAATTCGCCTCTTTTCTCGATACATAAACTCATTACTGGACCAACAAACTCAGATTTTGTAATAATCGAAGCTTTGATATATGGTTCTTCTACACGATTGAGACCTGTCGGATCTGGAAGTTCAGAAGGGTTATGTACCGGTATCATTACGGTAGGATTTTTCTCTAAATATGCTTCATACGATACGTTTGGTACAGTAGTAATTACGGTCATATTGAATTCTCGTTCCAAGCGCTCTTGAATGATTTCTAGGTGCAACATTCCTAAGAATCCACAGCGGAAACCAAATCCCAAGGCTGCAGAAGACTCTGCCTCATAAGTAAGAGAAGCGTCGTTTAGTCGGAGTTTCTCGATAGAAGCACGTAGTTCTTCGTAATCCTCCGTATCTACAGGATAAATCCCTGCGAAAACCATTGGCTTCACCTCTTCGAAACCATCAATTGGCTCGGCAGCAGGATTTTCTGTCAAAGTAATTGTATCACCAACTTTTACCTCAGAAGCCGTTTTTATACCCGAAATGATATATCCAACATCTCCTGTTTTGATGATTTTTTTCTCAACCTGGGTGAGCTTTAAAGTTCCAATCTCATCGGCATGGTATTTTCTGCCGGTTGCCATAAACTTTACTTCATCACCTTTTCTTATTTCTCCATTTACTACTTTGTAGAAAGCTTCTATTCCACGGAAAGGATTATACACAGAATCGAAAATCAACGCTTGTAAGGGTGCGTTTGGATCCCCTTGCGGAGCAGGAATGCGTTCTATAATTGTGTGTAGAAGTTCTTCTACTCCTTCACCAGTTTTTCCACTTACGCGTAAAACATCGCTAGGATCGCAACCAATTAAATCGACAATATCATCGGTTACTTCTTCTGGATTAGCAGAAGGTAAATCTATTTTATTTAGTACCGGGATGATTTCTAGATCATTTTCCAACGCCAAATATAGGTTAGAAATGGTTTGTGCCTGTATGCTTTGTGCCGCATCTACGATAAGTAGAGCACCTTCACAAGCTGCAATAGAACGAGAAACTTCGTATGAGAAGTCCACGTGTCCTGGCGTATCAATAAGGTTTAGAATATAGGTTTCACCATCTTTTTCATACTCCATCTGGATCGCATGAGATTTGATGGTAATCCCACGTTCTCGTTCCAAATCCATATCGTCTAGGGTCTGACTTTGCAACTCACGATCGGTAACGGTTTTTGTTACTTGTAATAAACGGTCGGCCAGGGTACTTTTTCCATGGTCGATGTGAGCGATAATACAAAAATTACGGATATTCTTCATGTTCTATTTCTCGAATAGGCAAAAATAATCTTTTCTCAGCAGACTACAAGATTTTTAAGATAATTCCGTACAAACTTATTTTTTATTTTATCAAATAAGTTAATTTGTTGGCTTTTGGTAGGATATAATTCTTAGAAATAGAAAATTTTTTATCAATAATCTATGATTTTTTGCTCTGTTGACTAAGTTTTTTGTTCTGGATATTTTCTAACTCGAAGAATAGTTCCGTATTTTTAGCACATTATCCAATCAAAATAATTTATAAGATGATCGAACCAAAACCTTTGCAGGCAGTAAAAGCATTTCATACTACTTTTCAGCATCCAATTCTAGAGAAACCTCAAATACCGTCAGCGGATCGTTGTCAATTGCGTTTGGCTTTGTTAACTGAAGAGTTGGCAGAGTTGCAACAAGCGATTGATAAAAAAGATTTAGTGGAAATTGCTGATGCTTTTTGCGATTTGCAATATGTACTTTCTGGGGCTATTTTAGAGTTTGGATTGCAAGGAAAGTTTTATGAATTGTTTGAAGAAGTGCAACGATCGAATATGAGTAAAGCTTGTAAAACTGAAGAAGAAGCGAAAGAAACTCAGCAATATTATTACGATAAAGACAAGACAGAAAGTTATTATAAAGAGAAAGATGGTTTGTTTTTGGTCTATCGGAAAGATGATCATAAAACGTTGAAATCGGTGAACTATTCTCCTGCCAATCTACAAGAAATATTAGATAAATAATAAAGATACTATTGAAAATAAATGAGATAAAATCGTGGTTGCCACAAGTTGTCTACCTTGTACTTTTTGTGGTTTTTTCTGGGTTGTTTATTCAGCAATCCATCGTCTTGCTAACGCCGTATTCATCCTTTTATCATAGCAGTGGGATGATAGAGAAACAAGGGGAATATCGTGCAGAGAAAATCAATAAAAATAGATCGTTGAGTTATCCAGTGAAGTACATAAAGTTTTGGCACAACGACACAATTTATGCTTATAAAAATAATAGTTTTCTGCTCCAACTAATTGATGAAAATAAACCTCTAACGGTTTATCATAAAGGGATGGATGACAAACAATCGGTGGTGGATATTGTACAAATAATCCAAAATAATGAAAAAATTTTTCGTCGATATCATCATAAAAGCAGCGATATTTTTTTAGTTGTTTTTTATGCGATGGGTGTGATTGCTGCGAGCGTTTTGGGGTATAGAAGATGGGCAAAAAAGAAAAAGCAAACCCAAGAGGATTTGCTTTGTTAGTGGTTTTGTTTTTTTACTAGAATATAAGTTTTTATTCGAAAGAATTTTTTTCTTCTTCTCGAGAAGTAACCGATTTGTCTTCGGCGAATCCGGCTTTCCAATACGAATAGGCATAGAGTTCGTCTCTGGTCCAACCTAACTCTTTTCTAAAATAATTTCTCAGTACTTTTACCGTAGAGAATTCGGCAGCAACATATGCAAATTTGTTTTCGATGCTCGGTATTGTGTGTTGTTGAGCGATTTTTGCTAATTCACTTCCTTTTTCTGGATGTAGATTGTGCAACCATTTTATAGTTATACCATCTGGTTTTTGTAAATTTTGCTCATCTTCTTTGGTAGGAGTTTCGAGCAGTACAATACCTTTTGCATCTTGTGGTAAAGATTCTAATATAGAGGCAATTACCGGAATGGCTGTGGCATCGCCAATCAAGAAATACCAATCTGCTGGTGGGCATAATTCTGTTTTTTGCGCTTTCATCACCACACCGATTTTATCTCCTTTTTCGGCATGAATAGCCCAAGCCGAAGCAGGTCCGTTTTCGCCATGATGTACAAAATCTATCTGCAATTGATTTTTTTCTAGATCGATGTATCGATGCGTATATGTCCGGATGATAGGGCGTAAATGTTCTTCTACAGAAGTATGATCGAACCCCTTCTTAGTAAGTGTAGGAAAATAAACGCGATCAACTCCTGTGGGCGGAATCATTATTTTGTTATTGACTCCTAAGGTGCAATTAGCATATGGGGAAATATCATCACATTGTAAAGTAACCCGGATATAGTGCGGTGTAATATATTCTTTCCCAACCAATTCGAATTCTTTTCTTGCAATTTTTGGCTTGTTCATAATATATTATTTTAAGGCATTTTTCACCTCATCCACCATCATTTGTGTAGAAGTTAATCCTCCTCCCGATACGTACCAAACCTGCGGATTTAGGTAAATAATTTTACCATTTTTATAAGCATTTGTACGCTGAATTAATACGTTTTCTATTTCTTTTTTATTGGTTTCTACACGATTAATCATGGCAGAACGATCGACAATAAATAAGTAATCTGGATTTTTGTGTTCGATAAATTCATTAGAGATTGGTTGCCCGTGTGTAGATACCTCCAAGTTTTCGGTGGCTTGTTGCACTCCCAAAACATCATGAATAAAGCCAAACCGAGAACCTTTTCCATAGGCACTAAATTTCCCATTATTGTACAATACAATTAGGGCTTTTTTATCATCTTTCGAAAGAATATCTTTTTCTGTTTGGATTTTGTCTTTTATCTGTTTTACCTTCTCTTCAGTTTCTTTTTCTTTCCCGAATATTTTTCCTAAAGTAAGGGTATTTTTTTCGAAAGAGTTGAGGTAATCTTTGTAATCAACTTGCATGTAAATTGTAGGTGCAATAGAAGAAAGTTCTTTATAAGCGTCTTGTAATCGATCAGAAATGATGATCAAATCAGGATTCAAAGCATTTACTTTTTCGTAGTTTGCTTCTTTCACAGAGCCTACATTTTCTATGCTCGAGTCTTGTGCATATTGCTGTAAATGTTCGGGTAAGAAATCTTTTGGTATACCGACAATTTTCACACCCAATTGATCCAAAGTTTCGAGCGATCCAATATCAAAAACAACTACCCGCTCTGGATTTTCTTTTACTTGTGTTGTCCCTAATTCGTGTACAACTTCGATGGTATCGATATTGGCATTGTGGTGTTGTTCATTTTCTTTACAAGCACCAACCAATAAGAGTGTCGTAAGAATAGATAAATGTATTAACTTTTTCATATTGAATGTTTTATAAATTAAAATAGTTACAAATTCGTTGTCCGTTTCGTTCGATTACTTCAAAATTGAGATCGAAAATTTCTTTTAGATTTTCGGCAGAAATAACTTCTTCTGTAGGGCCTTTTTTCAGCACTTTACCGTTTTTCAAAGCAATGATATAGTCTGAATAATTCGAAGCAAAATTGATTTCATGAATCACAATTATCACTGTTTTTCCTTTCTCTTCGACCAAGCGTTTTAGGGTTTTCATTACTTGTACCGAAAGCTTCATATCTAGATTATTCAGCGGCTCATCGAGCAAAATGTATTCGGTATCTTGGGCAATCACCATTGCAAGAAATGCACGTTGACGCTGTCCACCACTCAATTCATCCAAATAACAATCTTTGAAATCTTCTAGTGAGCAAAAGGTAATTGCTTCTTGTATTTTTTCGTGATCAATCTGTGTTAATTTGCCTTTAGAGTATGGGAATCGACCAAAAGCTACAAGTTCTTCTACCGTTAATCTAAGATCGAGATGATTGGCTTGTTTCAAGAAAGATAAATGTTTGGCTAACTCTTTATTTTTTATTTTGAAAAGATTTTCTCCATCTAAACTAACCGATCCTTTGTCTTTTTCTATCAGACGGCTAATGATTGATAATAACGTGCTTTTTCCGGCACCATTAGGGCCAATTAGCGAGGTGATTTGGTTTTTCGGAATGTCAAATCCTACGCCTTTAAGCACCTCTCGCTTACCAAATTGTTTGTATATATTTTCTACTTTAATCATTTTTTTTGGGTTGATTTAAGGACGAGATAAATAAAATAAACGCCACCAATAAAGTTGATGACAATGCTTGTTGTGGTTGAAAAATTGAAAAAATGTTCGACCAATGTTTGGCCAATCAATAAAAAAACACAAGCAATAATACTACAAAGCCATACCATGTATCGGTGCTGTCTAGTGATAAAAAGCTCGTAACATAAATTGGTTACCATAATGCCTAGAAAGGCTATCGGGCCAACCAAAGCGGTTGATACGGAAACAAAAATGGATATGATGAACATGTAAAGCTGGATAAGACGATTATAGTTCAAACCAAGATTTATAGCATGTTCTCGACCAAGTGCGATCACATCTAGATATTTGAGATAAGGTTGTGCCAGAACTAAAGTAACGAGTATGATGCCTGTAGCAGTGTAGAGTAGTGTCGTATTCATTTTGGTAAAGGATACAAACATAAAAGCTTCTATCATAGAGAACTCATTAGGATCGATGATGATTTGTAAAAATTGACTCAGCGTGCTAAATAAAGTACCAAGTACTAATCCTATCAATAATAAATGATAGATATTGTTTTTTCCTTTTTTAAATAACACAAAATACATGATAAAGGAAAATAGCATCATAAAAGCAATCGAAATAAAAAAGTTATCGTTCTGATTGATTACTTTAAAACTTTTGTCGCCATACAAAAACACTAAAAATGTTTGGAAGAGAATGAAGACCGCTTCATATCCCATGATCGATGGTGTGAGAATTTTATTGTTGGTTATCGTCTGGAAAATCAAAGAAGAATACCCCACACAAATGCCTACCAAAATAATTGTACAAAGACGAATAAGTCTTCTTGGTAAAACATAATCGAGATTGTTTCCTATGTTATAAAACATAAAAATCGCAGTAACAAAAACGAAGACACTGCTCAGGATAATGGTTCTATTTCGTAAAGTTTTGGTCATTAGGCTTTACGTTTTAGGATGAGAAAAGAGAAAAATATTCCGCCTACGATACCAATTGTCAAACCTATTGGCACTTCATACGGGAAAATAATTATTCGGCTGATTAAATCACAAATTATCAAGAAAATAGCACCATAAATTGCTGTATAGGGTAAAGTTCTTTTTAGGTTATCACCATGAATCATGCTCACAACATTCGGGATTATTAGGCCCAAAAAAGGAATAGCTCCTATCGTAACCACCGTAATACTTACGGTGAGCGCAACACAAAACAATCCGATATAGACGACGCTATGGTAATTGAGACCAAGATTTTTAGAGAAGTTTTCGCCCATCCCGACTACAACAAATTCATTGGCATATAAATAAGTAATGACTACGGCTGGTAGGATGAAATAGATCGACTCGTAATTGCCTTGTAAAACCGAAGAAAAGTCGCCCATCATCCATCCCTGGACACTCTGTACTATATTGTTTTTGTAGGCATAAAAAGTAGAAATTGCATTGAGAATATTCCCGTACATAATACCGATGAGCGGAATGAATATGGTATTTTTTGTACGAATTCTTCTGATCATTATTATAAAAATACAAGTGGCTAAAAGAGTAAAAGACAATGCAATAAGGGTTTTACCGAAAACCGAAATGTGCTGAAAAGAAATGATACTGAGCAGTATTCCCATTTTTGCAGCATCAAGCGTACCAGCTGTAGAAGGTGCTACAAATTTGTTTTGGGCAATTTGTTGCATGATAAATCCCGAAATGCTAAGCCCGACCCCTGTCAAAATCAAGGCAATCGTTCTCGGAATTCGGCTAATTGCCAATATCATTATTTCATCATCAGACAAGGAGAAAATAGAGCGTAGTGGTATCTCCTTTACTCCTATAAAAAGAGAAAGTAAACAGAGAACGACCAATAGAACAAGTAAATAAAAGTATTTCATTTCTCTTATTTAGACTTAATAAGAGCAAAAATAAACTTTATTATCTATTTAATCAATCCAACTGATTTAAATCACTTCTAAAAACTCAATGAAAATGTTGTAATTTTGGAGTATGTTATGGGATAATATTGTCGGGCAAACCGAACTAATTGATCAATTAAAAGCTACCATAAAAGACGGCAGAATAAGTCATGCACAATTATTTATTGCACCCGAAGGTGTAGGCGCTTTACCCTTGGCTATTGCGTATGCTCAGCATATTTTATGTCCAGATTCTACAGCGAGCTGTACACAGAAAGTTGTTCATTTACAACATCCAGATTTACATTTCTCTTATCCTTATAACAAAGTTTCGGCAAGCGACGGCCAACACCCTGTAGCTACAAAATACATCGGTTTGTGGAGAAATTTTGTCTTAGAAAATCCGTACGGAAATTATTCTGATTGGATGAAATTCCTAGGCATAGAAAAAAAACAAGGCATAATCAATGTTCACGAAGCCAATGATATCATCAAACGTTTAACCCTGAACAGTTACGAGGGTGGATACAAGGTAATGATTATTTGGCATGCAGATTTGATGAACGAAGATGCAGCGAATAAACTCCTGAAAGTTATAGAAGAGCCACCCCAAAGAACAATTTTTATTCTGATTGCCGAAAAACAAGATGCGATTTTACCCACCATTTTGTCGCGCTGTCAGGTTGTAAATATTCCACATCTGACTGATGCTGCAGTTGAAAAATATCTCGTAGAACAAGAAAATATCCCTAGAGAACTTGCCAAACAATTTGCTTTCATGGCTCAGGGAAATTTACGTGTGGCTAAGCAACTTGCAACAGAAGATCATTCACTCTATGATACTTATTTTGTATCGATGGTACGTTTGGCATTTTTGGCCAAAAAGAAACTATCTGCCTTGCGAGAGATAATTCTCTGGGCCAATGAAATATCTCTATGGTCGAGGGACGAGCAGAAAAATTTCCTAATTCATTCGTCGGAAATTTATCGTCAAGCATTGCTCAAAAATTATCAAGCCGATGAGATAAGTTACCTACAAGTAAAATCCGACTCTTTCAAGTGGGCAGGTTTTTTTCCTTATATCAATAGCCGAAATATAGAAGATATTCTCACCGAGCTCAACGAAGCGGCTTATCATATCGAGAGAAACGGTAATGCAAAAATTATATTTTTTGATATGGCGGTAAAACTCACTCGTTTCATTCATCGAGTCGAGCGATAATTAATAATAGACAGCTCTCAGAAATTGCCAAGCGATTTTCAGTACTTCATTATAGTTCTCGTAATGAGAAACATGCCCGGTCGAGAGCGTTTTTGTGGTTACGGCAGGATGATTCTCTAGGCATGCAAGTAATTCTCTAGGATTTACTGTTTGGTCATACTTTCCGACAATAACCAAAGAAGGTTTAGGGAATTGAAGCAAAGTTTTATGTCGATCAGGGCGCAAACGCATTGCATCTAATGCATACTGTGCACCTTCTACACTTGTTTCGTACGCAATCTCTTTTAGAACTTCGATAGCTGCTTGTTTTTCTTCATTCTTTTGTTGATAAAATAAATTAGGAATGCTAAGATTTATCAAGGTTTTAAGGTTTTTTTCTACTGTTTTCTTAGCTTTTATTCGTTGTAACTTCTTTTCAACATTATCGGCAAACGTAGTCGAATTCATCAAGACTAAAGCATCTAATCTCTGGGGGAAAAGATCTGCAATAGCCAAAGCTACATAGCCACCCATCGAGTGTCCCCAAACCGTGAAAGATTCTATATTTTCATGGTCGGCTACCCGAATAACTTCTCTTGCTATTTGATCAACGGAAGGATTTCCATCAATGTTTTTTGATAAACCATGACCCGGAAAATCAATTAAAAGGATAGAAAAATCAGAGGCCAAATCTTCTGCTAAATCAAACCAAATTTTTCTGTTTTCTAAGAAACCATGTAAAAAAATAAGGGTATTTATGCCCTTACCCAATTTTGTGTACGCTAACATTTTTGGCAGAGTTTTGGTTCAATTTACAACATTCGTAGATTTTAATGGTTTTTATCTAACCAGAAATTGTCGAAAACATCGAAAAATGTTTCTTTTATCAATCAAATTAATTACTAAATTTCCTGATGAAAATCAGCCAAAAAAGAATATTCCAATCCAAACAGAAAGACAGTCAATCGAAATATTTTTGTAATTTAGTACAAATATTTTTCCCGTTTTGAGAACTTTTTTATTCGTCTTTTTTCTCCTCCTTTTTGTAGGATGTGATCGACCAAGAACTCCAGAAATCAAACCTAGTCCAATAGGTGTAAAGGAGGAATATGCCGATTTGTTACAACGGAATCAACCGAAAGAAGAAGAGGAAGAAGTTTTGCAAGAAAAACCTGAAAAATTAGCGGTGAAAAAGCAAAAACCAGTTTCGACTCGTAAGCTTACGATAAAACCGCAGTTGCCTGATGAGGTAGATACACTGAAATTTAGCTATGCTAAAGCGGAACAAAAAGTTTCGAAAAAAGCAAATCAACGCAATGTTTTCTGGGTCAATACAGATACAGCCAATAAATTAGAAATAAGTCTATTGACGGCTGATTCTACTGCAAATATTGGTATTATACAAATTTTAAATCCAGACGGAACGCAAGGAAATCAATTAGGAAAATCGGTATTATTTTCGTTGCCAATTCGCAACGGAAATTACAAGATTACAGTAGGAGATAGAACAAGCAATCAGCCAAGTTTTGAGGGAGAATATGTTTTGAAAATGAAGCTGAAGTGGTAATAAATTTTTAATACGAATGACGATGAAAAAGAAAATTACGAGCCGAGAAGAAATTGAATTGTTGGTTGATACTTTTTATGGAAAAGTACAGAAGGATGATTTGATTGGTCCTATTTTCGATCGTGTAATCCAAGATCGTTGGCCGCATCATTTGCACAAAATGTATCAATTTTGGGAAACGATTTTGTTCGAGGATCAATATACGTATAGAGGTCGTCCTTTCCCACCACATATTTCCTTGGGTCTGAGCGAAGAACATTTCGAACGTTGGTTATCGTTGTTTACAGAAACACTGAAAGAGAACTTCGAAGCAGACGAAACCACCGAAAAAGCTCTAAAACAAGCCCATACAATGGCAACTTTATTTCAAAGTAAATTAGCTTATTTCAGAGAGCAAGGAAGCAAACCAATTCAGTGAAACCTCTTACCGGTATTTATTAAACCTTGATATAGATTTTTTTTCGATCAAGAAGAAAGGCTAGACCCCAAAAAAGTGCTAAGAAAACTAGCGAATAGAAAAAAGAGCCAATTTTTGGAGTTCCTGGAATTTGTGCACAAATGTTTTCATAGAACCAGCTCAAAGGAGAAAGATACCGAATTTCCCCAGTTTCGGTAAATCCGTCTTTTATTCGAATGAGTTGTAACAGTCTTGGTAAAAGTCCACTAAGGACAAAAATGAAAAGAGGATTCTTCCCAAAAACATCGAAAAACCTCATCCAAGCAGGATGCATTTGCAAAACTTCAGCGAACCATACCATACAGCCAATGGTGAAAATTGCCAAAGCTGTGGTATGAATAACGTATGAGCTACTCCATATTTTTTTGTTGTACGGAAAGTCTAACTGCCAAATATACCCCATAATCAAAGCAAAAGCTCCTAGAACAAATAAACCGCTAAGCATACGATATATAGGCAGATTACTTGCAGGTAAAGAACGAGAAAACCATCGGATATCGCCTTGTTTCTGGATGTATACTCCAACCAAATATCCTAATAGAATCTGAGAAATCGCAGGAATTGTGCTATACAAGCCCTCTGGATCAAAAGGAACACCTTCACCTTTATACATATGAGCCAAACCAATTAAATGGACATCGATTTTTGTGCCGATAAATCCCTCTAAACTGTAAGGATCAACACCTCCTAAGAAAAAGGTTAAAGCCCAATAGAATAAAAGAATTAAAATAGAAATTTTTAGAACTACTCTATCTCTATAATAATAAGCCAAGGTAGAGGCAAAGAAATTAGCGATGGCAATTCGTTGTAAAACACCCATAATCCGAACGCCGTTTTCCTCTGATTCTCGCCATGCTCTGAATACTAATTCATTGTTTTCCCATTTGAGAAATGGCCACCAGTTGATAAATAATCCGATAGCAAAAATGAGAATCGTTCGTTTGATAATTTTTTTCCAAAAAACATTGCTAGCTTGCAGTTTCAGGTGAGACATCCCAAAAGACATGGCATTCCCAACTGCAAAAAGAAAGAAAGGAAAAACCAAATCGGTCGGTGTACATCCGTGCCATGACGCATGTTGTAGTGGCGAAAACATATACGACCAAGAACCTGGATTATTAACCAAAATCATCAATGCGATGGTTGCACCACGAAACACGTCTAAGGAATAATATCGAGTAGTTTTCATGTCATCAAGGAAAAGCTAAATATACTTATTCTACCGAAATATTATTGATTATTTTTTTGGGTATAGATTTCGGTAGAATAAATGATAAGACTAGGGAGTTCTTTTACCAAAAGAGAAGGATAAAAAGAATAGAAAGTAGAAAAACCGATTGATTAATATTTTGGAGATTTTCTGATTGTTGTGAGAAGTGATTTTTGTAATTTTATCCAAATAATGAAGCAATACAAAAGACATGCAAAAAATGAGAATCGAATCGGATTTATTAGGAGAACTCTCTGTTCCCGAAATGGCATATTACGGAATTCAGACACAAAGGGCGATTAATAACTTTCAGATTTCTAACCATAAACTCAATCATTACCCAGAATTTATCAAAGCTCTGGCTATCGTAAAATTGGGTGCTGCACAAGCCAATAACGAATTGGGTGTATTGTCGGATACACACTACCAAGCAATAGAATATGCTTGTCGAGAATTGCTGAAAGGGAATTATGCTGATCAGTTTCCGGTTGATATGATTCAGGGTGGAGCAGGAACGTCAGTAAACATGAATGCCAACGAAGTTATTGCCAATATAGCCTTAGAATTCTTAGGAAAGAAAAAAGGAGATTACCAGTACTGTTCGCCCAACGATCAGGTGAATCTATCTCAATCAACCAATGATGCGTATCCTACAGCCCTAAAAATTGCTCTATTCGAAATGAATAAACCTTTGACCGAAGCTTTGGAACAACTTTCTTTAGCATTGGATAAAAAAGCAAAAGAATTCAGCACGGTTATCAAAATGGGAAGGACTCAACTGCAAGATGCTGTCCCGATGACGTTGGGCCAAGAATTCGAAGGGTTCTCCTTCACCCTAAAAAAAGAAGTTGATCATTTGCATCGTGTTGCTCAACAATTCTTAGAGATTAATATGGGGGCAACAGCAATCGGTACAGGACTAAATGCTGTGCCAGGTTATGCTACTCTTTGTACTCAAAAAATAGCCGACTTATTGAAAGAACCTGTACAGTTGGCCGATAATCTTGTCGAGGCTACTTCCGATACTAGCGCTTTTGTCGATTATTCGTCGGCTTTGAAAAAACTGAGTATCAAGCTTTCTAAAATTTGTAACGATTTACGTTTGTTAACTTCTGGGCCAAGAGCAGGATTATTCGAAATAAATTTACCACCAAAACAACCCGGCTCATCCATTATGCCAGGTAAAGTGAATCCCGTAATACCAGAAGTGGTTAATCAGGTTTGTTACAAAGTTTTGGGTAATGATTTAACGGTCTCTTTTGCGGCAGAGGCCGGACAATTACAATTGAATGTGATGGAACCCGTGATTGGATTCTCCATCATCGAATCGATACAATATCTTACCAATGCCATGACGACTCTACGCCAAGAATGTGTAGAAGGAATTACCGCAAACACAGAACATCTGAAACAAGAAGTACAAAATAGTATCGGAATCGTAACTGCGCTTAATCCTTATTTAGGTTATAAAACAAGTACCAAAATTGCCAAAGAAGCTCTTGCTACCAATGGTAGTGTGTACCATTTGGTTTTGGAGTATGGTCTATTGTCTAAACAACAATTAGACACTATCCTGGATCCTAAAAATATGCTGGGGCCTGAGCACTAATTCTTTGTGGCAATAGATCATCTTACCAAAAAGTAGTTGTAGATATCATGGGAGAGTAAAAAAACAAATTTAATAGTCTATACTAAATGCATCACGATCATCTAAAAAACCGAAATGTTTTCTTGTCGAATGCAAAGATTGATAGTCTAAGGTAAACGTAAGCACTTCTTTGCTTGCGTTTTCATTTGTTAGCTCATTTCCTAATGCATCATAGAGTTGGGAGTCGCCTTCATAGATTAAATTATAGCCATCGATACCGGTTCGGTTGACTCCAGCAACATAGGCCATGTTTTCTATAGCACGTGCCCTGAGTAAACTCATCCAAGCTTCTCGCCGAGATTTTGGCCAAGAAGCATTGCAGAGCATCAGATCATAATCATCTGTATTTCTGCACCATACCGGGAAACGAAGATCGTAACAAACAATTGGGCGAATCTTCCAACCACGATAATCAATCGAAATTATCCGATCACCAGCCGAATAAACATCGGCTTCTTTTCCGTAGCCAAAAAGATGCTTTTTATCATAAATATAAATTGATCCTTCTGGGGCAATAAAATAAAAACGATTGAAATATTTATCGCTTTCTTTGGTAGATACACTACCTGCAATTGCAGCTTTCTTTGTTTTTGCTACATTCATCATCCAATGAAAAGATTCACCGAATGGTTTCTCTGCAATTTTTTCTACATTCATCGAAAAGCCAGACGGAAACATTTCGGGTAACAAAACTAGGTCAGTTTCTGTTGAATTAATCAAATTTTCTATTCGAGAAAAATTCGCATTTCTATCTTCCCAAACTACATCATATTGTATAAGGGATATTTTCAGTTTCGACAAACTCTGTTGCATCGGGTATGTTTTTTTACGAAAATAAGAAAGTTGTTATGAATTCTCGGTTTTTCGTATGTATTTCATCACAAAATTATAAGCACGTTTATCTGCCCAAGAATGTCGTTGACCGCTCAGAGAAAAACCGCAATGTCCACCAAATTCGGGTTGCTCGAAATAGACAAAAGGATGGTTCTCGAATAGGGAAACGTCGTAACATTCTTTGCCAAGAAATGGGTCATTTTTAGCATTTACAACCAAACAAGGAGTACGAATTTTGTGTAAACAATGTTTAGGAGAAGCTTCGGTATAATAGGCCTCTTTGTTCGGATAATTGTGCAAAGGAGCAGTAACATAATCGTCTATTTGGTCGAATGATCGAACTTTTTTCAGAAGATCAAGGTTGATTGCACCAGGAAATTGTTTTGCTTTTTCTATGATTTTCGGCAATAAAGTTCGCTTGAAATTCTGAAAATAAACAACATTCGGAAATGCTTTTAATCTATCTGCAGAAGATTTTAGAGAAATCGGGACCGAAATACCAACCCCTACTTTTACTTCTTTTGGCACTGAAACATTTCCTAAATAATTCATAAGTAGAGCACCACCCATAGAAAATCCTACCAAAGCAATTTCTGTATAGCCTAATGAGATCAAATGATTGACGACGCGTTCTAAATCGTCGTACGCACCATGGTGATAGAGTCGTTTCAGGCGATTCATTTCACCACCACAACTTCTATAATTCCAGGCAAGTACCGAGAAATCTCGCTCATAGAAGTAATCAGAGCAGCTGTTGAGGTAAGTTCTTTTGCTGTCTCCTTCTAAGCCGTGACAAAGAATTACGATTTTGTTGGACTTTTCTTTTTTTCGCCAATCGAGGTTGAGAAAATCGCCATCGTCTAGTTCTAGTTTTTTTCGTGTATAGTTGGGGATAGGATGTTTTTTTAATCGAGCAGGAATGATAGTGGAGAGATGGGCTTCCTGTTGATAAATTTTTTTCGGGCGATAAGTAGATCGGTTGATTAATGGCATTTTAGTAAATTTTTAGGTCATATATATAGTCTTTATCAAGCTCTTCATTAATATTTTCGATTATTTTCGATTTGGCATAAATGATTTCATTTCGCATTGCTGGTGAATTTATTTTCAGATAAATTACTCCTTTTTTCACTTCCATTTTATCGGTCCATTGCTCGAGAAAAGTTCCCATCAATTTTCTCCAAGCGATTTCAGCCTTTACCTCAAGCATCAGTTCTTCTTTTCCAGCTTGTTTGAATATAAAGTCAATCAATTCTGAAAGTGATTGTTGGTTCGATGTGCGCTTTTCGTACTTTTTTCTATACATGAAATAATATTATATACGGATAATTTTGCTTTCTTCGTTGATGCGTTTAACGATTTCTTCTGTTCTACCTGGATGGGTGTCTGTCACAAAAATTTGTCCGAATCGAGCTTCATTCACCAACCGTATTAGCTGTGTAACGCGTTGCTCATCTAATTTATCAAAAATATCATCCAATAACAAAATCGGTGTAAGATTTAATACTTGCTTAATTACTTCTAGTTGGGCGAGCTTTAGGGCAATTAGGTAGGATTTTTGTTGACCCTGTGAACCAAATTTTTTCACAGGATGATGAAAAATCGTAAAAGCCAAATCGTCTTTATGAATGCCAGCAGTCGAATGTTGAGCAAATCGATCTTTTGGTAGATGATTCTGTAGTAATGTGTCGAATGAATGCTCATTTAGCTGAGATATATATTCTATTTTTACAGGTTCGCGTTGTTCGGAAATAGAAGAATAATACGACTTGAAAACCTTGGCAAATATTTCTACAAAAGTTTTTCTTTTCGCAAAGATTTTTTCTCCTAGCTCAATTAGTTCTTTGTCATAAATTCCCAAAGTATCTGCATCAAAAGTTTGGTTTGCAGCAAAGTATTTTAGGAGAGCATTTCTTTGTGATAAAACTTTATTGTATCGAAGCAGATGTTGTAAATAAGCCTTGTCCGATTGCGAGATAATATTATCTAAAAATTTTCGTCTTACTTCGCTTCCTTCATTAATAAGGTCGCTGTCGTACGGGGAAATCATCACCACAGGAAATTGGCCAATATGATCAGATAAACGATCGTATTGTTTACTGTTTCTTTTCAGCTGTTTGCTTTGCCCTTTTCGTACCAAACAAGAAATTTTTTCATCGACATGATTTCTATAAAACTCACCTTCTAGCAAAAAATAATCTTTATCGAATTGGATATTCATCGCATCCGAATGATTAAGGTAACTTTTGCTAAGCGCCAAATAATGAATCGCATCCAATAGATTGGTTTTGCCCAAACCATTTGGTCCAACAATTGCATTGATTTTCGGAGAAAATTCGAAATCACTTTCGGTAAAATTTTTAAACTGTCTTGCTTTTAGTAAACGGAGATACATACGACAAATTTACAACATTTTCTATCAGCAATCTTTTAAAATTCTTCCCTTAGGATTGCCAACTCGAAACTTTTATAGCCGAGAAAAAATAGTTAAATTTGCGGTCTAAAAGTTAGTTTATGGCCATACAAAAACCGTCGATTCCGAAAGGAACGCGCGATTTCTCGCCAGCAGAAGTTAATCGTCGTCAGTATATAATACAAACCATTCAGCAACAATTTGTATTGCATGGTTTTTCACCGATTGAAACGCCATCTTTCGAAAATCTTTCTACCCTTACCGGAAAATATGGAGAAGAAGGCGATCGTTTGATTTTTAAGATTCTCAATTCTGGTGACTATTTAAGTAAAGTTTCTGATACGATTTTAGAAGAAAAAAATAGTCAAAAATTAATTTCACATATTTCAGACAAAGCATTACGATACGATCTCACAGTGCCATTTGCGCGCTATGTAGTTCAGCACCAAAACGAAATAACATTTCCGTTTAAGCGTTATCAAATCCAGCCTGTTTGGCGAGCAGATCGCCCCCAAAAAGGACGATATCGCGAGTTTTATCAGTGTGATGCAGATGTCGTTGGGAGTGATTCTCTTTGGCAAGAAGTAGAGTTTATTGGTTTGTACGATGCGGTTTTCTCAGCCTTGCGATTGCCGGTTGATATCCAAATCAATAACCGAAAAATTTTATCTGGTTTAGCAGAGGTTGCCAATATATCGGATCAATTAATCGATTTTACAGTTGCGCTCGATAAATTAGATAAAATTGGCGAAGATGCTGTGAAACAAGAAATGCTAAGCAAAGGGATTTCTCCACAAGCCATCGAACTATTGTCGCCTTTGTTTTCTATGCAAGGAAATTATCAGGAACAACTTACCCAATTAAGCTCTCTTTTGTCTACCTCTGAGATTGGTAAAAAGGGAATCGAAGAATTGACTTTTGTTTTCGAGAATGTGCACCATATTGGGTTGGATACGGCCAAATTAGAATTGAATCTGACACTTGCGCGAGGTTTAGATTATTACACTGGTGCAATTTTCGAGGTAAAATCTCGACAAGGAGAATTCTCTTCTTCTATCGGTGGCGGTGGACGTTACGATGATTTGACAGGGATTTTCGGTTTAAAAGATATTTCAGGAGTTGGGATTTCTTTTGGTTTGGATAGGATTTATTTGGTACTCGAAGAATTGAATCTTTTCCCAGATGAAAAAACATCGAACCAAACACAAGCTTTATTCATCAATTTTGGAAGTCAAGAAGCCAAAACAGTTACGACATTGGTCAAAAAACTTCGTCGGGAAGGGGTTGTGGCAGAAATGTATCCAGAAGAAGCAAGAATGAAAAAACAACTCAATTATGCCGATAAAAATAAGGTTGCCTATGTGGTGATAATCGGATCCGAAGAATTAAAAGCACAAAAAGCACAAGTGAAAAATATGGAAACAGGAGATCAATTCGATTTAGACTTCGAGGCATTGGTGCCTTTTTTCAACCAAAATAATTCATCAACCTCTTGTAAAAAAGATTGTTAAACCAAAAATAATACATAAAACTCATTTTTAGATGATCATCGAAAACCTCATCAAAAATGTAGAATTCACACTATATTTACCAAAAATTATTCATAACCATGAGTTTATTAACCGTAGGAACCGTTGCCTTCGATAAGTTAGAAACACCGTTTGGCAAAACCGATAAAATCTTAGGAGGCGCAGCAACGTTCATCAGTATGGCTTCGTCTTTATTAGGCGTAAAAACAGGCATTGTGTCTGTGGTAGGTGGTGATTTTCCGGAGGAATACATCGATTTATTAAAATCTAAAAATATCGACCTTAGTGGTTTAGAAATTATCCCAAATGGCAAAACTTTCTTCTGGGAAGGGAAATATCACAATGATCTTAACTCTCGTGATACCCTCGCAACAGAGTTGAATGTTTTAGAAAATTTCGAACCAAAAGTTCCTGAGCAATGGAAAGATTGCAAGGTGCTTATGTTAGGAAACTTACATCCGTTGGTACAAAAATCGGTTCTCGAACAAATAGATATTCGACCAGAATTAGTGGTGCTAGATACGATGAATTTTTGGATGGATCATACCTGGGACGAGTTGATGACCGTGATAAAAGAGGTAGATGTTTTGTCGATCAACGATGAAGAAGCACGGCAAATGTCGGGTGAATATAGTTTGCAGAAAGCTGCTAAAAAAATCATGACAATGGGTCCGAAAACCGTAATCATTAAAAAAGGAGAACACGGAGCTTTGCTGTTTCAGGACGAACGCGTTTTCTTTGCGCCAGCTTTACCGCTGGAAGATGTTTTTGATCCGACAGGCGCGGGAGATACCTTTGCAGGAGGTTTTTCTGGGTATTTGGCTAGTACAGAAGATTATAGCTTCGAGAATATGAAGCGCGCCATTATCTATGGTTCTGCGTTGGCTTCGGTGACGGTAGAAAAATTCGGAACAGATTCGTTGAATGAACTGACAAAAGAACGTTTGGATGAGCGTCTAAAACGTTTTCAGGATTTGATTAGTTTCGAAATGAAGCTGTAATCCTCTTCGAAAAAATATGTTTAAGAAACCTTGGCTTTGACCGAGGTTTTTTTTGTGTTCGGTAAAATGAAATATAAAAAAGCCTCGAAAGAACCGAGGCTTCAAAATTAACACATGAGGACAAAATTTACTCCACTAAATCTTATTCGATAAGTAATAATCAAATCTTGTGCCAAAGTGTGTGGTGTTTTAGAAAATTACTCTACAACATGAATTACTCCTCGCATAAATATGTAATGATTCGGGAAAGAACAGATATAAGTATAGTCTCCAGCATCGGTAAAGGTAAGCGTAATACTATCCTGCTCTCCTGGTCCTAGTAATTTTGTATGTGCAACAATATCCGTAGACAGTGCATTTGGGATATAATCGTTTTTCACCTCAGCTTCAGCAGCTTTAGCAAAAGCGTCTACATCGGTTTCTGGTTTCAAAATTATTAAATTGTGCCCCATTGCCTCTTTAGGTAATTGACCTACATTGTCTAAGGTGATAGTGACCTCTTGTCCTTTCTTCACAGTGAATTCGGTAATATCGTACTTCATGTTGTCGTTCCCTTTTATTGTAATCGCTGTTACGGGGTTATTTACATCGGCCTCTATGCTAGCGCTTGTTTCCTCAGATGATAAGGGGGTTACTTCTTTTCTAGAGCCTCCGCAAGAGGCTAATAAAATAGATAGTCCTGATAATAAAAATAGTTTTTTCATGTACGTTAGTTTTTACAAAGATACGGATTTTAAATTTAAGGGATGTCTAAATACTTATGAGTTTGTACCGTAATTCGCCATTTCGGATTCTGTTTTATAAATTCGACCAATTTAGGTGACATGCTGTCACGTTTGCTCCATTCTACTTGCAGATACAGTAAGCAATTGTCTTTCACTTTGGCTGCTTGCTCTTCGGCAAAAGTAAAATCGTGTTGATTATAAATAATCATTTTCAACTCATTGGCTTGCTGATAAATACTTTCTACAGGTAATTTTGTTTTTTTAGGAGAGAGCGTAACCCAATCAATTTCTCCTGTCAACGGATAAGCGCCCGAAGTTTCTATGTGGATATTTGCTCCATGTTTGTGTAATTCGCTTGTTAAGAAAGTTAAATCCCACATAAGGGGTTCTCCTCCTGTAATGATAATTGTTTTACAAATTGCAGCTGCTTCTTTTGCCAAGGTTGCTATATCTGTTAGCGGATGGATTTCTGCATCCCAGCTCTCTTTCACATCACACCAATGACAGCCAACATCGCAACCGCCTAATCGTATAAAATACGCGGCAACTCCGGCATATGCACCTTCTCCTTGCAAGGTATAGAAATGTTCCATTACCGGTAAGAGGCGACCTTCGTTGGCTAGCTGTTGTTGTTCATTGGTAATCCCTGAAATTTGTATCATGTTTGTTTTTAATTATTTCTTTGGTAAGCCAAAAGCGTATTCTCTAGCAACATCGCACGAGTCATTGGGCCAACACCACCCGGAACCGGAGTTATCCAAGAGGCTTTCTCTTGTACACTCTCAAAATCTACATCTCCTGCAATTTTATATCCTTTTGGCGAATCAGTATCTTCTACACGAGTAATTCCTACATCGATAATTACGGCACCTTCTTTTACCATATCACCCTTCAAGAAATGAGGAACGCCAAGGGCAGTAACCACAATGTCGGCTTTCTTCGTAAACTCTTCTATATTTATGGTGCTCGAGTGTACCAAGGTTACGGTACAATCTCCAGGATTTCCTTTTCGGGCTAATAAAATACTCATTGGTTTACCTACAATTCTAGAACGACCAATAATAACGGCATGTTTACCTTTGGTTTCGATTTCATTGCGTTCTAGTAACTTCATTATACCAAATGGTGTTGCCGGTATGAAAGACTCCATATCTAAAGCCATTTTACCGAAATTTTCTGGATGAAATCCATCAACATCTTTTTTAGGATCAATGGCATTGATAATCATTTCTTGATCAATATGCTTGGGTAAAGGTAATTGCACGATAAAACCATCTAAATCAGCTTGGTTGTTAAGCTTTTCTATCACAGCCAACAACTCTTCTTGTGAGGTCGTTTCCGGTAAACGAAGCAAAGAAGAACGAAACCCTACTTGTTCGCAATCTTTGATTTTGCTGTTGACATACGTTTGCGAAGCTCCATTTTCTCCTACCAAAACGGCTGCTAAATGGGGCACTCTTTTCCCTGCAGTAATAAGCTGATCAACGCTTTCTTTAATTTCTTGTTTGATTTGTTTGGATAATTTTAATCCGTCTAAAATTTGCATTTTGTGTCTATTTTTGCAAAGATAAAACGAAAAAGCTCCTTGCCCAATTTTGACTTGTATTTTCTGTCTGAGATTACAATCTTTGTAAAAATAAAATCCAGCTATTTTGAATAAAATTGCTATTATCGGAGGGGGAGCTTCTGCTTTTTTTATTGCAGCAAATCTTCACCCAAAAATAGGAGAAAACACTCATCTATACGAGCAAGCTACAAGTCCATTGCAGAAAGTGAGAATTTCTGGTGGAGGACGCTGTAATGTAACCCATGCGTGTTTCGACCCTAGAGAATTGGTCGAATTTTACCCGCGCGGGAAAAAAGAATTGTTGGGGGTTTTTCATCAATTTCAGCCAGGAGACACAATGGAGTGGTTCGAATCGAGAAATGTGCCGCTGAAAATCGAAGACGACAATCGAATTTTTCCGCAATCGAACACTTCTCTTTCTATTATCGAATGCTTTCTGAAAGAAATTGAAAAATCCAAAGTAAATATTCATCTAAATCATGGCATACAAGGAATTCGAGCAGAAAACAATCAGTTTATTCTTCGTATCCAAAACAAGGAAGAAGTTTTCGATAAAATTGTTATTGCAACGGGATCTTCACCAAAAGCATGGAAAATGATTCGTTCGCTTGGGCATACGATAGTTTCTCCTGTTCCGTCGCTGTTTACGTTTAATTGTAAAGACCATAGAATAAAAGAGTTGATGGGGGTTTCTTTTGCAAATGCTTCGGTAGAAGTTGTCGATAGCGATTTGGCTGCAGAAGGACCATTATTGATTACACACTGGGGGTTTAGTGGACCAGCTATTTTGCGACTATCGGCTTGGGGTGCACTGGCATTGAGTGAGAAAAAATATCAATTCAATATAAAAATTAACTTCGTAGAACAACCTGAAGAACAAATAATAGATTTTCTGAAAAAACTTCGTCAACAACAACCCAAAAAAAATTGTTTTAGTAATAATCCTTTTTCTTTTCCGAAACGTTTTTGGAAGTCTTTATTGATTAGTGTAGGAATCAAAGAAAAATTGAATTTTGCAGATTTACGCAATCTACAAATCGAGCAATTAGCAAAAGAACTTACAGCCGGAGAATATACTATCGAAGGGAAAAGCACTTTCAAAGACGAGTTTGTTACAGCAGGCGGAGTCGATTTACGAGAGATAAACTTCA
Source organism: Weeksella virosa DSM 16922 (assembly GCF_000189415.1). Taxonomy (GTDB): domain Bacteria; phylum Bacteroidota; class Bacteroidia; order Flavobacteriales; family Weeksellaceae; genus Weeksella; species Weeksella virosa. The sequence goes on from NC_015144.1 coordinate 1,113,419, forward strand.
AGAAAATGGAGAGTAAACTACATCCAAATTTATTTTTTGCAGGCGAAGTATTGAATATTGACGCCATCACCGGCGGGTTTAATTTTCAGGCCTGTTGGTCGGAAGGATTTATCATTGCGTCCGAATTGAATAAAAGCATTAAATAAGTGTAAGAGTTACACTGGTAAGTTTATTACATAATCGATTGATATCGAGAAGCTTTTAAAAAAAATCATGTTGGCATAACATTGTTAATAATAAAAATCTATATTTGTGTTAAAATATTCTAAAAAAACATCATAAATTATGAAGAGACTTTTCTTAACAATAGCTATGCTTGGCTTATGTTCTTCTGTTTTTGCAGGAGGATATCGTGTAGCTCTTCAAGGGGTTCGTCAAGCAGCCATGGGAGGCGTAAGTGCAGACGCAAGAGATGCGAGTATCGCTTTTTATAATCCAGCAGGCTTGGCATTTGTCGATAGTAAACTAAGCATTTCTATCGGTGGTTTTGGGGTAAATACCGAAGCAAAATGGCAAGACCCTTTAACCTTAAACAAATCGGTTACAGATAACAAAATGTCTACACCTGTCTATGCAGCAGTTAGTTACAAGCCTGTGGAAGATTTGGCAGTAGCAGTAAGTTTTACCACACCATACGGTAGCTCCCTTACTTGGCCGGCTGATTGGGAAAATAAAGCTAACGTAACGAAAATAGAACTAAAATCTTTCTATATCCAGCCAACTGTTGCTTACAAATTCAATGACTGGTTTAGTGCAGGTGTTGGATTAATTTTTGCACGTGGATCAGTTAACTTGGATAGAGTAGTGAGCGTTGCTGGAAACGACATCAACCTCAATATCAATGATAAAGATGCAACTGGGAAAGGATTCAATATCGGAGCATATTTCAAACCAAGTGAAAAATTAGCCGTAAGTATCGCTTATAAATCAAAAGTTGATATGGAAGCGAACAAAGGAGATTTAACCTGGGAAAATGTTCCGAGAGTACTTCAGACTAATCCGAACTTCATGGTAAATAAATTCAATGCTTCTTTACCGCTTGTATCAGAATTTACGTTCGGAATTGCTTATCGTCCTATCGAAAAATGGTTAATCGGTGCCGATGTTATGGTGAATGGTTGGAGTCGTTACAAACGCTTGACTTTTGATTTATACAATGAGCAAACAGGAGAAGGTTACCAAAATATAGCAACCAAAGAATTCAAAGACGTTGCTATTTGGCGTGTAGGTACCGAATATGCTTTTACAGATATGATTCTTGGTCGTGTAGGATATACCTATGATCCTTCACCTGTTAGAAGCGAGTATTGGTCTTCTGAAACACCAAGTACAACTCAACATACGATATCGGGTGGTCTAGGATTTAAGTTCGCCAACGGATTTTATTTAGATCTAATGGGGCAATACCTCATCGGTACCGAACGCTATGTACATAATATAGAATCGAATTTCCAAGGAGATTTCAAACTGAAAGCGCTTAACTTTGGTCTTGGATTAACGTATAACCTAAAATAAGGTCCCATCATGAAAAATATCAATAAAATAATTTTAGCAGCTTTTGCGTTATCATTTTTTAGCTGTAATGACGATTTTGAAAATCCGGTAGAAGACTTTGTAGTCACTTCTGGGAAAGCAGATTTCACAAAATATGTTGCTTTGGGTAACTCGTTAACTTCGGGTTATATGGATGGTGCTTTGTACAAAACAGCACAAGAAAACTCCTACCCATCTATTTTAGCAGGTCTAATGAAACCTGCAGGTGGAGGTGAGTTTACACAACCGTTAATGCCGGATGATATTGGCGGATTTGTCAATTTCGGTATCAAAGGGAAATTACAACTACAAGTTGTTAATGGATCGTTAGTCCCTGTGCCGACTGATGCGCAAAGCAATTTCAATCAACTTTCTGGGGCTTTCAGTAATATGGGTGTTCCTGGAGCCAAATCGTTCCATTTAGGTGTAGATGGTTATGGAAATCCTGCTGGGATTGCTACTGGAAAAGCAAATCCTTACTTTGCACGTTTTGCATCCTCTGCAAACACCTCGGTTATAAAAGATGCAGTCGCTCAACAACCTACTTTCTTCTCTTTATGGATTGGTAATAACGATGTTTTGTCATATGCTACTAGCGGTGGAGTTGGAGTAGACAGAACAGGAAATCCGAATGCCGCAGAATACGGTCCAAATGATATTACAGATCCAGACCTGTTAGGAAACGTTATCGAATCGTATGTTAAGGCTTTAACAGCAAATGGAACAAATGCTACAAAAGGTGTATTAGCCAATATTCCTAGTGTGACCTCGGTACCGTACTTCACGACCGTTCCATATGCACCATTGAGCCCTGCAAATGCGAGTTTTGGACCGATGATTCCAGCATTAAATCAACAATTTGGTGCATTGAATATGGTGTTTGATTATCTAAAAGTTCCGGAGCGTAAAATTGTTTTCTCGCCTTCTTCGGCCTCAGCCGTAGTAATAAAAGATGAAAGCTTACCAAACCTTGCCGCGGAAATTACAGCAGTACTCACCCCTCAAGTTGGAGCACAACAAGCAGCTTTGTTTGGTCTAATATATGGTCAAGCACGTCAGGCAACTGCACAAGACTTACTGGTTCTTCCTTCTTCTTCGTATATCGGGAAAATGGATACTGAAAGAGTAGAGCAGCTAAAACAAATGGGCGTTCCGGCTGAACAAGCAGCACAATTGGCTTTTGCAGGAATTACCTATCCGTTAGAAGATAAGTGGGTATTAACCAGAAACGAGTTGCAGACTGTAGAAAAAGCCGTTAATGCGTATAATACAAAAATTGCAGAAATTGCAAGTAAGTATGATTTGGCTTTGGTTGATGCCAATACTGAAATGAGAAATATTTCTGTATCTGGTTTAACATTCTACGGAACAACCTATACCACAAGCTTCATTGCAGGAGGGGCTTTCTCTCTAGATGGAGTTCACTTAACAGGTATCGGGTACGCAATCGTTGCCAATATGTTTGTGAAAGCAATCAATCAAAAATATTCATCAAACTTAAGACAAGTCAACCCAAGCGTTTATCCTGGGGTAACATTTCCTAACTAAAGAGTAATTTCTTATTAGATAAAGAGACTTACTCCTTTAAGTTAACAGAGCTTCTACTATTCGGTAGGAGCTTTTTTTTTTAACAAAAATTCTAGAAATGTAATTCCTATGCTATAACATATCTGTTGTGAAATGGCTGTTCAAGTATTAATGTTACAGGTTTTTATCTTATATAGACAAACAATAAATAAATTTTTAGTTAATTTTTTGATTATTTGAAAAAATTCTATAATTTTAAGATAAATTAACAAAAATTAATATTTATGAGAAAAAATTTACTAGCGCTATTACTTATCGGAGCTTCATCCGTAGGTTTTGCCAGCACAAATCCATGGGGAGGATTATCTCTGAAAGACTATGGTTTTGTGTCTCCGTTTAAAAAGACATCAGCTTTGGTGGCCGATTATTGTATTCCAGCAATTTCAAATCCAGAAGCGATAACGTCTGTTATTTTTGGTGAAATTAACAATCAGTCACCTGCAAACTCAAATTTGGCTTATGAAGATTTTACGTCATTAGCGCCGGCAAACTTAACCCCTGGTGAAGAGTATGAGATAAAACTAAAAGGATATACTGGAGGTAATTTCTCTACCTCTTTCACAGTTTTCATCGATTTTAATCAAAATAAAGTTTTTGATGAAGAAGAGCGTTTTAATATTGGTTATATTGCTAACTCTACAGGTGTAGACGATGTTGAGTTGGTAGGGAATATAACAATACCTATTGATGCATTGCCGGGAGATACTCGAATGAGAGTTATGAAGAGATTTACAGCTTCTAATAATACCTATGCTCAAAATGGATGTAATCTTGGTTCTAATTACGGGCAAGTAGAAGATTACACTGTAAAACTAGCTGGGGCGAAAGGATGTCTAACAGCGCCAAACGGTCAATATCCTACAGCAACATATTCATTACCAACTGCTGATGGGGTTGAGTATGCAATTATTAGAGCTGGATGGACAGGAGAATACTCTAAGGTTCGTGTGAAAAAAGGGTATAACTATACCTTCAAATCATCGGTTGATACACATTTCATTACCATCGGAGACGAGGCTGGAGAGAACATATTGAGATCTGGAACAGGAACAGTAACTTGGAAAGCAGATGAAACAAAAGTTGTACGTTTCTACTTGCATAATGATGAAGAGTGTAACTATCAGAGCACAGGAAGCTTTAGTAGAATCGTTTCTGCTATGGCACCAAGCCAAACAGATGAAGAATTGTGTAATCCAGGTAACGAGTCGAATGACTTTGAGAATGGATCCTTATTAGGAGGAGAAGGACAGCAACGTTTAGCCATCAACTTCGATGCTAACCCAGGACAGATCATTAAAGCATCTAAGATTAACTTAAGCTTATTCGGAGATGCAACATCAATTAATTTCGATGTTTACTCGAGCAATGAGGAAGGGTTACCAGATCAATTATTGAAAACAGTAAATGGTACAATTTCTGAAAAAGTAAGTACCGGAACCCACTTCAACTTTCCTACTTATACGTATACGGTAGATTTTAGCGAGCCAATTGAAATAAATGGAGACGAAGCAAGTCGTTATTGGCTTGAAGTGAAAGCGGATGTAGCAGCAATCGAAACAACAACGGTTTCTCCATCTCCAGTAAATTTAGTATTTGCTTCTAACGCAACACAAAATGCTTGGAGATATACAACAGCAGCAGCGGTTTATTCATTAGAGACAGAATGTTCTTATGCAGAACCAGAAGGAGATGCATGTGATCAAGTTGCTCCGTCAAACAACTTCGAGAATGGATCTTTCTTAGGAGGAGATAGTAATCAGAGATTGGCGATTGATATCCCAGTAGCTGCTACGCAAAAATTAACAGCGACAGAAATGGAGTTGAACTTATTCAATGAGCCAACAGCAGTTAACTTCTCGTTGTATAATGATGATGCTAACGCACCAGGAGCTTTGATTCAGGATGTAGCAGGAACAATTGTAAGCTCTACTCAAATAGGCACAGCGTTCAACTACCCAATCTATAAAGTAGTTGTTAAATTCCAAAGTCCAATTGCATTAGATGGAGCACAAGGTACGAAATACTGGTTAGAAGTAAAAGCAGATGCATTAGCTTGGGAAACAACTACAGCTACCACAATTGGTTCGAGAATGGCATTCAATAACAACAACTCTCAAGGAAACTGGGTAGTTGGTACAGACGAAGCAGTATATAAATTGGTTGCCGTTTGTGAAGGAGAAGGTCCAGGAGGTCCAGGAGAAGGAGGAGATTACTGTATACCTACCAACCTTTTGTGTAATGATGGAGATGTATTAACCAATGTAACATTCGGTACAATTAACAACACAACAACGTGTGGAGCTGGAGGGTACAATGACTTTACAGCAATGTCTACCGATGTGAAACGTAATGCTAGCTACGAATTCTCTGCCTCTACAGGAGCAGGATGGCAATATGAGTCTGTACATGTATGGATAGATTATAACCACGATGGTGTATTCACCGAAGAAGAGTACACGTATATCGGAAGCAATCCAGGAGGTACAGTAACGAATATGATTAAAATTCCAGAAAATGCATTAGAAGGAGCAACCAGAATGCGTGTTCGCGTATTTGCATCGCCAGGACCAGATCATCCACAAGCTTCTATTGCATATGGAAATGAGGGGGCATGTTATGATAATGCAGAATACCCTTACGGAGAGATCGAAGATTATACCGTTAATATCGGTGAGTTAGGTTTAACGAATGTAAACGATGCAGTAGTAAAATTATACCCTAACCCGGTACATGACGTATTAACGATAGAGTCTAAAACGGCGATCCAATCTGTAGAAATTTACAATATAGCAGGACAGATGGTAAACTCTATCTCTAGCTTGAATAAATCAAAAACAGAGATCAATGTAAGTAAATTAACTCCAGGAGTATACGTTGTTCGTACGACAGATGCGAATGGAAATACCAACTCTTACAAAGTGATGAAAAAATAAGCGTTTTATCAACCTTTAAAAACAAAATAGCAGTCCAATCTTTGGGCTGCTATTTTGTTTTGATTATTTGAAAAAATTCTATAATTTTAAGATAAATTAACAAAAATTAATATTTATGAGAAAAAATTTACTAGCGCTATTACTTATCGGAGCTTCATCCGTAGGTTTTGCCAGCACAAATCCATGGGGAGGATTATCTCTGAAAGACTATGGTTTTGTGTCTCCGTTTAAAAAGACATCAGCTTTGGTGGCTGATTATTGTGTGCCTGGGCCTGTTAATCCAGAAGCGATAACGTCTGTTATTTTTGGTGAAATTAACAATCAATCACCTGCAAACTCAAATTTGGGTTATGAAGATTTTACTTCATTAGCGCCGGCAAACTTAATCCCTGGTGAAGAGTATGAGATAAAGTTAAAAGGAAATACTAAGGGTAATTTCACTAATACTTTTACAGTTTTCATCGATTTTAATCAAAATAAAGTTTTTGATGAAGAAGAGCGTTTTAATATTGGTTATATTGCTAATTCTACAGGCGAAGACGATGTTGAGTTGGTAGGGAATATAACAATACCTATTGATGCATTGCCAGGAGAAACTCGAATGAGAGTAATGAAGAGATTCACAACCTCTAGCAATCCTACCTATGCTGAAAATGGATGTATAGTTGGAGGAAGTTTTGGCCAAGTAGAAGATTACACTGTAAAACTAGCAGAACCGAAAGGATGTCTAACGGCGTCAAATGGTCAATATCCTACAGCTGCTTTCATATTACCAAGCAATAATGGAATTGATTATGCAATTACAACAGTTGGATTTTCAGGAGAATTTTCTAAGGTTCGTGTGAAAAAAGATTACACCTATACCTTCAAGACTTCGACAGATACACATTTCATTACCATCGGAGACGAGGCCGGAGAGAACATATTGAGATCTGGAAAAGGAGCAGTAACATGGAAAGCAGATGAAACAAAAGTTGTACGTTTCTATTTACATTTAAATGATGAATGTGAAGACGATGGGGAGGAAGGTAGTTATAGTAGAATCGTTTCTGCTATGGCACCAAGCCAAACAGATGAAGAATTGTGTAATCCAGGTAACGAGTCGAACAACTTTGAGAATGGATCCTTATTAGGAGGAGAAGGACAGCAACGTTTAGCCATCAACTTCGATGCTAACCCAGGACAGATCATTAAAGCATCTAAGATTAACTTAAGCTTATTCGGAGATGCAACATCAATTAATTTCGATGTTTACTCGAGCAATGAGGAAGGGTTACCAGATCAATTATTGAAAACAGTAAATGGTACAATTTCTGAAAAAGTAAGTACCGGAACCCACTTCAACTTTCCTACTTATACGTATACGGTAGATTTTAGCGAGCCAATTGAAATAAAAGGAGACGAAGCAAGTCGTTATTGGCTTGAAGTGAAAGCGGATGTAGCAGCAATCGAAACAACAACGGTTTCTCCATCGCCAGTAAATTTAGTATTTGCTTCTAACGCAACACAAAATGCTTGGAGATACTCAAAATCTGCAGCGGTTTATTCATTAGAGACAGAATGTTCTTATGCAGAACCAGAAGGAGATGCATGTGATCAAGTTGCTCCGTCAAACAACTTCGAGAATGGATCTTTCTTAGGAGGAGATGCTAATCAGAGATTGGCGATTGATATCCCAGTAGCTGCTACGCAAAAATTAACAGCGACAGAAATGGAGTTGAACTTATTCAATGAGCCAACAGCAGTTAACTTCTCGTTGTATAATGATGATGCTAACTTACCAGGATCATTGATTCAGGATGTAGCAGGAACAATTGTAAGCTCTACTCAAATAGGCACAGCGTTCAACTACCCAATCTATAAAGTAGTTGTTAAATTCCAAAGTCCAATTGCATTAGATGGAGCACAAGGTACGAAATACTGGTTAGAAGTAAAAGCAGATGCATTAGCTTGGGAAACAACCACAGCTACCACAATTGGTTCGAAAATAGCATTCAATAACAACAATTCTCAAGGAAACTGGGTAGTTGGTTCATACGAAGCAGTATATAAATTGGTTGCCGTTTGTGAAGGAGAAGGTCCAGGAGGTCCAGGAGAAGGAGGAGATTACTGTATACCTACCAACCTTTTGTGTAATGATGGAGATGTATTAACCAATGTAACATTCGGTACAATTAACAACACAACAACGTGTGGAGCTGGAGGGTACAATGACTTTACAGCAATGTCTACTGATGTGAAACGTAATGCTAGCTACGAATTCTCTGCCTCTACAGGAGCAGGATGGCAATATGAGTCTGTACATGTATGGATAGATTATAACCACGATGGTGTATTCACCGAAGAAGAGTACACGTATATCGGAAGCAATCCAGGAGGTACAGTAACGAATATGATTACAATTCCAGAAAATGCATTAGAAGGAGCAACCAGAATGCGTGTTCGCGTATTTCCAATGCCAGGACCGGGTCATCCACAAGCTATTGCATATGGAAATGAGGGGGCATGTTATGATAATGCAGAATACCCTTACGGAGAGATCGAAGATTATACCGTTAATATCGGTGAGTTAGGTTTAACGAATGTAAACGATGCAGTAGTAAAATTATACCCTAACCCGGTACATGACGTATTAACGATAGAGTCTAAAACGGCGATCCAATCTGTAGAAATTTATAATATAGCAGGACAGATGGTAAACTCTATCTCTAGCTTGAATAAATCAAAAACAGAGATCAATGTAAGTAAATTAACTCCAGGAGTATACGTTGTTCGTACGACAGATGCGAATGGAAATACCAACTCTTACAAAGTGATGAAAAAATAAGCGTTTTATCAACCTTTAAAAACAAAATAGCAGTCCAATCTTTGGGCTGCTTTTTTTCTTTTATAAGATGAAACTTCATCATATAAAAAAATCCTATTCAAAGGTGAATAGGATTTTTTTGTAGTGACGTCGGCAGGATTCAAACCTGCAACCTTCTGAGCCGTAATCAGATGCGCTATTCAGTTGCGCCACGACGCCATTTGTTATCGTTTTGGATTGCAAATATAAGGTACATTTATCTAATAAAACAAATGATTTGTAATAAAAATTCAAAATATTTTCTTAACCTTTGTAAACCAAATAATTAAATTGATTATAAAAATGAAAATACAAACTTGGATTCTCTATTTGCTACTAAGTTTCTCCTATTTTACCTGTAAAAAAGCAGAAAAACCTTCTTCTCAGCCTCAATTATCGTACGCTGCTTATCTCAATTATCAAAAAACAGATCAACAAATAGAAATATGGATCGATGGACAAAAACAAGCTTTCCCTCTAACCAAATTTCCTTATAAGAGAATTGTCGTTACCCAAACCGCTAGTATTGGGTTTCTAAAAGAGTTAGACGCTTTAGACAAACTTATCGGAGTTACAGATGCTAACTTTATTTATCAACCAGCCATACGAACCAAAATACAAGCAAACAAAATCTTAGAATTTGGCAACGCAAGCGAGTTGTTGGTAGAAAAAATATTAGAAGCCAAGCCCGATTTGATTATCGCCTCTTCGAACCCGAGCCACATCAAAGCTCTTTCTATCCTACAGCAGAGTGGAATAGATGTACTTTTGATCGATGATTACAAAGAAACTTCGCCTATCGGACGAGTAGAGTACTTGAAGCTTTTCGGTCTTTTGGTTGGTAAAGAAGAATTGGCACAAAAAAGATTCTCCGAAATCCGTGAAAACTACGAAAACACAAAAACGAAAATAGCAAACGCTAAAGCAAATAAACACACGACTTTTGTAAACACCATGTACGGTGATGTTTGGTATTTACCTGGTAAAGAAACCTTGCAAGCAAAACTTTTGGCAGATGCCAATGCTAATTATTTATGGGCAAATGATGGCGATGTTTTGTCTATTAATGCCAGTTTCGAGCAGGTTTATAAACGAGCCAAAAGAGCAACAATCTGGTTAAATGTAAGTGATTTTCAAAACTTAGACCAGATGAAAGCCGCACGAAATCAATATACTTGGTTCGATGCTTATAAAACAAAAAATGTATACAATACCAATCGAAAAGCAAACTCCAACGGAGGGAGTGATTATTTCGAAACGGGAGTTGTTCGTCCAGATCTTATTTTACAAGATTTAGGAAAGATTTATTATCCAGAATTATTTAGCAATCATTCGTTTTATTTCTATCAAAAATTACTGTAGAAATAAAGTTCTATTGAAGTATAGAAAAAAGAATGGACGAACAAATGTTCGTCCATTCTTTTTATGTATTGTAACGTAGTTTTTTTTTAGAATAATTCAGCTTTGAATTGCTTCAAAAAGCGGATATCATTTTCAGTATACAAACGGATATCTCCAATCTGGTAAAGCAGAAGGGCAATTCGCTCAATCCCCATTCCAAATGCATATCCCGAAAACTCTTCAGGATCAATGTTTACATTTTTCAATACGTTAGGATCCACCATTCCGCAACCCATAATTTCTAGCCAACCCGTTCCTTTGGTCATACGGTAATCAGCTTCTGTTTCTAAGCCCCAATATACATCTACTTCTGCAGAAGGCTCGGTGAACGGAAAGAAAGAAGGGCGAAGTCTAATTTCACTTTTCCCAAAAAGTTCTTGTGTAAAATAACTCAAAGTTTGACGTAAATCTGCAAAAGAAACATCTTTATCGATGTACAAACCTTCTATTTGGTGAAACATCATATGCGAACGCGACGAAATAGCTTCATTCCGGTACACCCTACCTGGAGATAAAAATCTTAGTGGCGGACGGTTGTTTTCTAAATGTCTTATCTGTACCGATGATGTGTGCGTACGCAAAACCCAATCCGGATTTTTTTCTATAAAGAAAGTGTCTTGCATATCACGAGCAGGGTGGTGTTGTGGTAAATTAAGTGCCGTAAAGTTGTGCCAATCATCTTCTATTTCTGGCCCTTCAGACAAGGTGAAGCCAATACGCTCGAAAATAGAAATAATTCTATTTTTCACGATATTGATAGGATGACGAGAACCCATCGGGAAAGGTTCGCCAGGTCTAGTAAGGTCCATAGTTAATGCTGTGTCTTGCTCGTTTTGCAAAGTTTCCTTGAGGTCGTTTACTTTTTGGTTTGCAGCATTTTTTAGTTCATTGATAACTTGGCCAAACTCTTTTTTCTGATCATTGGGGACATTTTTGAATTGAGCAAACAAATCATTTAGAATTCCTTTTTTTCCTAAATATTTTATTCTAAATGCTTCTATTTCGGCAGTGTCTTGGGTCTGATAAGCCAAAACTTCTTGGATGTGTTTTTTTATTTGCTCAATCATTTTTTTCTTTCTTTATACGCACAAATTTAAGGGATTCGTTGCTTTATTCAAATAATATTCACGGGATTCTTTATATCCTACCAAAACAAAAAATCCTTAAACTATTTTCGTTCAAGGATTTGTCTTTTACTATAGAAAAGGAGATTACGCAGTCGTTAAACGAACGGTATTGGTAATTCCTTTTTCGAAGGCTGGCATCGCATTTAGATTAATAATATACTCGCCATATTTTACGAATCCACGCTCAATAGCAATGGTGTTGACTTCGATCACTGTTTGGTCGGTGCTTGTATCTCGTGGATCATAATTAATTGCTTTTACACCCCAAAGTAAATTCAGCATTCGGTTGATTCGCTTACTAGGGTTAAACACTAGAATATACGATAACGGACGATGAGAGGAAATCTGGAACGCCGTGTATCCCGAATAGGTCAAGGTTGCAATTACTTTGGCATTGGTTTGTTCTACCATCTTTGCTGCATTGTAACAAACGATGTCTGTTACAAAGCGTTCGTTCTGGATTTTGGGTTGATGTTCTGGGATATTAATATGTTCATCGTCTTCTACAGTCTGAAGTATTTTGGTCATTTTCTCAATCACCTGAACAGGATATTTACCAACAGAAGTTTCGCCCGATAGCATTACCGCATCAGCACCATCAAAAACAGCATTTGCTACGTCACTTACCTCTGCGCGTGTTGGTGTAAGGCTGCTAATCATAGATTCCATCATTTGGGTAGCAACAATAACAGGTTTACGAGCCAATTTCGATTTGTCTATCAAGCGCTTTTGTTCTCTAGGAACTTCTTCAAAAGGAACTTCAACGCCCAAATCTCCACGAGCAACCATCAATCCATCAGAAACTTTCAGAATATCATCTATATTTTGGAGTGCTTCTGGCTTTTCTATTTTACTAATAATCGGAATTTTTAGATTCGAATTTTCTCTGATAAAGGCTTTCAGATCTTCTACATCTTGTGCCGATCGAACAAACGAAAGAGCAAACCAATCGACTCTATTTTCGATAGCAAAAAGCGCATCTTCTTTGTCTTTTTCTGTCAGAGCAGGTAAAGAAATTTTTGTGTTGGGAAGATTTACACCTTTCTTAGAGCGTAATGGTCCACCTTGGATTGTTTTTGCTTTTACAGTATCCACTCCGTTGGTTTCGATGACCGTAAAAATCAATTTTCCATCATCAATCAAAATATTTTCTCCTATCTGCACATCTTGCGCAAACTTGGGATAGGTCATGTATACTTTTTCTGCATTGCCGATTACTTTTTCGTTGGTAAACGTCAAAATATCGCCCGGATTAATCACAAAATCTTCGTGCTCCATTTTCCCGATTCGCAATTTAGGACCTTGTAAATCGGCTAATACTGCAGTGTTGAAACCATGTTCATCGTTGAGTTGATGTATGGTTTCTATCTTTTTTTTCACTTCGTCGTATTCTGCATGCGAAAAGTTGATGCGGAAAACATCCACACCTTTGGTCATCATGTCTAATAAAATTTCTTTCGAGTCGGTTGCTGGTCCTAAAGTTGCGACAATTTTTGTCTTTTTTAGGTATTTGTTTGCATTCATTTTTTTGTATTTTAAAAAATCAAGCGGTCAAGAGTTTTAATTTGGGTTAAATCGAATTGTACAATATTTTGTATAGCGTGACTTAGACCAAAAGGCAAATGTACAGTATGTGCATCAAATTCCCAACCATTAATTTTTAAGATATAGTTATAATTTTTATGTTGAGGTAGTAAATATGGTGCCATATCAAACAACTTGTTCATGTCTTTGGTGTCGGAGTTGAATTCTGGCAACGGTAGGTTTTTTATCAAATGATAGGATCTTTGTTGTAAGGGATCTTCCCATAAAAAAGTTGGATAATAGACCAATAATTCATCGTTGATGTAGATGTCTAAATCATTGGTTCGTGTAAATTGGGTATGTTGCTCTACATTGAGATGATACACCAATTGGAACGGATTGCTAAAGGTCGATATGATACCCAACAATTGAAAATCAATTAAATCATCAAGAAGGATATCGGTCATGATTTACTATTTTTTTCTGAAGTGAATAGTAAGCGCGTTTGGCAGCGTTTTCTTCTGCTTTTTTCTTCGAAGTTCCTCTGCCTTTAGAAATTACTTTTTCATTGAGGCGGACGACAGAAACAAAAACCTGTATATCTTCTGCGTTTTGTTCTTCGAAGGTATTGAAGCGTAAACTATTTTTGGTTTTCTGACTCCATTCTAGTATTAGGCTCTTGTGGCTTGCAATGCGTTGTTCTAGTTTTTCTAAGTCCGTAATATAGGGTGCAATTACGTATCGTGTGATAAATTTTTCGGTTATCAGTAATCCTTGATCAACGTAGATAGCACCAACAAAAGCTTCTAATAAATCGCCATTTACATCTTCGCCCAAATTGGCAAGGTTATTGGCAGGAATTAAAAATTCGGTAAGATGAAGTTTTCTAGAAACTTCATTGAGTTGTCTACGAGAGACAATTTTCGATCTCATTTTGGTCAAATAACCTTCTTGCCGATCGGGGGCACTGTTGTATAAATGTACTGCTGCAGAAGCACCAAGTAATGCATCTCCTAAAAATTCCAAACGTTCGAAATTGACATTCTGTCCTTTGTCGTCTTTTCGCTGTGCAGACCGATGCGTAAATGCTTCCTCGTAGACACGAATATCTTTCGGTTTTACACCAACCAATTGCGTGACAAATTGAACTAAGTCTGGATTTTCACTTTTCGAGTTTGGTTTATCAAGCCATCCGAAAAGTTTTTTTAGAAAAAACATTACTTATACTTCTTAAAAATAACACATGCATTGTGTCCACCAAAACCAAAAGTATTACTCAATGCATACTCTACATTTTTCTCTTTTGCTTTGTTAAAGGTATAATCCATTCGAGGATCTAGATTTTCATCATCCGTAAAATGGTTTATGGTCGGAGGAACTAAACTATTATTGATTGCTCCGATAGTCGAAATCGCCTCAATAATTCCAGCACCACCAAGCAAATGACCAGTCATTGATTTAGTCGAATTTATCTGAATATTGTAAGCATGATCCCCAAATAAAGTTTGGATTGCTTTAGATTCTGCAATATCTCCAAGCGGTGTAGAAGTCCCATGCATATTGATGTGGTTGATTTCTTCTGCTTTAATTTTTGCATCTTCCAAGGCAGCTTTCATCACGTTGAGGGCTCCTTTTCCTTCTGGGTGAGGAGCTGTGATGTGGTGTGCGTCTGCTGTCATTCCACAACCTACTAATTCTGCATAAATGGTTGCTCCTCTTGCTAGGGCATGTTCGTATTCTTCGAGAATGATACATCCTGCACCTTCTCCCATTACAAATCCATCTCGGTCTTTGTCAAAGGGTCTAGAGGCTGTTTTCGGATCATCATTTCTTGTAGATAGGGCATGCATTGCATTGAAACCTCCTATGCTCGACGCTGTTACTGCTGCTTCAGAGCCACCAGTAACGATGGCGTCTGCTTTACCCAAACGTAAAAGCATAAAAGCATCTATAATTGCATTTGTAGAGGAGGCACAAGCCGATACTGTGGTATAGTTTGGCCCCATTAGACCAAATTCCATCGAAATATGACCAGGTGTGATATCTGCTATCATCTTAGGGATAAAGAACGGATTGAAACGTGGTATTCCGTTTCCTGTTGCGAAATTTGATACCTCTTCTTCAAATGTTTTGATACCGCCAATGCCAGAACCCCATATCACGCCGATACGCTCTTTGTTTACATTTGCATCATCTAAGATGCGGCTATGTCCAATAGCTTCTCTTGCAGCTACAATTCCCAATTGGGCACAACGATCAATTTTGCGCGCTTCTTTTCGGTCAAAATGATCTTCAATATTGAAGTTTTTAACCTCACAAGCAAATTGTGTCTTAAAAAGAGTTGCATCAAAAAGCGTAATAGGCGCAGCGCCACTGACACCATTCTTCAACCCTTCCCAGTATTCTTGGTAAGTATTGCCGATTGGTGTTAGAGCGCCGATACCTGTTACTACTACTCTTTTTAATTCCATAAGGAATATTACTTGTTTAAGTCTTCGATATATTTAACCGCTTGACCTACAGTTGAAATTTTTTCAGCTTGATCGTCTGGAATCTGGATATCAAATTCTTTTTCGAACTCCATAATCAACTCAACAGTATCCAACGAATCGGCTCCTAAATCGTTTGTGAAGCTTGATTCTAAAGTTACTTCGCTTTCGTCAACACCTAACTTATCAACGATAATTGCTTTTACTCTTGATGTAATGTCAGACATAATTACTTTTTTTATTTTTGATTTAAACTCTTTGCAAAAATAGGAACTTTTATTAATATCCAATTTATTTTTATTATGCTTGCATAGAAGATTCTATAAAATACTCCCTTTTTAGCATATTTTCTGAATGATATATGTCAAATGTAATCATAAAAAAATAATTCTTATCTTTGAGGATTGATTTTTACGAAAAAATTTCCAAAAAAAACAACATAAAGAATGAGTTTAGATCTTACAGTTTACGGAATAGAAAATGCGAAGATAAACTACCAATTATCAGCAGACGAATTAGAGAAAGAAATGGTGCGTAATGGCCAAGGAGAAGTTACTTCTTCGGGTGCAATCAACATGTTAACAGGTGAATTCACCGGCCGCTCGCCTAAGGATCGTTTCATCGTAAAAGACGAAATTACAGAAAATTCAGTTTGGTGGGATGGGAAAATTAATATTCCATTCGATGCTGAAAAATTTGATCGCTTATACGAAAAAGTCGTAAAACATCTCAGTAACCGAGAAGTATATGTGCGTGATGCGTATGCTTGTGCAGATGATCGTTACAAAACAAAAATTCGTGCAATCACCGAAACTCCAGGAGCAAACTTGTTTATCTACAATATGTTTATCCGACCAACCGAGGAAGAATTACAAAACTTTGGTGAGGCTGATTGGACAATTGTTAACGCACCATCTTTTATGGCAAACCCAGAAGAAGATGGAACAATATCGCATAATTTTTCTATCCTCAATTTCAAACGTAAAATTATCATTAACGGAGGAACTGGTTATACTGGGGAAATGAAAAAGGGGGTATTCTCTGCGCTGAATTTCATCTTACCGGTTGAGAAAAATGTATTGCCAATGCATTGCTCTGCCAATTCGGGAAATGATGGCGATACAGCTTTGTTTTTTGGACTTTCGGGTACAGGAAAAACAACATTATCAGCCGATAAGAATCGTCGTTTAATTGGGGATGACGAGCATGGTTGGACACCTGATGATACGGTTTTCAATTTCGAGGGAGGATGTTATGCTAAAGTAATCAACCTATCGGCCGAAGGAGAGCCTGAAATTTTTGGTGCAATCAAAAAAGGAGCTCTTTTAGAAAATGTGAAATTTGTAGAAGGAAGCAATGTGGTTGATTATACCAATGACGAAATTACCGAAAATACGCGGGTGAGTTATCCGATTGATTATATCGAAAATATAGCGGTGCCATCAGTAGGTAAAAATCCGAAAAATATTTTCTTCTTATCGTTCGATGCATTTGGGGTTTTCCCTCCGATTGCAAAGTTAAACGCACAACAGGCCGCCTATTTGTTTATTTCGGGTTACACATCAAAAGTAGCTGGGACAGAAGCCGGAATTACCGAACCTCAGACAACTTTTTCTAACTGTTTTGGTGCGCCATTTATGCCATTGCACCCGACCAAATATGCGAAGATGTTGAGCGAAAAAGTAGAGAGTAGTAATGTGAATGTTTGGTTGATCAATACAGGATGGAATGGTCAGAAAAAGCGTATGTCTTTAAAAGATACACGCACCGTAATCAATGCTGCGCTGAGTGGTGAATTGGATAATGCAACTTTCCGTCAGGATCCTTTCTTTGGATTCCAAATTCCAGAAAAAGTAGAAGGCGTAGATGCAGAAAAATTAGATCCGGCAACCTCTTTTGATTCTCCGGAAGCTTACGAAAAGAATGCAGTGATTTTGGCTGGGAAATTTAAAGAAAACTTCAAGAAATTCGAAGAGTTTGCAAGTGAAGAATTATTAGCGGGAGGACCGATTATATAAAATCCTACCGAAAAGGTAAAAAAACACCCTGCACAGTAAGTAATGAATAATGTGCAGGGTGTTTACATTTTTAGGTAAAATGCTTTGGTGAGTGCTATATATTCTTCGGTGTAAACATGTCGGTCTTTTTCGATGGTCAAATTTTCGGTTATTGTCGTTCCTTCTTCAAAACTAAACTCTAATAATACACGGATTACAGGAGAATTATTGTGTCCTTTTACAAAGCAAATTTTGTTGCAGAATAAACCGAAAATTTTAGCAACTTCTCGTATATTATCCAAAGAAGAAAACGGTAGGATGAGACACAAGTGTCCATTTTTTTCGAGTAAATCGGATGCTTTTTTGCATAATTGATGAAAGGTGAGATTGTTTTGTTGGCGAGCTGTTTTTCTTTCGGAGTTTTGCATGCGCTTATTTTCTTCGAAATATGGTGGGTTAGAAACAATACAGTCGTATTTTTGGTTAGGTGAAAAAGCAGAAAAATCGTTGAATATAACCGAAACTCTTTCATGGAATTTACTCTCTTGTACATTTCTTTCGGCTTGTTTGTAAGCTGAAGCATCAATCTCGACAGCGTCGATCATTGCAGTAGGGTTTCTCTGTGCCAACATCAGTGCGATGAGTCCCGTTCCGGTACCAACGTCTAAAATTTTTTTTGCATCTGACACTCTAGCCCAAGCACCCAAAAGAACGCCGTCTGTACCAACTTTCATGGCAGTTTGGTCTTGATATATGCAAAATTCTTTGAACCGAAAAGGTTGAGGTTTTTTATTCATCAATCGGGAAGTTTATGATAAAAGTGGTTCCTTTACTTTCTTCGCTCACATAACGAATCAGACCGTTGTAATCTTCGACGATTTTTTTCACCATCGGCAGTCCAATTCCCATTCCGCTATTTTTGGTCGTGAATTTTGGGGTGAAGATTTTATTACCCATTTCTGGTGGAATTCCGTTTCCGTTATCCGAAACTTTTATTAATAATCGATTTACTTTTTTTTCTATTGTTACACGAATTTCTGGCTGTACGTTGGCAGGTACAGCTTGCAAGGCATTTTTCGTAAGGTTGGTGATTATTCGGTTGAGGTAAATTTTATCAATACGATAAAGAATCTCATCATGGCTGCTAGAAAAATGTATATATTGTGAAGGATAGATGCTAAGTGTGTTTTCTATAACTTTTACCATGTCTATAGTTTCGTCTTTTCTGATGGGCATCTTGGCAAAATCCGAAAAGGCTTCTGCAATGGTAGAAATTGTATCAATCTGATCGAGTAATGCTTCTGTTAAATTTCGTGTTTTTTCTTCGAGTCGATCATCGTTTAGATCAAATTTTCGGATATAACTTTGGATCATTAATTTCATTGGTGTCAATGGATTTTTTACCTCATGTGCAACTTGTTTCGCCAAGTCTTTCCATGCTTCTTCTCGTTCTATTTGTGCCAATTGATCCGATTGTTCTTTTAGTTTCTGAAGCATTTCATTGTACGAGTCTACCAATATTTTTATCTCATCATTCCCCGTATAATATAGAGGCTTATTGTTTCCTACGACTTGGGTTTCTCTAATTCTCGCGGCAAAAACACGTAATCTGTTTGTTATCTGACGAGAAATTCGCCAAGAAATCAAACCTCCTACCACAATTACAAATAATAGAACTGCGCCGTATAAACGCAATAGTGCCTCTTTGTCTTCTTGAAGGAAAGATTCGTTGGTATAATAGGGTAAATTGACGATTCCGATCCGTTGTCCTTGGATATTCTTAACGTAAGAAAACGTAGAATATAAGTTGTTTTCTCTGATATTATCACTAGTGTAATCGGTGTAATACTCTTTTTTATTTAATGTTTTTAGGATATTTTCTGGTATGACGAGATATTTCGGTTGTGAAACTTGGGTAGAAAGAATCAAGTTTCCACGGAGGTCATAAATATTGACATCCATTTTACTAATATCTTGGAAGCCTAGTATTTTATCTTCCAGAATTTTTAGGATATCATCTTTTTTTTCGCCGTATGAATTATCAATAATCTCATAATCGATAAGTGCCAAAACGGTTTGCTCTTTTCTTTTTAATAAATCTTCATGATAGCGTTCGGTTTGCTTGTTGTAGTGGTTAGAGGTAATGAGTAGGATAGAGGTGGCGATAACCAAAATTACGCCAAACATACCCAAGAATATGCGTACAGACAACGAGGTTCTCAATGCCTGCTTTTTATTTTGATTCATTAGTTTATATTCGGTATTAATCGTTTGATGTATTTCCCAACAATATCAAATTCAAGATTTAGTTCATCGCCAAGATTCAATTGATGTAGGTTTGTAAACTCCCAAGTGTACGGAATAATTGCTACTGAAAATTCTCCAATTTTACTATTTACAACTGTTAGACTAATTCCGTTGAGACAGATTGATCCTTTTTCTACTGTAACATTTCCACTTTTTTCTTCATCATAGGCAATTGTTAAAAGAAAACTTCCTTGTTGCTCTTCTATGTTGATTAATTGACCTATCTGGTCTACATGTCCTTGCACGATGTGTCCGTCTAAGCGAGCGTTGAGAGGCATACAGCGTTCTAAGTTGACCAAATCATTAATTTGCCAACGTGCAAGATTAGTTTTGGAGAGTGTCTCGTCGATTGCAGTAACTTTATAGAGATTATCTTTAAAATCAACCACTGTTAGACATACGCCATTGTGGGCTACACTTTGATCAATTTTTAGTTCATCTACAAAGGGAGCTTCAATCCAAAAGTGAATATTTTTTTCTTCTTTTTCTATTTTTCTTACATGACCGACTGCCTCTACGATTCCTGTAAACATGCTTTTATAGTATTTTTTTAAATAGTAAATAGTAATTAAGAGAAGTGTATCTCATCTGTAAAAATACGGTATATTTTGGTAGGAATAACAGTAGTTTTGCTAGGAATAAAAAAAACTTCTCAAATTTTTCATGAGAAGTTTTTTTGTGGTGCCTCCAGGAATCGAACCAGGGACACAAGGATTTTCAGTCCTTTGCTCTACCAACTGAGCTAAGGCACCAGTTTCAATTGCGATTGCAAATATAAGCTGATTTTTTGTTTTTCAAAACAATTTTCATCATTTCGTGCCAAAAATTTGTTTTATTTATTGATTATTAAAGGCTTTGATTAGTGCAATTTCTTATGTTCTATGGATTTTGAGGAGTTATTAACAATATTTCTACGTATTAAAATTTTTACATATGCCAACTAATTAGCATATTTGTACCCTGTTTAGATGAAAATTGGTTCTATGAAAAAATGGATTTTCAGTAGCTTATCGTTACTTGCCCTTACTGCAATACAAGCACAAACCCTTTCTACATCCCCCTATTCAGCTTATGGAATCGGGAAAGGCTTGTTTGATAACAACACCGAGCAAGGCGGTATGGGAGATATTTCTACTCTCAACCTCAATCCGTATGGGCAGAGTGCTAATTTCTACAATCCTGCAGCTAACCAATCGTTGCGTATGACGACGTTTAACATAAGTTTACGAGGCGATAATACTCAGTACAAATATAATCAGAACAAAGAGAAATCGGGCACAGCCTATATTTCTAATCTTTCGCTGGCTTTCCCAGTATCACCAAAAAGTAGAGCAGGATTTGGTTACCAGCCTTATTCTACCACAGGGTTCGATGTAATAAAAGTAGATTCTACAAGTACTACTCCGCTCAATGCACAATACCAAGGCGAAGGAGGAATAAATTCGGTACATGCTTTTTACTCTTATAATGTTACTCCTGAAATTTCGGTAGGAGCGCGTGCAAATTTCTTGTTTGGAGATCAGAACAAAAATGAAAAAATTTCGGTTCAGGGAGGAAGTTTAATTACCGATTATGATACCAAAACATCATATTCTGGTTATCAATTTGCAATAGGAACTGTCTATAATAAAAGAATTGGCGATAATCATCGTCTCAATATAGGGGCAACGTATACATTAGGGACAAAAATAAAATCTCAATTCACGTATTACGTTTCCACATATAATTATAACGGGCCAACAATGATTGCCTTGGATACAATTTCGTACATACACAATAAAAATGCAAAAACACAATTGCCAAACGAATTTAGCTTTGCTGCTTCGTATGGGAAAGACCTCAAGTGGAATGTAGCGGCAGAGATAAAATATGCAATGTGGTCTGATTACTCGAATCCGGTGTATGAAAGCAACACATCTTTGACGAGTAATTTACAGTTCAAAGATAGTTATAGGGCTGCATTAGGTGCATATTATATACCGAACTTCAATAGTTATAAAAGTTATTTAGATCGAGTAATTTACCGTGGGGGTATTTATTACGAACGTGGGAATTTCAATCTCAATTATCATCAAATCAACAACTATGGAGCAACCTTAGGGTTTGGTTTACCTGTAGGAAAAACCAATGATGCATCGATGTTGAATATTGCATTAGAATACGGTAAAAAAGGATCAACTAAACATCAATTGGTTCAAGAGAATTACATTGGTTTCCGTTTAGGTTTTGATTTTAATGATATATGGTTTAGAAAACGCGTGATTGATTAATAGACATGTTGATCCATCCAAAAACATATAACAAAAGTAAAGTTGGTTTTCTAATCAGCTTTATTTTTTTCTTTTCTTGCGAAAGGGGTTCATCCAATTTGGGCACACCCAAAAAAGTAGATTTCCCTGATCGTGTACTTTATCAGGCACATATCTTGCACAAAGATTCTGGACGTTTACAGGTTGATATGCGCGCTCCAAAAATAGAAATTTATAGTTTGTTGGATTCACCGTATACATTATTTCCGAAAGGGTTGAATCTAGATTTTTACGAAAAAGGAAAAGCAAAACCTGGTTACTTTCAGGCCAATTGGGCCAAACTGAATGATGCTACCCAAATTTATGAAGGCAAAGGCAATGTCATAGTAGTCAATGAGAAAGGAGATTCGCTGAAAACTGAACATCTTTTTTGGAATAAAATATCGAAAAAGGTGTACACCACCAAAGAGGTTTTCATTATATCAAAGCAAGGCGATTCACTTCATGCCCAGAACGGATTAGAGTCCACAGACGATCTAGAGCGATATACACTCTACAATAACAGAGGCTTTATGTGGATAGATGAAAAAGAAGCACCTTAAAAGAAATTTTCTTATCATCCGTTAGAGAACTGTTTGATATTCCAATGGTTTGTCGTATTTTCGCAACCTATTAAACAAAACAAATAAGTTGTAAAATGGCAGTTTTAGGAGAAATTCGTAGACGTCCGTGGGTTATAATGATTGTAATTGGTGTGGCATTAGTGGCATTTATTACGGGTGATTTGTTCAGTGAGAATTCAGCAATTCGTAAAGTTTTTGCCGGAGATCCAAGTGTTGTTGGTACCGTAAACGGCGAAAAAATTGGGATAGGTGAATACCAAAATGCAATAAATCTTACGACCAATATGTTGCAGGCTCAAGGGCAAAACGTAACGCCAAATCAAGCAGCACAACAAACATGGGCTTCGTTAGTGTCGTCTAAGATTGTTCAGCAAATTGCAGACAATATCGGTTTGAAAGTTTCGGACGAAGAGTTTTGGGATTTCGTAGCACAAAACTTCGGAATGGGCTCTGGCGATGAAGCCAAAAACAATATTGCACAATTAGAACAAGCAGCTTCGGCGAATCCAGAAATGATGCAACAGTACCAAGGTTGGTTGAGCACAGCCAATGCCATTCGTTCTCAGTTAATGTTACAAAAATACTCGAGTTATGTAAAAGCAACGACTCTTGTTACATCAAAAGAAGCAGATATTCAGCAAACATACAATGCCGAAATGGCGACAATCGATTATGCTAAAGTTGATTATGGAACCTTAGAAAAAAAGCTAAATGTAAAGGTTTCGGATGAAGACATCAAAGCATATGTAAAGAAACACCCAAAACAATTTGAGGTTCAGCCGATGGTGAAATTGGCTTATACTTTTTTCCCTGCAAAAGCCACAGCAGCAGACGAACAAGCGGTATTAACTGAGATCAATCGATATAAACAATCACAAATAAAACACGATAAAGAGAATAATATTACCGATACCATTGTTAGTTTTGCACAAGCCAACAATGATTCGATTTATGTTAGTCAAAACTCTGATGATCCTTTCATGTCGAATTATTTTACTAAACAACAATTAGCAAGCTTTCAGTTACCAGAAGATGCTCAATCATTCATCAATTCTGCCACCATTGGTCAAGTAGGAGGGCCTTTCAGAATTGGTAACTCATACCAATTATTCAAATTATCAAAAACAAAAGAAATAAAAGATTCGGTAAAATCTTCTCATATATTGGTTGCTTTCGACGGAAGCCCTGCCGCTCAAGGTGTCAAAAGAAGTAAAGAAGAAGCCAAAAAATTAGCAGAAACGTATTTGGCAGAAGCAAAAGCAAACCCTTCACAGTTTGGTGCTTTGGCAGAAAAGTATTCGGATGATAAAGGTTCAGCAACCCAGAAAGGGAGCATTGGATGGGTCGGACAACAAAATGCTTTGACGCCAGTATACAGATCATTTATTTTCAGTAAACCCGTTGGTACAATTGATTTGGTAGAATCTGAATTTGGGTATCATATCATCCGAGTAGATGAAGCAAAGAATAAAACTGGTTATCAATTTGCACATCTGGTAAAGAAAATAGAGCCATCAAAAGAAACTTCGGATAAAGCGTTCAATGATGCACGTGTGTATGTACAATCGGTAGAGAACAAATCGGTAAAAGACTTCACTACTTTGGCCAAAAATAAAGGATATGATACAAAGGAAACCGAAGGTTTAGAACGTTTTGCAACTATGATTGGAGAGAATTTACCAAACGATCAGGATGATGCTATTTTGGCTTGGGCTTTTGGTAAGAAAACAGATAAGGGAGCAACTAACTTATTTACCACGGCCAACGGTGATTATATTGTGGTTCATTTGATAGATAAGTTCGACAAAGGTTTGGCGCCTGCAAGTATTGCTCGACCATTGGTAGAACCAATCCTAAAGAAACAGTTGATAACAAAAGCAGTAAACGAAAAAATTGGTAACGGAGGTATCAATGCGTTTATGAAATCTTTTGGAGCAGTAAAAACAACTACAAATGTTAATTTTGGAAATGGAGTGATAGCAGATGTTGGAATCGAGCCACGTGTCGTTGGAGCTGCATTTGGTATCAAAGAAAATACTTCTTCGAAAGCTATTCAAGGAAACGAAGGTGTTTATTATATCATCACCAAATCGAAAACTTTACCAAAAGGGCAGAAAGGAGACTCTCTTCTAGAGAATATGAATCGTAGCTTGAAAAATAAAGTTGAGCAAACCTTGATTCAGAGTTTGATAGAAGCTGCCGATATCGTAGACAATCGAGCAAAGTCTATGCGATAAAATCATAAAAAAGAAGAAAATGAACCACGTCAATAGACGTGGTTTTTTTGTAACCATTGCTAAAGAATTTTTTTAGCAAGAAAACCCTGTCTGGTTTATTGGGTTGGTTTAGTGAACGTAATCAGAGTTTCTTCGCAGAAACAAAAGGTTGACAACCGTAGAAACGTACTACTCTATAAATCCATTACAAGCTTTTCCTGTTGTTTTCTAAATTTCTCTAACACTATAGTTGAGAGGTATAGAAAACTTTTTCTTACTAGATGTTTATCAATTTCTCTGTCTATTTGTAGCGTTTATGATGTGTTTTATATTATTCACAGAACTATATTCTTTTGTAGAAGAAAACGAATGTAAAATAAAAATCCTTAAAGCAGTTTCGATGAAATCTCTATAATCACAATATAATATGTTTTTATTCATCTAATTTTATTAGCACGTTTATTTTTAGGAGTTGGTGTACTAATTTTTATAGTAAAAGAAGTCGGACTTTTAATAAAAAAATCCTGAAACATATGTTTCAGGATTTTTAAAGTTATTATTTTTTGAATTTAGATTTCAATTGATGGATGATTTTTCTTAGAAAAGATTTCTCTTTGTCGATATAACCATACCCATATCCATAACCGTATCCATACCCATATCCTTTCTGGAAATCGACATCGTTAACCAAAATTGCCATATTGTTCAATTTTTTCGTTTCAGACATCTCTTTGATGAACGGAAGCATACGCTTGTCTAAATAGTTAGAACGTGCCACATAAAAAGTGATATCGGCATTTTTTGCAATAAGTAAAGTGTCGGTTACTAAAGAAACTGGTGCCGTATCGACCAAAATATAGTCGTACACATTTTTTGCATACTCGATGATTTCATTAAAACGGCCATTCATCAGTAATTCAGATGGATTTGGAGCAATAATTCCAGAATAAATCACATCGAATTTATATGGTGCAGGTTGTGTAATGATAATTTCTTCAGGATTTAGAGAGTTGTCGATTAAAAATTCGGTAATTCCTTTTGCATAACGCACCTGATCTGTAATCCCTAAATAGTCTAAAACTTTTGGCGATCGGATATCGGCACCGATCAGTAATACTTTATTGCCAGACATGGTTAAGACTTGTGCCATATTGGTCGCGACGAATGATTTTCCTTCACCGCTTGTGGTCGATGTAACAAATATTACTTGTCCACGATCTATATTTTGCGGTAATAAGAAATTCATATTTGTGCGTATGATACGGAATGCTTCTGCTAAGCTGCTTCGGTCGTTTAGTTGGATGATGTTGGTATCTGATTGAGGAATTTCTCCCAAAATAGGATTGTCCAACTTGCCTTCGAAATCACTTTTGTCTTTGATTTTATTATCCAATAAAAACTTAATGTATAATATTGCAAATGGTAGCAAACTACCCAAAATCAAAGCTCCTAAATAGATGATGTTTTTCTTTGGAGAAACCGGAATATTCGTACCGTAAGCATGATCGATAATTTTGATATTATCAGGTGTTGCAGCAGATTTTATTTCGGCTTCTTCTCTTTTTTGTAACAAGAAAAGATACAGAGCTTCTACAATTTGTTGTTGACGAGAAATATCTCTAAACCCCCTTTCTTTGGCAGGTAAACGTTTTATTTGAGTATTGATTTGTCCTTGTTTACTCTGTACAGAACCCAAAGCAGTTTGCATATTTCTCCGATAGATTCCTAAACTTTGTCGGATTGTTTGGCGTAATTCTTTGATGCTTTCGTTTAATGGTTGCAACGAGGGGTTTTCATTGGTCATTGATTTCAAGAGATCTTGTTTCTCCATCATCAATTCGTTGTATTTATTAATTTGCGAAGCTATCGTTGCATCTTGTATCCCTACATTCGATGGGAGTAGTTCATTTTTACCCGAATTTACAGCACTGCTTACATAATCGGCAATTTGTAATTGTGTGGTGTATTCTAAAACTTTTTTATCATTATCGGCAGCATTTTGTAAGAAGATATTGGCTTCCGAACTTACATCAGTAATATTGTTTGATGATTTATAGATTTCTAAATCTTTATCTACTGCCTTTAAGTCGTTGGTAACTAGCGCCAAACGATCGTTAATAAATTTGGTTGTTGCTTTGGTAAGGCGATCAGTATCAGAATTGAGGTCATTGTTATATACATCGATAATAGAATTTACAACCAGCTGGGCTCTAGGTTTTAGGTTGTCGACCATACCAAAATTCACCACCATCGATTTTTTGTCGGTGTTCGGTTCTACTTTTATTCGGCTACGGTAATAATTTACCGTACTCATCATCGGCTGAATGTTGATGCGAATAGTATTCCCGATATTTTCTTCGAATTTTTTATTAGGTAAAAGAATGAAACTCTCGAGCTTACTGTTGATTTTTTGCCCGAATTTATAATTCCCGGTTTTTACAATTGTACTCTCTTCAATAGAGAAGTTATTTTTATCAACAATTTTAATGGTCAATGAACCTCGGAAGTTATCATTATAAGCTAAAGTATCATTGAGGAAAGACATTTTTACAGGTGAATCAGCTTCCATGCTTTCTGATTCTTTCACTCGCCCAACATGAAAATATCGCTTGTTGAGGTTATGTTTCTGTACTACTTTAAGCATCAATCTTCTCGATTTTAGTACATCGATCTGATCGGCAACTACGGCATTTGTTCCTTCGCCCAAAAGGCTTGATGCATCCCCAAATGCTGCAAGTTCTGAGGAAACATTTTGTTTTTCGCTCAACAATATTTTTGCATCTACTGCGTATTCTTTGGTTGCATAACGCAAATATATAAAGGCTATCAGTAGAGCAACGATAACGGAAAGGAGAAACCATTTCCAATAATAGAAATACTCTTCTACTGCTTTACGCAAGTTGATCGATTCATCGTTCGAATGATTGAACTCTATTGGGTTATTATTCGTCATTTTTTATCGTGATAAAACAGAAATTACGGAGATTATTACACCAGCTATTGAGATAAATACGGTATAATTCAATACCGATGATTGCATTTTTGTTTTGTTAGGTTCAACGTAAACCACATCATTTTGGGCAAGATAGAATACTGGAGAGTTGAGTGCATCTCGAGAACTAATATCAATACGATGAGTTTCTTTTACACCGTTTTGTTCACGGATAACCATTATGTTTTTTCGTACACCTTGTATGGTTAAATCACCGGCCATACTTAGTGCCTCTAGAATAGAAACACGCTCGTTTGGTAGATTGAAGGTTCCTGGTTTTTGTACTTCACCCATTACACTAACCCGAAAATTGGTATACGTAATACTAACACTTGGGTCTTTGATGTATTGAGAAAAACGAGCTCGCATTGTTTCGATAGCTTGTGATCTAGTAAGTCCGCCCAATTTAACTTTTCCTAGAATAGGATAATCTATATAGCCTTCTTCGTCAACCGTGTACGTAACTTTATATGTTCCGTCTGAACCAGAAGAGGTACGTGCTTGGTAAATGCTGTTTTGGTTAAAAGCTTCTGTAGCTCTCACATCGGCAGCGCTTACTGCAATGGCTAAAATATCATTGGGTTGAATTTTAGGAATCTGTGCCTCATAGATTGCATCGAGTACCTGTTGGTCATCTCCCTGAAAATATACAATGTCTTTTCTGCTTGCACATGAAAAAATGAAAAGTGGCAAGCTGATTAATAGAAACAAATAGGATAACTTATTTTTCATATGGCTGTTTATCTAAGGCTTCGTAAGCAGAGTTTTGTGATATATACTCAGGCACTATACTTTTTATTAATTTTACTAACTCTAGGTTGTCTTTTCGTGTAAAATGATTTTGAGCAAAGGTAATTAATTTATTGATTTTGAATTCCATTTCATCACAATCACAATCCCTTACTTTAGCAATCATTATTTTATCGTGATGCGTTTTAATAGTATTTTCTTTATCGGCTAAAAGTTCTTCATATATTTTTTCTCCAGGGCGCAGTCCCGTTATACGGATATCTATATCGTCTGGGTATTTTAGCCCACTCAAATAAATCATTCTTTTGGCAAGATCCATAATTTTTACCGATTTGCCCATATCAAAAACATATATTTCGCCACCGTTTCCCATTACTGCGGCTTCTAAAACGAGCTGACATGCTTCTGGAATCGTCATGAAAAAACGAGTAATACCTTCATGTGTTACGGTAAGAGGACCTCCTTTTTCGATTTGTCTTTTGAATAAAGGTATAACAGAACCATTAGAACCAAGAACATTCCCAAATCGAGTAACGATAAAATTAGTCGCAGATTTTTTGTTGAGGCAACTTACGTAAATTTCGGCGATACGTTTGGTTGCACCCATTACATTGGTCGGGTTCACAGCTTTGTCGGTAGAAATCATTACAAATTTTTTTACTCCATAAAGAACACTTAGATCTGCAACATTTTTGGTGCCTCGTACATTCGTGTTGACCGACTCAAATGGGTATTGCTCCATTAAAGGAACATGTTTGTAGGCAGCCGCATGAAAGACAATATCGGGTCTGAAACGGATAAAAATTTGCTCCATTCTCTTATAGTCTCTTATATTGCCTATAATAAAATGGGTTTCTTCGCTATTCGTCGTCTTGAATCCTTGCTGAATGTCATACAAAGCAGATTCGGCTACATCGATTAATATTAGTTGTTTGAAGGCTTTCTGTGCAATCTGACGCGCCAACTCGCCGCCTATAGAACCTGCAGCACCGGTTACAACAACTACCTTGCCTACAATTTCTTCATCGATTATAGGATTGTCTAGATTAATTGGTTTTCTTCCAAGTAAATCTTCGATCTTTAGCTTTTTAATTTGCTTTGATGTGTATTTCCCGTCTAACCAGTTGCTGGCAGGTGGAATAATTTTTAGTTTGACAGGTAACTTGTCTAGTTTACGAGTGATTTCGAAAATCTGTTCGTTAGTTATGTTTTGGATCGAGAGAATAATTTCATCTATCCGATGTTGCACAATGAAAGATTCGGTAAGCACATCGGGACTTAGAACATTGATACCATGAATAGTCGTTTTTTGTTTTTTTTTGTTATCGTCAACAAAAGCGAATATTAGGCTTTTTCTATAAGTATCGTTTTGTAGAGCATTGAGTGTTATAATCCCAGAATCCCCAGCACCGTAGATAATTGAGCGTACTTTGTTCGGGGTTTCTAGAACGTACCAACGGTAAAATGTTTTGTACATCGCACGGCAATAAACCATCAATAACGTAGAGATAAATGAGTGGAAAACGATTACAGAAAAAGAAAAACGCGCAAATTGCTTGATCGTTGGGCTATCTACAAAATAGCGTACTATGAAACCTACTGCTAATAAAATTGAACCTGCAACTAAACACGACCATAATACACTTGTAGCATCCTTTAAAGAGGTTTGACGAATGATTCCTCTATATGGTTTGAAGATGAAAAATGCTATCAGGTATACAAGTAAAATCAAAGGAAGCCTATCAATCATTCTCTCAAGATCGAATTGATCTTGGAAACTATTGAATATAAAATTAGTTACCATATAAGACAATGCAACGATTGTCAGGTCTATAAGTAAAACTAAACTCCTAGGAGTTTCTTTTTTTAAACGTTGTTTTATTATCCTCATATTACTATAAAGAGCAGATTACGCAAAAAAATCGAGGATTGCGTTTTTAATTCGTACTAAATCAGCTTCACTTAAATTAGATCCTGATGGTAAACATAATCCTCTTGAGAAAATGTCTTCTGCAATTGTTGTACCATAGTAAGGATACATTTCGAAAACTGGTTGTAGATGCATTGGTTTCCAAATAGGTCTACTTTCTATATTTTCTTTTTCTAATGCTAAGCGTAATTGTTCTGCAGTTTTTCCGTTGGTTTTTTCACTGTCTATAGTGATGGCTGATAACCAGTGGTTTGAAAAATAATCTGATGAGGGTTCATCGAAAACCTTTACCCCTTCGATTGTAGAAAAAATTTCTTTATAGAATTGGTGAATAGCTCTTCTTTTAGCGATATGGTCTTCTAAGACAAGCATTTGTCCACGACCAATTCCTGCACTAATGTTACTCATTCGATAGTTGTAACCAATCTGCGAATGTTGGTAATGCGGAGCTGCATCACGTGCTTGTGTAGACAAGAAAACAGCTTGTTGTTTTTCTTTTTCAGAATGTGCAACTAGTGCTCCTCCTCCCGATGTTGTAATGATTTTATTTCCATTGAAAGATAACGCAGCTAAATGTCCGAATGTCCCACAATGTCTCCCTTTGTAGGTACTGCCTAAAGCTTCGGCAGCATCCTCGAGTATAGGAATTGCATACTGGTCGGCAATTTTTTGTATTTCTTCTATTTTATACGGCATACCATACAAGTGTACTGGTATGATAGCTTTTGGTTTTTTTCCTTTATCCAAGCGGTCTTGGATTGCTCTTTCTAGAGCAATTGGGCACATATTCCAAGTGTCAGGTTCAGAATCTATAAATATAGGGGTTGCTCCTTGGTAGCGGATTGGGTTGGCTGATGCAGAGAAAGTAAGAGACTGGCAAATTACTTCATCGTCTGCTTTTACTCCTAGAATAATCAAACCTAGATGCAATGCAGCTGTTCCTGCAGAAAGTGCAGCAACGTATACATCATCGTTAAGAAATTTTGTCAAATCATCCTCGAATCCGTTTACATTCGGGCCTAGTGGCGCCACCCAGTTTTGGTCAAACGCTTCGTGAATAAAATCCAATTCCCTTCCTCCCATATGAGGAGAAGATAGCCATATTTTATCTTTCATTTTTATGAATAGTTTAGCATGCAAATTTAATTTATTTTTCTATTCTCAAAAATAGATTAAGTCATTTAACCTTTAATTATTATTAAAAGCTTTTAAGGTGGTTATAAATTAGCAGCTATCAAACAAGGTATTTCTCAGAAAGATAGCTAAGAAAAAAAGGTTTCTATTTTTATTACATTTTGTGAATAATAGGAAGATGATTCATCCGAAGAAAAACATTTATCAATGTAATAACATCCTTTTCGCAATAGTTTTTTATACGATCAAGATTTTTTTCTTCATAATATATTTGTGCTACTTGCGATCCGTCTATATCATCTTTGGGTGATTCTATTCCTAAAATATGTGCCAATAAATCTAGAGAAGTGTAGTGTTTATAATCGCCAAATTTCCATAAATCTAGCGTGTCGAGCAGTGTAATTTCCCAAGGTTTTTTTCCTTGTATTTGTAAAAGCTTTGGGATTGGTATTTGATGAATAATCAAACGACGTGCAATATACGGGAAGTCAAATTCTTTACCATTATGTGCACAAAGTAAATGATCGCTTTTAGAGTAATTTTCGTGTAGTAATTGACAGAAATCTTGCAAAATCTTTTCTTCATGATGCCCATAAAAACTCTTTACACGGATCTCGCCCTGATGAACAAGCCCACAAGAAATGCAAATAATTTTACCGAACTCGGCCAAAATACCAGCATGGTGAGCATAAAACTTTTCTGCAGAGAGCTCTTGTCGCTGATGCATTGTTTTTTTATCCCACAAAATTTGGGTACGCTCGTCCAAATCATTCCAATCCTTGGCCTGAGGAACGGTCTCGATATCGATGAAAAGTATTTTTTGAAGGGTAGAACTATTCATTAGGTAAGATTTTTTGATTCATTTTCAATACCTCATCAACAAGATAATAAATATCCAAATCTTTCAATACTCCTCGATTATGTGGGCGAGTATCTTTTTCTTTTCCTAATCGTACAATAACTAAGTTCTCAGAAGGAATCATGATTACGCGTTGGCCCAAGTGCCCCAGCATTGCATAAAACGGAGTGGAGTGTTGTAGATCTGTCCAGATAGAATAGCCATAGATAACGGGCTCGTTTTTGTCAAAGGCTTGTGTATTGGGAGTAATCATTTTTTCTACAAAGTCTGAAGCAAGAATTTGTTTTCCGTTCCATTGTCCTTTATTCAAAAGTAATTGACCTAACTTTGCAAAGTCTTTGGCCGTAGCATTGTAGCAACAAAAAGCTTTTTCCATTCCGTCTTTTCGATCTTTCGACCAATATGCATCTTGCTCCATGCCC
Source organism: Weeksella virosa DSM 16922 (assembly GCF_000189415.1). Classification (GTDB taxonomy): domain Bacteria; phylum Bacteroidota; class Bacteroidia; order Flavobacteriales; family Weeksellaceae; genus Weeksella; species Weeksella virosa. Next base: position 1,146,337 of record NC_015144.1, read on the forward strand.
ATGGGTTTCCAAAAATTATCACTAAAATATTGAGAAAGAGACTTGCCAGTTGCACGCTCCAAAACAATGGCTAGTAATTGAGTGTCACCCGAAAGATACTCGAAATGTCCACCCGGTGCTTTCTTGAATGTATTACTCAGCATTTGCTTTTTTATATCGTCACCATAATAAGATTTTGCCGTCGGATTGAGTGGGAAATAATAATCCTCTTCCCACTCGAAACCAGAAGTCATACGAGATAAGTCGCCTACGGTGCAATATTTCCCGAATTTATCTTTCTCGAATTCGGGTAAGAAATCGATAATTTTTTGATCCAAACTTTTGATAAAGCCTTGTTCTATAGCTTTGCCCAATAACATGGTTGTGATGCTTTTGGCCATCGAAAAAGAGTTGGTAATGCTTTTATCATTGTACGGGTCGTAATACTTTTCGATCAATAATTGATTGTCTTTTATTACAACAAATGAAGCCGTCTTGAACTGTACCAATTCTTTTTGTAGTGTGTCAGTAATTTCGATTTGGTTGTATTGCGGATGTTTGGTCCAAGGTTGCGGATGCCCTGTAAGAACCAAGTTATTATCAAAGTCTTTATAATCGTCTATATTAGCGGTTTTATGTCCTTTGAGATAAGTTAGGCGTGCCCCGCGGATAATATAGTCGTTTCCGGTAGCAAAAAGCAGTAATATAAAGATGCAGCAAACGGCAATACAAATTTTTATTAACTTCCAAATAATCTTCATGATAACGATATTGGATTTTAAGAATGAAGAGTTTAGTTTACCGAAAGATAAGAATATTAATATAAAAATATGTTAAAGTACAAGGTGTATTCTCTATAGTTGATAGAATATTTTGTATCTTTAGTAACAAATTAAAGAACAAATAAAAATAAAAATTATGTCATTTGAATTAAAAAAACTTCCTTATGCATTTGATGCATTAGAACCTTATATCGACGCCAAAACCATGGAGATTCACCATGATAAGCATCATGCTGCCTATACTAATAATCTAAATGCAGCTATTGAAGGGACAGATTTGGCAAACGCTACAATCGAAGAAATTTTGGCAAAAGGAACCGACAAGCCTGCTGTACGTAACAATGGAGGCGGCTTCTACAATCACAATTTATTTTGGGATATTATGACGCCAGGAGGAAGCAAACAGCCCGTAGGGAATGTGGCCAAAGCAATCGATGAAGCATTTGGTTCTTTTGACGCTTTCAAAGATGAATTTTCTAAGGCTGCTGCAACTCGTTTCGGTTCTGGTTGGGCTTGGTTAGTGAAAAAAGATGGTAAGGTGGTTGTAAGCTCAACACCAAATCAAGACAATCCTTTGATGCCGGTTGCAGATGTTCAGGGCTTCCCTATTTTGGGTATTGATGTATGGGAGCATGCATATTATTTGAAATATCAAAACAAAAGACCAGATTATATCGAAGCTTTTTTCAGTGTAATCAATTGGGATAAAGTAGAAGAATTATTTAATAATAATTAATTATTATTTTTTTTCATAGAATTTCATAGAAAGACTTGGCTTATTGCCAAGTCTTTTTTTATTTTTGGTTTACTTGGTTCTAGGAGTGTATTTCATCCTATCGAAAAAGAAAAAGTATGGGGATTATTATTTTAGAAAATATAAAAATCTATGCTAACCACGGATGCTTAGATGAAGAAGCAAGAATTGGCTCTGATTATTTGATTGATCTTGAGGTGGAAGGTGATTTTACCAAAGCAAGTGAGTCTGATGAGTTGGTGGATGCGTTGGATTATGTGCAGCTTAACCAAATCGTAAAAGAGGAGGTAGGACAGCGCTCGAAGTTATTAGAACATGTGGCACATAGAATTTTAGAGCGCATTGGGAACGAGTTGATTGCGGCAAAATGGGCAAAGGTAAAGTTATCCAAACTCAATCCGCCGATTGGTGGACATGTAGAAAAAGTGAGTGTAGTGATGGAAAAAAAGTACGAATAGTTGCCTTTTCTAAATAATTGCTTATATTTGCAATCCGAAATGATATGGTTCCTTGACCGAGAGGCTAGGTAGCGGTCTGCAAAACCGTCCACAGCGGTTCGAATCCGCTAGGAACCTCCAACTAAAAAGTCAATCATCTGCATAGGTGATTGGCTTTTTTATTTCTAGCCTTTACCTACGTAGATACAATATTTTCAGTTCACCCAACTAAAGCTAAAACCCAGTATATAATAATAAAGGAATCGTTGAGTTAAGCAAAAGTTTGGGAAATACAGGTCTACATCCTATTATTAGCCAATAAAAAAATTAATTATGGAAGTATTTGTAGAGGTTGTGAAAACATGAGTTTTCATTGTTTTTTTTAACGTTTATCCTTAAAAAACTTTTGTATTAGTTCGGTACTTTCTTTGGCCAATACACCTTCTGTAATTTGGGTTTTGGGATGAAGTTTTACAAGTTGCGAGCGGAAACCTCTTTTCTCATCTGATGCACCAATAACTATTCTCGAAATCTGACTCCAATACAGAGCTCCCGCACACATTACACAAGGCTCTAGGGTTACATAGAGCGTACAATCTTTCAGGTATTTACCTCCCAAGTAATTCGCTGCTGACGTAATTGCTTGCATTTCTGCATGTGCGGTAACATCGGTTAGGGTTTCGGTGAGATTGTGTGTTTTAGCTATGATTTTATTCTGACTGACAATCAAAGCACCAACCGGAATTTCATCTCGATCAAAAGCTACTTGTGCTTCTTGTAAAGCTTTCCGCATAAAATATTCATCCGAAAAAATATTTTCCATCACATTATTTACTTCGGTCGAATGTACAACTTTCTTTACGAAATGTTATTTTTTTTATGATGATAAAGCTTTATGATCATAAAAAAAACCTCAGAGTTTACTTCCGAGGTTTTTTTGGGATAGAATCTTTGGATTATTCTACTTTGATGTTATCGATAATTATATCGTATTTTGTTTTTGATCCTGCTTTAAGTGCAAATAAATCACCTGTTTTATTGAGCGTTAAACCATTGATGTTTAATGTTATCAAACGCCACTCGTTGTTAGTGTTTACAGCGCCTATATATTGGTTGTTTCTGGCAGGATTTAATGAAATGTCCTGTGAACCAAATTCTCCTGCGTTAAAGAAAATTGTACCATCGGTCGTATACACGTTAAATGAAAGTGATTTGTTGGCAGCTCCTTTTACCCAAAGCGTAATTTTTGTTGTTTTTTCTGGGATGGTAAGCGTACCAGCGTTTACGGTAAATACGTATGGGTTGGTATCTAAGGTTGTGCCGTTTAGATGAAATGCATTAGATCCATCTCTACCTAATCCGATTCCTTGTACTGCTAAATCTTTTCCAAGTCCGAAACGGTTAAGTGAACCGAGAAAAGTAGTCCAGTCTTCAAAGTCTGCTCCCGCAAATAAGAAGTTGGCTGCTTCAGAACTCGATCCTCCTTCGTTTCCTCCACCTCCGGTGTCACCAAAACGTGGTTGATCGAATTTTACGTCATCGGTGTCACGTATGTACAGTTGATAACTGGTACCGTATTTACTTACTATTACGGTAATTTCGCCTGATCCTTCTGGTAATTCGTTACCAGCCCACTTTGCAAATCCACTGTTTCGTAAGTCTACAGTTTTTCCTAAACGGTCTACCAATTTTCTGTTGAGTGTTTTTGGTGGATTATTGGTAACATCACCATAGGTAGCATCTCCTTTAGGATCCAAGAATTGGATATTTTTGATGGTTACTAATGTGTTGATGTGCTCATCTTTCAGGGCGTCTTTCAAGTTTTCGTAAACGGTCGGTACAGGAGTTTCTCCTTGATAGCAGAATTTAGCTACGTTTTTGGTAAGAACTTCTTCGGGCATACGATCTATCATGTAGGTTGTAGAAGGATCATCTACTCCAATTTTTAGAACTCCTCTATCCATTCCAGCAATTAATCCTTTTAGGTTTACTTGTACTTTTGCATATAAAGGATATTTGCTATATAGGTTCAAAGCTTCGGTTTCGATTTGGACTCCGTACGTAGGGTTTGAAACTTTATCTTGGATAGAAAATGTTTTGTAGAAGTTACCAGTTTCATCCGAACTGATCACATACCCGTCTACGATGTAGTCTTGGTTATCTGGGAATTTATATTGCCCATCTCCAACTAAAGCGAAAACATCTGCTAGGGTATGAGTTGCTTTTGTAACTTCTAAACAGTCGATAGGTGGCATTTTATAATCGTCGTCCTGAACGCAAGAATTGAGAGAAAGCGCAGCAACGGCAAATGCTATACTGGGAAAAAATTGTTTGATATTATACATTGTTAATAGTGTTTCGGGTTATTAATTAAAATCTAAAAATTAAATTGACAAAATAAGATCGTCCGATTCCATACCAATATTTTGGCCCGATGTTTTTCTGATAATTCGGGTTGATTGCATTGGTGTAAGAACCTAGACGTAATTGCTCGAATCCTCCAGTAATGTATTCTTTATTATCGAAAACATTGTTTACAGTACCACTGATAAGTGCGTAGTATTTGCCAATACGTTTAGAGAAACCTGCATTTAGGTTGAACATGAATTCGTCTGAAGTCTTGGTTTGATCGAAAATCATTTTCAGGCCTTCCTCGGTAACTGGTCCAGAATACCCTTCGAATACATGACGGGTTCTTCTATACGCTGCCATATCGATATAGTTGTTTCCTAAATAGTTTGCAGATGCTCCTACCCACCAATATTTAGGGTCACGATATTCTACACCTAATGACCCCCCAACTTGTGGACCAGCTGCAACAAAGTGATCTTTGAGGTAAGTATTTCCAAAGTTTTTGTAGGCTTCACCTGTTCCTGTGGTTGGATCCATTAAATCATCAGAAAATAAATAATAGTCAGGATTATTTGTATAGGTGTGTTGACCAGCAGCTACTACTAATGAGGTTTTGATGGTTGGTGTTACCTGTGCTTCGATCGCAAATTCTCCTCCGAGATGTTGTTTGTCTACTCCTGTAAGAACTTCTGCAGCGAAGTAAGTATTAGAACCTGTTGGCCCTTGACGTCCATCGATATAGCCAAAAGATTTTTCTGTTTCGTCTTCTATTTTGGTGTAGAATGCTGTTATACGTCCTTTGATTCTTGGTGCACGATAGATATAGCTAAGATCTCCGGTATAGATTTTTGCATTATCGATTGAAGCAATACTTATATCGTGAAGACGAGCATTTGGGAATACTTCGTCTGCTGTAGGTGCTTCGGTAGAATATTGCCCATTCAACGAAACGAAGTTACGACCGTTTAGTTTGAATAAGAATTGAGTTTTTACACCAAAATTGAAAAAGTCATACGTTTTACTTTTTCCATACGAATTATTCGTGTATAAATAATGTTGATATTTTCCATCACGGAAGAAATCTGTGTACGAAGCATGTGCTCCTAAAGTGAAATCTACCAAATCTCCTTTCAATTTCGTTTGGATAAATAAGTCTGCAAAATTTCTAACCACTTCATAGTTATACTCATAACGACCACCTTCACGAGCTACATAATCAGGGTCGAGCATGTTGTAGCTTCTGCGTTTTGTGTTGTTGGCGTAATCATCATCATTCGATACGTATTGTGCTCCCATTAGATCGTCTACTTCGCGGTACATTTCCGATTCGGTATGCTGATAGGCGAATGCAACTACTAGATCTATTTTATCGGTTAATTGCGACTTGAAGTTGGAGTTAAATGCATATACTTTATCTGCCGTAACATCTTTTGCTAACCAATAAACTGCACGCCCTCTTTCTTTTTCGTTTGAGTTATAATACATTGCGTAGTTTGCTTGGTATAAGCTGTTCCAGTCGATTTGTCCTACCTTACCCGTTTTCCATTTGTCTAGTTGGGCATTGTAGTCGGCTTCATTTGCTCCTGTTTTCCATAAATGGTAACTTGGTGCATTTCTGTAGTATGATGGCGATGGGTTGCTAGCTGCAAACCAATCTAATCGTGTTCCACTGTCTTCACCAAATTGGTAAGAAAGTGTAGTCGTTAATCTCGATTTTGGGTTGATATTCCAGTGATGTGTTAATTGAAATACTGGTTCGAATGTTTTACGAACGCGTTCACTTCGTTTATCTCCATCTTGCCACCCCCAATAGGCATTGTAATGAATTCCTTTGATATCGATAATCTCTTGTGTGTTTGGCGATCCTCCTGCTCGACGATTTGGTGCTCCAAAAGCCGTAAAATTCAAGGTATGATGTTCGTTGAATTTTTTCTCCGCTCCGATGAAAAGTGCATAAGCATCATAAAAAGTACCTTCGATTACTCCTTCTTCTGCCCATCTCTTAGAACCAGAAATCATCCAAGCCCATCCTTTTTCAGACAATCCAGAATTGTAAGTTAACATTACGCGCTGACGGTAAGAACGGTTCGATACTGAATAAGCCAAACCAAATCCTTTGCGCATTGTCGAAGGACGAGTATCGAAATTGGTTACCCCACCAATATCACCAAATGCTGTTTCTGCAGGGTCTATCCCATAAGTTAATTCTTGTGGACGACGAGTTACATCATTCAAACCTCCCCAGTTATTGAAGGTTGCTCGGCCATTGTCTATTTTATTCATCCGAATACCATTAAAATGGATATCGCTGTACTTATTATCATAGCCTCGTGGCTTAAACCAATATGCTCCTAGCTCATAGGCGGTTACACTTGCAAAGATGTCTTTCGATGATTGTAATAGACCTGCACTCGATGCCTGAGAAGATTCCTCTGAAGAAACTTCATCGTCACTCAATGTAATAAGCCCAACTTCGGCAGAAGCAGGATTGTAATTGATAAATAGGTCTCCTAAATCCAAATCCCTTTCTCCACTTACGGTAAATTCTATAAGATAAGGATCATAATTTGGCCCATTTACTCGTAGGGTGTACGAGCCATTCGGGACATTCATAAACTGGAAATATCCTATCCGATCGGTTGTTACCATTTCCTCGTACAAGCCTTCCAGCTTCACGTTCAGGTTGTAAACTTCCTTTTCCGTGCTACCATTTTTCACTACTCCATGTACTTTTGTTTGTCCGAACACGACCATCATAAAAGACAAGAAGAATGAAAGACTTAATAATAATTTATTCATTCAATACTAATTTTATTTTTAATTTTACATGCGACCTTTATGGGGTAACAAATTTAAGAAATAATTAATACTTTATGATGCTAAAACACAAATTAACGTTAATATTACACCTGCTTTTCGTATGTGTAATTCAGACGATTACCAATGCGCAACAATATAAAAGTGCTACGGTGGCCTTTTATAATATCGAAAACCTTTTCGATACAATAGAGTCTGCGGGATATATTAATGGACATTTACCGTTTAATGATCCTCATTATCATACCTCTATTCCGGTAGAAGATATAGACAAATACGAGGCAGAACCTTTTAAAATGCCGTACACTTACGAAAACCTGAAAAACAAAAAAGTGGTCCGTCCGCTAATTCTCCAAGACGAATTTCTACCAAGAGGAAAAAAAGTTTGGACGAGTCAACGCTATAACCAAAAAGTTAATAATATCGCTCGAGTACTATCTGAAATTGGCACAGATGTAACCAAAGTTCCGCCAGTAATTATTGGTTTGTGCGAAATAGAAAATAGTCAAAACATGATCGATATCGCTAATTCTCCTTTCCTCAATAAGTATAACTATGGTGTTGTGCATTTTAATTCATTCGATGCGCGTGGAGTAGATGTTGGGTTGATGTATCAAAAAGATCGCTTTACTGTGACATATGCAAGACCTTACCCGATATTCAATTACGATAAAGATGGCTCTCGTCGTTATACACGTGATATTCTTTTGGTTACGGGACTCTTAGATGGTGAAGAAATTTCTTTCTTGGTCAACCACTGGCCATCACGTAGTGGAGGTGAAAAAGTTTCGATGCCAGGTAGGATAGAAGCAGCGAAAGTCATGAGAGGTATTTTTGATGAGTTGAAACAAAAAAATCCGAATGCAAAAGTTATCGCCATGGGAGATTTTAACGACGATCCAGTGAGTCCAAGTATCCGGAATACATTCAAAGCAGCAGCTGATAAGTCTTCTGTAAAAGAAGGCGGGTATTATAATCCGATGACAAAACTATTTAAGAAAGGTTATGGGACACTGGCATACCGTGACGCATGGAATCTTTTCGACCAGTTTATTTTTACCGCTTCATTGGTGACCAAAGAGAATGATTTCTCATCGTATAGAATTTTTAAAACCGAAATTTTTACTCGTGATTATCTTATCACCAAAGATGGCCAATGGAAAGGAACTCCCTACAGAATGTGGAGTGGTGACACCTATCGTGCAGACGGATATTCGGATCACTTCCCGATTTATACTATTCTTATCAAACAAGCAGAATGAATACATTAGATCAACTTTTCAAACATAAAAAGAACAATTTACTAGCAATCTATTTTACTGCAGGATATCCCAAACTTGACGATACTCCCAAGATAATCAAAGCTTTGGAGAAAAGTGGATCAGACCTTATCGAAGTTGGTATTCCTTATTCGGATCCATTAGCAGATGGATCGGTGATACAGAAAACCAGCGAACAAGCCCTGAAGAATGGGCTCACTATCGACGTACTTTTTCAGCAATTGGCAAGCGTTCAACCTTTACAAACGCCTATATTATTGATGGGATATTATAATCAATTGATGAAATATGGATTGGAAAAGTTTCTACAAAACTGTAAAAAAACAAACGTATCTGGTTTGATTATTCCTGATATGCCTGTAGAAATATATCAAGAACAACATCAAGCTATGTTCGAAGCCTATGACCAGAAAGTAGTGTTTCTCGTTACACCTAAAACTTCTGAAGAGCGTGCGCAAAAATTAATTGATGGCACAACTGGTTTCGTATATATTGTATCGAATTCTGCGACAACCGGAACCAGTAATAGTGCTTATAACGAAAGTTTCCTAAAGAGAATCAAAGAAAAACAGTTGTCGAAGCCGAGTTTGGTAGGTTTCGGAATTGCAACTGCTACCGATTACCAAAAAGCAACTAAGTTTGCAAACGGAGCCATAATAGGGAGTGCATTTCTTAAAATGCTCGGCGAAAGTGAAAATCTGGATCAAGCTATCGAACAATTTATTTATTCCATAAAAACAAAGGAAGCTTAGACTTCCTTTGTTTTTTTACTTCTTTTTCAATTTCACAGTAAAGTGTCGTAAAATAGGCGCTTCCCAAGCAATAGAGTAGCCTTTGGTGACTTCTTCTCTCCGATCGAAAACATTTTTCAGTGCCTTGGCAATATAATCCATGTGGTTTTGCGTATATGTTCTTCTTGGGATTGCTAATCGTAAGAGCTCGAGAGCTGGATAGCGATTTTCTCTAGTTTCTGGATCGCGATCTGCCAATAAAGTGCCAATTTCTACTCCACGAACACCAGCTTCTTTGTACAATTCTATACCTAAGGTTTGTGCTGGGAAATCATCTCTTTTTAGGTGAGGATAAAAACCCAGTGCATCTACAAAAACAGCATGGCCACCAATCGGATATTGTACTGGAATTCCATAACTTCTTAGTTTTTCACCCAAATAAATTACCTGCCCGATACGCGCTTGCAAATAGCTATGTTCTGTCGACTCTTGTAAACCTTGTGCCAAAGCAGCTAAATCTCTACCAGCCAGACCTCCGTAGGTTAAATAACCCTCGTAAATAATTCCGAAATTTCCAGCCTCTTGGTATAACTCTTCATTTTTCAGTGCTAGAAAACCTCCAATATTTACCAAACCATCTTTTTTAGAAGACATCGTCATACCGTCAGCATACGAAAACATTTCTTTGCAAATTTCTTTGATGGTTTGATGATGAAATTCTTTTTCACGTTCTTTTATAAAGAAGGCATTTTCGGCAAATCGTGCAGCATCAAAAAAAATCGGAATATTATACCGTTCCGATAAGGCTTTCACGGCACGAATATTTTCTATCGAAACTGGTTGACCACCAGAAGAATTACAAGTAATGGTAATCAGGGTGAACGGAATTTTTTCTTTTCCGTATTGCTGATATATTTTTTCCAGCTTTTCTATGTCGATATTTCCTTTAAAAGGGTAAGGATCGTCTATAGAGAAAGCCTCGTCGATCGTACAATCAACTGCATGTGCTTTCCTAAATTCTATGTGCCCTTTTGTCGTATCAAAATGCGTATTGCCCGGAATAATATGGCCTTCTTTTACCAGTACAGAGAACAATACATTTTCGGCAGCTCTGCCCTGATGTGTTGGCAAAAGATAGGGAAAACCAGTAAGTTGCTCCACCGTATCTTTTAGTTTTTTGAAGGATGAAGAACCTGCATAACTTTCGTCACCAGTCATCATTTCTGCCCATTGCTTATCAGACATGGCTCCGGTTCCGCTATCGGTAAGAAGATCGATAATCACCTGATTGCTCTGTAGATTAAACAAATTATACTCAGCGTCTTCTATCCATTTTTCTCTTTCTTCGCGAGTAGAAAAATTTATTTCTTCTATGGTCTTGATGCGATACGGTTCTATAAAAGGTAATTTCATTTTTTTTGTGATTTTGAACTTTAAATGTAGGAGAATTTTTGATGAAAAATAAGTAGATTTAAAGAATTCTTTAGAAGAGTACTAAAAAATGAAAAAGCTTGATGTTACTTCTTTGATGCAATCCGATCAAAACCAAGAACAATTTAGGTATTGTTCGGTTTGTCGGGTATCGATTGTTGATAAGAACTTTGTAGTAGAAAAAGCCTATAAAAAAGATTATCTAGAAAATGATTGGGTAATGGTTTTTGAGTTGGCTGTTTGCGATGCTTGTCGATTGCAAATGAATCGAGATATTTCTAGCGAATCGAAAAAAAATATTCAACAATTTCTTCATGATAAAGCTCAAATTATCCAAGAAAATAAAACTCAAGTCATTGAAAAGCTGAAGCAACTGCAAGAAAAAAATCAATGTTTTTTGACGGGTAAATCGATAGATGATTGCCAAGAGTTTCAGGTTGTTTTGTTGCATTCTCCTACGATGAATTTGCCGTCTACGCCGTTGTTTATTTCTGATGATGCGATCGAGATGTATCAGGCTTTGTTATCAGACCATACCAAAGGTTTTTTTGATGATTTTATGGATAACCTCAACGGTTTACCACCAGAAATAGAGGAGCTTTTTAGATCTAAAAAATCGTTAGTTTTGTTGTGATTTTTTTTCTACCGTATCATAATAAAGGAGCTAATAATCTACAAAGAGAGGCAATCCCACGGTGAATCATCGGGATAGATTTCCATTGTTGATAGGTGATTTTTCGCGTGTCGAGTAAATCCAACTTAAATTGTTGGTATAACTTTTTTATTGCTTTCTTATCATAAAAAACAGCTGTAATCTCGAAATTGATAAAAAAACTTCGGTTGTCTAGATTCACTGTTCCCACAAAAGCAATCTCGTTATCGACCGTAATCGTTTTCGCATGGATAAATCCTTTTTGGTAGAGATGAACATTGACACCACGTTTCATCAGGCTTTTAAGGAAAGATAGCGAAGCTTGTTGCACTATAAACGAATCGCCTTTTTCGGGTAGGATGAGGTTGACTTCTACACCACTAGAAACAGCGATTAATAAGGCAGACTTGAATTCATCTGACGGGATGAAATAAGGAGTTGTGATACAGATCTTTTCTTTTGCCAAGGAGATTGCTAGAATCATGGATTCCATTGCCGAGGGGACATCAGACCCGGGTGAAGTGTACGAGAAGCCTATAACAGACTCAATAGATCTGTATGTAATTTTCTGTTCTGGGAAATGATATTCAGCTTCGTCCATCGAGTACATTTGGCCTTGGGTCATCGACCAGCTTAACCAGAACTGTAACTCTAACATATCAACCGATTCGCCTCGAATGCAGAGAGAAGTATCTCGCCAATACAATTTATTTTTGTCGCTGTAGGGAGGAGTATTGATGTAGCGGTCGGAAATGTTGATACCCCCGACAAAAGCAATTTCTGCATCTACAATCATTATCTTTCTATGATTACGATAGTTAGAATTTGCCAAAGAAGAAAAGTGGACTGGTAAAAAAGTCTGACACTGAATCAAGCTATCCTCAAAAATTTTTTTTGCTTTTTTTATTAGTTTTGGTGATCCAAATCCATCTACGATTATGCGAACAATGACACCGTTTGCTGCTTTATTTTTGAGAATTTCAATCACTTCTTGGCCTATTTGGTCCAACTCAAAAATATAATATTCTAGATGGATATGATGTTTAGCTTGTCGAAGAACTTCTAGAAATCGAGGAAACTTTTCCTCTCCATTGATCAATACTTCTAGCTGATTATCAAGGTATGAGGGAGAAGAAAGGCTGTGGTACAAATATTGAAAAACTTTACTAAAATTACCGGTTTGTTCTGTAATTAGTTGTTGGTTACTGCTATTAAACGAACTTATGCTGTGCCAACGTTCGATGATTTGGCGTTGTTGTTTGGTATCTATTCGGGATAATGTTTTTTCTTTATTGAATTTTTGCCCAAAAAAGAAATAGAATAATAAACCAATAATGGGTAGAAAAACAATGACCAAAATCCAAGCAATAGTTTTTTCGGGTTTTCTATTTTCGATGAGAATGGTAAGAATCAAAACCAAATAAATAAGCGTTAGCGGGATCCAGTACCACTCTACCAAAAATTGCCATAGTTGATGTAGGATATGTGTTGCTTCTGCCAAGGTAAAATCTTATTATACTAAAATAAAAAAAACTCATCATAAAGGATGAGTTTTTAGGTTGTATTTTTGGGATTTGTCTATTCTACAAGTAAGATAAAATAGTTTTTCTTTCCTTTTTGCAGTAATACGTACTTGTCGTTTATTAGATGAGAAGTATCGAGGATAAATTCATCGGTAATTTTTTCTTTATTTACCGAAATAGCATTTGTTGCTAATTCTCTTCTCGCTTCTGAATTTGATTTTAAGAAACCTGATTTTTCTACTAAAACATCGACAATGGCTAAGCCGTTTTCTAAATCTTCTTTGGTAATTATTGCTTGTGGAACACCTTCGAAAACCGATAAGAATGTATCGGTATCTAAGCTTTTCAGATCTTCTGAGGTGGATTTACCAAACAACATCTGCGATGCTTTTTCGGCTTTATGAAGCTCATCAACACCGTGTACCATGATGGTAATTTCGGTTGCTAGTTTGCGTTGAAGTTCACGAAGATGAGGTTCTTTTCTATGGTGCTCTATGAGATCGTCGATAGTTTCTTTATCGAGGAATGTATAAATTTTGATATATTTTTCGCAATCAGCATCGGCTTGGTTGAGCCAAAATTGATAGAATTTATAAGGTGAAGTTCTTTTTTTGTCTAACCAAATGTTTTCTCCACCTTCAGATTTACCGAATTTTGTTCCGTCTGCTTTTGTGGTCAAAGGACAAGTAAAAGCAAAGGCTTCTCCTTGTATCGTTCGACGAATAAGTTCTGTCCCTGTAGTGATGTTTCCCCACTGATCAGATCCACCCATTTGTAGTTTGACGCCGAGTTTTTCGTATAAGTAAAGATAGTCATACCCCTGAATCAATTGATAGGTAAATTCGGTAAAAGACATACCGACGTTGGATTCGGCAGAAAGGCGCGATTTCACAGAGTCTTTTGCCATCATATAATTTACGGTTAGATGCTTCCCGACGTTGCGAACAAAATCGATGAAGGAGAAGTCTTTCATCCAATCATAATTGTTAACTAAGATTGCAGAGTTGCCATTTCGCCCATCAAAATCGAGGAATCGAGCAAGTTGAGCTTTTATTCCGTTGACGTATTTTTCTAGGGTTTCTTCGTCGAGTAAATTGCGTTCTGCACTTTTCCCAGTTGGGTCACCTATCATTCCAGTTGCTCCTCCTACTAAGGCGACAGGGCGATGACCGTGACGTTGTAAATGCACTAACAGAAAAATGGGCACTAAGCTACCAACGTGTAACGAATCGGCAGTTGGGTCGAAGCCTACATAACCGGTAGTCATTTCTTTGTTTAGTTGTTCGGCTGTTCCTGGCATGATGTTGTGGATAAGTCCACGCCATGTCAATTCTTCTATTAGAGGGTTATTCATTTTTTTTGCTAAGGTGGGTTTTTTTATAAATACTCGTTAAATAATTATCGTACAAAGGTATAATATATCTGGCAATTTTTTTAGTATCATGGTAGGAAAGTGGAGCGAATTTTCTAACTTCCGAGAAGATTTATCGCTTATGCAATCTATTTTGTTCGAAAATGCATCCCTAAAATGGATCGATTTAGAGAATCCTACCAAAGAAGAATTAGAAGAATTGGGCAGAGTTTATCAGTTCAATCGTTTTACTTTGGCAGATAATTTAGAGCCTGGTCATCTGCCAAAATTCGAATCCGATGTTTTGATTTCTTTTCTTTTGGTTCGGTTTTATGGTAAAGATAAACATCAGCACCAAAATATTGTGCGCGAATTTAGTCACAAAATTGGGGTTTATTTCAACGAGAATATTGTGTTAACTATTCATCAAAAACCAACCAATTTGCTGGTGCAGGCTAAGGAGGCTTGTTTGATGAAGAATAGGGATCATCAAAAAATTAATTCGAAATTGTTGTTGTATTATATTTTGCGACAAACCTTATTGTCTTATCAATTGCCAGGGGAGAAGATGATGGAAAAGATTGACGCTTTCGAGACCATTGTTTTTTCGGATAAATCGAATAAAATTACATTGAAGAAAATTTTTCAGTTGAAACGAGAAGCTTCGTCCTGCAAGAAAATTCTAAGTTTGATGGATGATGTGATAAAGGAGCTGACGATTTTCCAGAAGAATCCTAGTCAGTTTCAGGATTTACGAGAATCGAGTCAGAAATATCTACATTTTTATTCTCAGATTTTAGATGATATCCAAAATTTGATTGCGATTTTCATGTCTTTATCCAATCAAAAAACAAATGATATTATGAAGTTGTTGACGATTTTTTCTGCATTTTTCTTGCCCTTAACTTTTATGGTTGGTGTGTATGGGATGAATTTCGAATATATGCCCGAATTGGCTTATAGATATGGCTATCCTATTTGTTTGGTTGCGATGATTGCCATTGTTATTTTTATCTATTTTTGGTTTAAGAAGAAACAGATATTATAGTACGACTAGTTGGTTGACCTTACGATCGTTAGTATATCTCTTTGTAAAAAAAGAGACTGTCTATGAAGACAGTCTCTGATTAAATATTAATACACTATTATTGAGTTGGGTTTTGTTCGATCAAAGGGTTAGAGTTAATTTCTTGCCTCGGAATTAACCATTGCCAACGTGGATCATTCGGCTCAATCGTGTATAGATTGTTGATAACTGTGGTGTTTTGGTTTGCATCTTTTCTATTGAGAGGTAAACCTAAACGTTTGAGGTCGAAAAATCTAAAACCTTCTCCCCAAAGCTCTATACGTCTATTGAGCAATATTTCTTCATAGTATTCTTCTCCTGTTTTGGTGAAGTCGCTAAATTCGTTATCTCTTGCTTGTATAAGCTGTTTAAGGATTAGTTTAGAACCGTCTTCGTTACCTAATTTATATTTAGCTTCTGCTTCTATTAGGTACATTTCTGCAGCTCTCATAAATGGAACATCTCCTAATGAAATCGAAAAAGATTGGGCTAAGAACTTTTGTGAAGTGTACGGGTGTCTCGAAAAGTTGCGAGGTAGTTTTAATGAAGCATGTTCGCCCGTAGGGTCAACCAATTCTTTACGTACGTCTGAGTTCGGGAATGCATTGTATAGGTTAACATTCATTACTTTCGGTGCTAGTCGTATTTGTGTAGAACTGTAATTTCTCGACATATATGCGTGGAAATTCCCAAAATAGTCTGTTTGGTCACTTACTATTTTTATTCCCCACATCCACTCTGGGTTATTGTAATTATTGAAACCTTCCATATATTCTTCGCGAGACATCAGTTTGAATGGTGTTCTTGCAAGTGCTGCGTATTCTGCGGCCTTGGCATAGTTTTGTTGCACGAGTGCCACACGAGCTTTTAGACCTCTAACATTGTTAACGCTAAAATGCGAGACGTTTGCTTGGTCTTTACCTTCTAAAAGTTCTTCTGCTTTGTCTAGATCTTTCCATATTTGCTCATAGACTTCAGCAACGGTAGCTCTTGCTTTTGGTCCGATATCGGTTGGGTCGAGACGTACAACTATTCCAGGGTTTGCATTTGCTTCGCCTGCAACATAGCGCTTGCCATATATTTGTACAAGTTGAAAATAGCTAAATGCGCGGTAGGCATAAGCTTGCCCTATTGCGTTTTCTTTCAACTCTAGGTCTCCTGAGGCCTTTTCACCATAAGTGATAATTGTATTGGCATTTCTTGCCATCGAATACCAAAATAGCCATGGATAGGAAATATCGCTAGCAGATTCGTTGTTGGTGTGTAACCAACGTATAGCAGAAACAAACCATCCGTTTCCTGTAGAAGGGAAGATAACATCATCTCCCATTACATCAGAAAAGATTAATTGAGCGGTGTACCCGTTTTGTCCTTGACTTCTGTTTTGTCTCGTATACATATTTCTATGCATTCCGTTTATTGCTGCCATCAAGTTGTCTGCAGTTGACATTGCTGCTTGTTCACTAACAGACGAGGTTGGCTCGGTATCCAAATAGTCATCTGAACAGCTACTCAATAGTAAGCTTAGACCTAATAAAGTTGATGTAAGGATTTTTATTTTTTTCATGATTTTTTATTTTTTTAGAATGAAACATTTAGTCCTAAAGCTACTATCCTAGATGGTGTGTAACGATAAGAAGTATGTCCGTTAAAAGATTGAGCAGGTTCTAGACCTTTCCTCTTAGTTGCCGAGAATAGGTTTTCTCCACTAACAAAAACTTTCAATGCAGTTATGCCTAAATTTTTGATATCATCTTGCTTAAAGGTGTACCCAAATTGTGCATTCTTCAAAGCTAAATAATCCGCATCTACTAACCATCTGCTTGAAACAGCTCCTGCTGCCGAAGTGTTCTGTGTACTTACAATTGGTACATTTGTAATATCACCTGGTTTTTTCCAAGCATTTAGCATATCAACATGCATTGCTTTACCTTCTGCATAGGATCCCATAAGTGATGCATAGTTAGAATCATATATCTTCCCACCAATTTGATAGGTAAATAGTGCATTTAGATAAAAGCCATTGTATTTGAATTCTGTACTAAAATATCCTCCAACATCTGGTATTGCTGTTCCAGAGTAATCATATAGTGCGTTGTTGTGGTTTGTTGTAACAACAGTGCCATCTGCCATTGTGCGTGTATCGGCATTGGCATTTATTTTAGGATCTTGAATATATAAAGGTGCTCCATCTGTAGGGTCTACACCATACCATTGACGAAGCCAGAAATCGTACGGAGAGTGTCCTTTTGCTAGTCGTTGAGCATTGCTGATAATTTCTTCTTGACCTTCTGGCATTTTTATCATTTCAGTATCATATAGGGTTGCAGCTAGATTCAGGTTCCACTCGAAGCTTTCATTTTTTATTAACCCTAAGTTTAGCCCAAACTCCCATCCACTATTTTTCATTGTTCCTACGTTTTTGTAAATACCATTATTAGGAACACCCGCAGAGCCTGGAGTTGGTACTCGGAATATCATGTCTTCTGTTCTTCTGTCGAAATATTCTACAACTCCCGAAATACGATTCTGGAAGAATCCGAACTCTAAGGCAACATCAAACTGATTGTTAGATTCCCATGTTAGATCAGGATTTCCTTGTTGTGTAATATAGATACCTGGTTCTTCTGCATTATCATAGCTTAGTGAATATAGGTTGCGATCAGCTTGCCATCCAGGTGCAGATCCGTTTCCTCCGTCATTACCAACTTGCCCGTACGAAGAGCGAAGCTTTAATTGACTAACGCTTGAGTTGTGAGACAAAAAGTCTTCTCTATGAATATTCCATCCAGCTCCTGCTGACCAAAATGTTCCAGAGTTATTGTCTTTTGAAAATCGTGAAGATTTATCATTTCTTACCGATAATGAAACTAAGTATTTGCTATTGAAATCATAGTTTAATCGACTGAACCATGACTCTTTTCTTATCTTGTTGCTATACCCTGTTTGGGTCGTGGTCAAAACAAAGTTCGAAAACTCATAATTGTTCGAAACTTTTTCCTTTATCTTACGATGGTATTGATATTCGTATCCATATTCATACGATTCATGCCCTACAAGAATATTGAAGTTGTGATTGTCGAATGATTTATTATAGTTAAGTATTTGGTTTATTGTAGTACCTGTATATTTGTATAATTCATTTGATAAAGCTCCTGTACCTGCAGCGTCGCCAATAACTTTATTTGTATATTGTCTGTTATTTTCGTTTCGATAATCGTAGGTAGCATTACCTGTAAATGTTAAGCCTTTGGCTAGCTTTAGTTCTGTGAAGAATCTAGAATTGATAGATTCTGCAGTGAACAAAACATCATTTAATAGAGTTTCTTGTATAACGTTACGTCCGCTGTGAGCTCCTGATCCACGTCCACGGCTAATTATACCATCATATACTAAGTTGCCGTCATCATCATACACCTGTTTACCTGTTTTGTCATAGTAAAAAGGAGAATAAATAGGACCTATAGAACGTGTAAAGAAGAACGGATTAATGTATGAGGTGCCTCCACTATCATTAGCCAATTTACTTTTAACTTTCGATCCACTAAGGTTTACTCCTAGCTTCAACCAATCAGTTACCTGACTATCAGCAGATGCACGTGCTGTATAACGTTCAAAATCAGATTTAATTACATAACCTCCCTCATTATTGTATCCAATAGAGGCATAGAAGTTAGAATTTTCTGTAGAAGCACCGTAGTTAAGATCGTATCTATTTACTTGACCTGTTTTGTTGAGGTATTTATTCCAATCGAAGTCATTGTAGAGTAAGCTTGCGCCTGGATTAAAAATCCCATCTACAACTAATTGGCTATCATCTACATTATAAATGTTGTTTTTCAGGTTATCTTTGATTAGTGCTCCAGATGCATAGGCATTCGCTTGTTCTACAGTAGCATTAGGATTGGTTTGTAGATAACCGTTTCGCATTGCTTCCCAAGCTAATACGTAGTACTCTTTACTACCAATTCTTTCATATTCTTTTATTCCACGACTCACAACACCAGAGTAAGCACTAAAGTTAAAAGAACCCTTTCCTTTTCTTCCTTTTTTGGTTGTAATCATTACCACGCCGTTTGCAGCAGAGGCTCCGTATAGAGAAGTAGAAGCGGCATCCTTAAGAATGTTTATCGATTCGATATCATTAGGGTTAAGGTCGGAAATACTTCCCGTATAAATTGCACCGTCAACAACATATAAAGGGCTGTTGGATAAATTGTAAGATGAATTTCCTCTAATTCTTACGCTCAATCCACTACCTGGTTGCCCAGACCCTGTAGAAACCTGAACGCCAGGAGAAGAACCTTCTAATACTTTGGCTACGTTGGATATTACACGGTTTTCTATTTGCTCTTGCTTTATAACAGAGTTAGAGCCGACAACATTTTCTTTCTTTTCTACCCCATAAGCAACTACTACCAACTCTTCCAAGTCTATAGTAGAAGAGCTTGATTTTAATTTAAGGTTTCCTAAGGTTGTAGAGGTTACCAAGAACTCTTGATTGTTAATGATTAGAGTGTCTCCTATTTTCGCATCAATCTCAAAGTTACCATTTTCATCCGTATACGTTACGGTATTTGTTCCTTTGATACGCACTTCAACATCATCTTCTGGCAGGCCATTGTCATCTTCTACACGACCCTGTGTCTGTCCAAATGCATATGTCCCAAATCCTAGAAAAAGGAGTAAACTTAATTTTACAATTTTTTTCTTCATGGTTTAATTTAAATTTAACAGACCGTAAACATAATAAAAATTTTATAAAAAAATGTTAAAGGAAAATTTTGTTATTTTTGTTTGATGATTTTTATAACGGGAGGAACTGGTTTGGTCGGATGCAATCTGCTATTGCGTTTGACAAGTGAATATGAAAAAATTATTGCTTTTCGGCGGGTAAATTCGGATATTTCTATAGTCGAACGCTTTTTTATTCAAAATAAGGCAATAGATCGTTGGCAAAAAATAGAATGGAGAGTAGGCGATCTATCCGATATCTCTTCTCTGCCAGAATTGTTGCAAGGCGTAACCACGATTTTTCATGCCGCAGCAATGGTCAGTTTCGACCCGAAAAAGAAAAAACAACTCTGGGAAAGCAATGTAGAAGTAACAACAAACTTGGTCAATGCAGCGATAGAAGCAAAAGTCGAAGAATTTATCTATCTAAGTTCTATTGCAACCATGGACGACAGAAACCCTATTACCAAAAAAATAGACGAAGATTCTTACTTCAACCAAAGTAAAAAACATAGCTCTTATGCACTAACAAAATTCAGAGCAGAAATGGAAGTTTGGCGTGGATCTCAAGAGGGCCTTAGAACCATTATCGTTAATCCTTCGATTATTATAGGTAGTTTGGATGGAAAAAGAGAAAGCGAACGTCTCTTTCAGAAAAGTTGGAGCAATCGATTTGCACCTGCTGGTGGAACTGGTTTTGTTGATGTTCGTGATGTTGTAGAAATTATTATACGTTTACGAAAAGAAAAAGCATATGAAGAACGCTTCTTGATTAATAGCGAAAATACAGCCTATCAATTGGTTTTGGGGCAAGTAGCCGGCTATTATGGTAAAAGAATAAAAAAAATCCCAACCTCTTTTTTATATACCGTTCATTATTTATCAAAAATAGGACGCTGGATAGGATTGCCTTGGCTAGACAAAGGTACATTAGAGGCAATCACACAAATGAGTGTATACGACAATAATAAAGTAAAAGAGAAGCTTTCGTATAATTTTATTTCGGTAGAAAATGCAATTGCATATCATTTCGATCAATATCAAAAACTAAAATAGTATTTTTGCAACCTATGGAACAGCAATTCATTTCAGAGCTTCCTGCGAACATTGTTTTCTCTGCCGGAAGCGTAAAGTCTAAAAGTCCATCGAATATCGCATTGATAAAATATTGGGGAAAAAGGGAGAATCAGATTCCGACCAATGCATCCATCAGTTATACACTAACCAATAGTTATACCGAAACAGAACTGAAATTTGAACCAAAATCAGGTAACGATTTTGATGTGAAAGTGTTTTTAGACAAAAATTTACAGACCAATTTCGCACCAAAAATCATTCAGTTTTTCGAGCGCATAGAGGCATACATGCCTTTCTTACGAAGATTCAGATTCGAAGTACATACGCACAATTCATTTCCCCATAGCTCGGGTATCGCCTCTTCGGCATCCGGTATGAGTGCTATGGCCAATTGTTTAATAAAAATGGAGAAACTTCTAGGTAGTTCTCTCAATGAAGAGCAAGCCCATAGAAAAGCCTCTTTTTTGGCACGTTTAGGCTCTGGGAGTGCTTGTCGGTCTACTTATAAAGGATTGGTTGTTTGGGGAGAAAATAAGGCCTTGCCCAATAGCTCTAATCTTTATGCTATAAAATATCCCAACCAGCAGATTCACTCGGTTTTTATACATTTTCACGATACGATTTTGTTGATCCATGAAGGAGAAAAATCAGTATCTTCTACAGTAGGGCATCAGTTGATGGATAGGCATCCATACGCAGAAAAAAGATTCATAGAGGCCAATAAAAATCTCGAAAAACTCTTGCCAATTCTCAAAAATGGAGATGTATTTGCTTTTGGTAAGATGGTCGAGCACGAGGCACTAACTTTGCATGCGATGATGATGACATCTGATCCTGCTTTTATGCTGATGAAACCTCAAACTGTTGCAGCAATTGATTCGATTTGGGCTTACAGAAAAAAAACTGGCAATCCTCTGTTTTTTACCCTAGATGCTGGTGCAAATATCCATTTGCTTTATCCTGATGATATTGCCAAAGAAGTACACGAATTTATAAAAAATGAGCTGAAGCAATTTTGTGAAAAAGGTAATTATATCCACGACCAGGTAAATTTTTAAGTCAAATTATAAAGAATACAATCCATAAAAAAGCTCAAAAAATAGAGCTTTTTTTTATGAATAGTGGTTAAGGGAAATCAATACATTTCATTAATTTCGGAACGTAAACTATCTTCCCATTTTGGGATTTTCAAACCATAAACTTGTTTAATTTTTGTTTTATCCAATAAACTAAAGGCTGGCCTTTTAGCTGCCGTAGGATAATCCTTGGTTGCAATGGGATGAATTTCTATTGATGAATTGGTGTATTTTTTTATGGCTTGAGCAAAATCATACCAAGAACATTCACCTTCGTTAGAATAATGAAAAACACCATATTGTGGCACATCACTTTCGATTATTTGCACTAGGGCTTTTGCCAAGTCTATTGCATTGGTTGGCGAGCCGATTTGGTCATTGATTACATTGATTTCTTTTTTCTGTTCGAATAAACGCAGCATTGTTTTGACGAAATTATTTCCGAATCTAGAATACAACCATGCAGTTCTAATGATGATGGTTTTTGGGTTCGTTTGCAAAGCTAATTGCTCTCCTGCTAATTTTGTTTTACCATAAATATTTTGTGGGTCACATGGGTCATCTTCTTTTTGCGGATGATTATCGTTACCCGAAAAAACATAATCGGTTGATAGATGGAGGAGGGGAATATTTTGTCTTTTGGTAACTCTGGCAAGATTTTCTACACCAAGAGCATTTACAGCATAGGCCTTTTTTTCTTCACTTTCTGCTAAATCTACCGCAGTATAGGCGGCTGTATTGATAACACCATTGTATATATTTTTATCAAAATGATGCAAAAGATTTGTACGATTAGTGATGTCTAACTCATTGGCGGTCTTGAAAATAAATTGAATTTTCTTGGTCGATTTTTCTATACTTTCTATGGCTTGTGCTAGTTGTCCGTTTGCTCCAGTTACTAAAATCTTTTTCATAGATGATGATGATTGTTAAAGTCAAGAAAACGTTGTGCTGCTTGGTCTTTTTCAGATAGAATCATGTCTTCTGTTGGTATTTGCCAGTCAATACCCAAATCTATGTCGAGAGGATACACTCCATTTTCTGAGTCTTTATGATAGAATTGATCGCATTTATAAAAGAACGTTGCACGCTCACTCAAAACAGAAAACCCATGCAAGAAACCTTTTGGTATAAATAGTTGTCGATTGTTTTCGGACGAAAGTTCTATGCTAAAACTTTTCCCATAGGTGGTAGAATTCTTGCGTACATCGACCACGACGTCCAGTACTTTGCCTTCGAGAACACGAACGAGTTTTGCTTGTGCATGTTCTCCTTGTTGTAGATGAAGTCCACGGACTACTCCATAGGTCGACTGCGATTGGTTGTCTTGTACAAAATGAGGACGAAAACCAAGAATTTCATTTAGTATATTTTCATTAAACGATTCGAAAAAATATCCTCTTTTATCTTGGTAAACGGTTGGTTCGATTATGAAACAACCTTTGAGGTAGGTTTCTGTTGCATTCATAAATAAAAAAAGCCACTAAATTAGTGGCTCAAATGTAAGGTTTATTTTTTTATTTTATTTTCAATTCTGTTTTCACGTCATTAAACAAGTCGTATCCACCACCTGTGTAGATTGCCATGTTTTCTGGTAAAACATATTTGATGTTTTTTCTTTTCGCTACTGCATCGATTGCCATTTTTACTTTGTTGTAAATTGGCTCGAACAAAGATTTTTCTTTTTCTAACATTTCTTTTTGTGCAGCTTCACGGTAAGTTTGCAATTTTTGTTGGATTGCTTGTTCTTGCTCTTGGTATTTTTTCTCAATGATGATTTTTTGTACTTCTTCTTGAGATTTTCCTTGCAAATCTTTTTGTGCTTGTTCCATTAAAGCTTTATAAGAAACTTCGATTTTTTCTATTTCGCCTTGGTGTTTTTTACCTAAAGCTTCATAGTCATCATTTGCTTTTTTATATTCTGGCATTGCATCGTAAACTTTATTAAAATCGATATGCGCAATGTCTTGAGCAAAGGTTAGGATGCTACCAAAAACAAACATGGTTAATAGAGCGATAAATTTCAAGTTTTTCATATTCATAAATTAAATGTATTAAACGTATAATGCTTTTTCGGGTTTATATTTTTTTCTATCTTCTTTTTCCTGAACGGTTGTTGTTATTATTTTTTGGGTTAGTTGTTGTGTTTTGTTGTGTTTTTACATTGTAGACTTCTGGCACCAAAATTTTCAGAACTTCTCTACTGATATCGAATTTAGGGTCAGTGTAGATCATAATCAAATCACTTCCTTTATCAAAAACAAAGCTATAATTTAATCGGTCTGCGACTTGTTTGGTTGCGTTGTAAATCTGATCCTGGATTGGTTTTACCAAACTTTTACGCAAGTTGATCAAATCTCCTGTAGGGCCATAACGTTTGTCTTGCAAAGAACGAATAGCTGCGAGCTCATCATCTATTTTCTTTTGTTCGGCTTTCACTTGTTCGTCGGTCAATAGAATTTTTTCTGCTTCGAATTCTGCCTGAAGCTTTGCTACGGCTTCCTTCTTTAGTTCGATTTCCTTCTGCCATGCGTCGGTTTGTCTCTGAAGATTGGTTTGTGCATTGGTATAGGCAGGGAAATTATTCAATATAAATTCTGTGTCGACATAGCAAAAGCGTTGTGCAAAGCTTTCCTTGGTAAGCCCGAGAAATATCAGCAATAAAAAAATCCACTTTTTCATAATATGTGTTTTGTTATTTCGAAAACTATGCCAAACAATTGGTTTTTTCTTTGTGCGAAAATAATAAAATTAAAAAGATTGTCCAATAATAAAATGTGTTTGCCAACCCGATGGTTCGATGGCGCCTATAGCTTTGTCGAATCCATACCCAAAATCGAATCCGAGCATACCAAAAGCAGGCATAAAAACGCGTACACCTATACCAGCAGAACGGCGTAGTTCGAATGGTTTGTACTCGCGAGCATTTTCCCATGTGTTACCAGCTTCGGCAAAAGCCAAGGCAAAAATGTTGGCAGTTTGACTCATTGTGATTGGGTAGCGCAACTCGAATAGGAATTTGTTATAAATGGCTCCACCTCCTTCTGGTGTAATGTCTTCATTTACACGTCCTCCTGAATTGGTAGAATCTTCGTACCCGCGTAATGGAATGATTTCTCGACCATCGAAGCGTTGTTGCATCAGTCCGGTTCCTCCGATATAGAAACGCTCGAACGGAATGGTCCCAATGTCGTGGTTATACGATCCTAAATATCCAAACTCTGCTCCCAAACGTCCAACTAATTTGCCGATTAGTTCTTTGTACCAGTTTCCTTTCACTTTGATTTTGTAATACTCTAACCATTCGATTTTTTCTTGCGGGCTTAGTTTTTTATAATCTTTGTTGTTTACCAAAGAGTAAGGGAAAGTCATGGTTGCATTGACGCTAAAGTCTGATCCTCCTTGTGGGAAAATCTGGTTCGGACCTGCTGAATTACGCGAGAGTCCAATGGTATAATTTATATTGTTCGATTTTCCATTCGAGTAGTTAATATTTCCCGCAGTAAATAGGTTGTAGTTTTCATAGTCATACTGTTGGAATGATATGGAGTGGCTTAGACGGAAATAATCATCAGGCCAAGTGAGTAATTTACTCATACCAACACTTCCTCCTATAATGTTTAGTTTTATACGCTCATTATGGTTGTCACGATAGTTGTAGCGTGAATAATAGAACGAGGTAGAAAGGGATGTAGGACGTTTTCCTCCGATCCATGGTTCTACAAACGAAAAACTATAGTTTTGGTAACCATAACCGGCTTGTGCACGTATCGATAATTGTTGGCCGTCTCCTAAAGGAACAGGTTTCCATGCCTTTCGATTGAAAATATTTCCGATAGAAAAATTCCCGAAAGTCAAACCTAAAGTTCCGATAAAGGTTCCTCCACCGTATCCTCCTTGTAACTCTACTTGAGACGAAGATTTTGGTGCTACTTTCCAATTGATATCGACCGTGTTGTTCTCGAAATTTGGTTGTACATCTGGTACAATTTGCGTTGGCTCTAAATAACTTGTAGCGGCTAACTCGTACATAGTACGTTTGATATTCGACTTAGAGAACAAATCTCCTGGTTGTGTACGTAGCTCTCGGTACAGAATATGATCGTGTGCTTCTGTATTTCCCGAAATTGTTACTCGGTTGATGGTTGCTTGTGTTCCTTCATTGATTTTTATCTCTAGATCGATGACGTCATCTTGGATATTTTTTTCTATCGGTATTACACTGGCAAAGAGATAACCATCGTCCATGTATAGGGTTTTGATATCATCATCTTTTTCAGATCCAGTTACTTTTTTGTTGATACCAACTGCATCATATCGATCGCCTGTTTTGTAAGAAAATACTCGAGCCAATTGTTCGGAAGTAAAAACAGAGTTCCCGGCAAAAGTGATGTTCCCCAAATAATAAGGCTTTCCTTCGTCTACCTTGATGTGAATTATCACTCTATCGTCAGAAATTTTCTCGATACGATCAGAAATAATTTTTGCGTCGCGAAAACCAACAGATTTGTATTTCTCTACCACTTTTTTCAGGTCATCTTGATATTTTTCATCAATCAATTTAGAGGGTTTGAAGAAGTTGATCGATTTACGCTTCGTATCCTTCATTGCTTTACGTAATTTTGCGTCCGAAAGTTCATGATTGCCTTCGAAAACAATGTCTTTGATTTTCACGCGTGGCCCTCGATCTACTTTTATATCAAGATTTTCTTTGTCTCCGTCTGTTTTGATGCGGTTGATCGTAATGACAGGTTCTGGAAATCCTTTTTGTACGTAATATTCTTTGATGTTGTTTCGGGTCTGATTTAATAGGTTATTGGTAATTTTTACACCAGGATCGAGTTTGTTTTTTTTGATAACCTCATCGCGTTGTGACTTCTTTATACCGCTTATATTAATTGCCTCTAATTCGGGTAAACCGAGTAAGTTGAGTTCTAAAATTACTTCGTTTCCTTGAACAGAACTTACATAGACATTGATGTCAGAGAACATTTTAGAACGCCATAGTTTTTTTACGGCATTGTTTATTTTGGTTCCTGGAATTTCTATTTCATCTCCCAAAGAAAATCCCGCAAAACGCAAGATTTGATTTTTAGAAAATTTTGTGTCGCCTGTCAACTGTACATCTTTTAGGATGAACGTGCGGACATTATTTAAATTACTAAAATCCTGTGGTGTAACGGTAGTTTGTTCTACTGCAGTAGGAATACTGTCGTTTACTTGTGCATTTACTACAGTTAGGTAAGCTCCTAACATCCACATAGACCATGTTATTTTTCTCATACTTCTGTACTTCTAGAAAACTAGATTAATTGTTCACTTGTTTTGCCAAATCTTCTTTCTCTCCCTTGATAGTTGAGCACTGCTTCGTACAAATTCTCATGGGTAAAGTCGGGCCAAAGTGTATCGGTAAAATACAGTTCGGCATAGGCTATCTGCCATAGTAAGAAATTACTTATTCGTTCTTCGCCACTTGTTCTTATCATTAGATCGACCATAGGTAAATGGCGCGTATAAAGATGTTGTTCGAATAATTGTTCGTCAATTTCTTCTAGGCTAATTTCTCCGTTTTTATAGGATTGAGCGATTGATTTGGTTGCTGATAATATTTCTTCTTTCGATCCGTAACTCAAAGCCAAAGTTAGGGTAGAACCAGTGTTGTTTTGGGTGAGTTCGAGACCTTTTTTCAATTCTTTTAAGGTAGCTTGGGGTAAGCGTTCTACATTTCCAATGACGTTGAGACGAACATTGTTTTGGTGTAGTTCTTTGATTTCTTTCTGGATAGTTTGGGCTAAGAGAGTCATCAATAAACTAACTTCTAGTTTAGGACGATTCCAATTCTCAGAGGAAAATGCATAAAGCGTAAGGTAAGGGATGCCCAGTTCACGGCAAGCTTCTATTGCCGCCCGTACTGCTTTCAAGGCATTTTTATGTCCGAAAGTTCTTTCGTGTCCTGTTTTTTTTGCCCAACGACCATTCCCATCCATTATAATGGCAATGTGTTGCGGAACTCGCTTTCGGTCTATTTGATCTATTTTGCTCTCCATTTTTTTATTAATCACAGTAACATGGTGGTCTTCCGAACGCATACGTAAGGCTTAACCCCGAGAAAACATACCAATCGGTGTTAGAGATGTTGCCAATTCGTTGGTAATCTAAATATTTTGTGGCATCTACTTCTTCTCTCAAATTACCATTCTGATCATACAAATTACGGTTAAATGTGTATTCACTATAATCTAACTTATCGCTGTTTGTATAGCGGAAACCAACCTCGGCAGCAAGAACCCAATTGTAATTAAATTTTATTTTATACCCGACACCTATCGGAAGTGAAAAGTTGGCAGCAGATTTTTTGCGAACATCAATTCCTCTTGGATCGACTACGTTTCCTTGACTGTCCTTTATGTCGGTTTCTCTAAAAAATACTTCTCTTTCACGAGACATAAAACCAGCAATCCCGGCAAAGATAAAAGGAGAATGTGCATTTCCCTCATCATTGATCGGAAAAAAATTATATTCGAACAACAACGATCCTTCTGTTATGTTGTTTTTGAAAAATTTTTTTCGGTTTCTTTTGTATAATTGATTAGAGTTTTGATCATGATTATTTACCTGAGAATGATAAAAGCCTAATCGTACGCCCATATAGGGATTAAAATTGAATCGATAAATAAGCCCTGCAATATAAGGAATGTTTATTTTCCCGCTTTCTAAGCGATTCGGGATTGGGTTTACATAACTCTCACTTCCTATGTCGGAGATGAGGTTTGCACCTCCTAGAAAACCTCCTAATTCGTGCCGCTGTGCTAGCAACGACGTGGCATTGACCAATAATAAAAGTGCAAGAAAATAGTTCTTCATAATGACCATAATATAATAAGTCGCTGCTTATACTTTTCAATTTAACGAACAAATATAAACAAAACTGATTTCAACCTAATTGATTTAACAAAAATTAAGAAGAATTATTGTAATTAATTTCTTTTGTCCGATCCCCACAGAAGTTTTTCTCGTAGTGTATTGAAGTAATTTATCTCATTCGTTTCTACTATATAGACATAGAAGTTTGCTTTTTTCACTCGGATTTCTACCTCGGTAGACAGAGCTAAATTGCGAGAGTCCAGCGATAAAAAATATTCATTGGCACGGCTGTTTACTTTCAGGTCTATACAAGCTTCATCATCTACAATGAGTGGCCGCACATTTAAGTTGTGCGGTGCAATCGGTGTTATGATAAAATTTTCGGTCGATGGATGTACAATCGGGCCTCCACAACTCAACGAATATCCGGTTGAACCTGTTGGGGTAGAAATAATGAGACCATCGGCCCAAAAAGAATTTAGGTATTCTCCATCCAACCAAGAATCTACCGTAATCATACTGGTTGTTTCTCGTCGGGTAACTGTAATTTCATTCAGAGCAAATTTGTCGACTAAATCTAATTCGCTATTAGAAGAAATACTCAATAAAGTTCTCGGAACCAATTTGTATTGATCATTGAAAATGTTTTCTAACTGATCGATAAAATAATTTTTATTGATTGTCGCCAAAAATCCTAATCGACCCGTATTTACACCAACAATCGGAATTCCACTGTCTTTGATATACGAAATTGCATTGAGAATTGTTCCATCTCCTCCAAACGTAAAAATAAATTTAGAGGTTTTGTCTAAGGTCTCGAAACTGTCGAAAGTTTCTATTGCCGACAAATCAAAGTTGGTATATTCTCCTAAGATTTGCTTAAATTTTTCTTCGATACAAAACTCAACCTGCTGATCCGTCAAGAAACGTAAAAATGGATCGATAATGTCGTGTAAAGAAGTACTTGTTTTTTGCCCAAATAATGCAACTTTCATGCGATAAATTAAGGGTTGATAAATTTGATTAATTGATTGTAACGATCGTTCAAGAGTTCGGTTTTTTCATCATTGTAGTATTTCTGAACTACCTGATAACCAAATCGCTCAAAGGTTTCTCCTATCGATAAAATATTTTCAGATCGCACTTTGATCAAGACTTTGGTATGATCTTCTACTTGTCGTAAAATTAACGAACCGAGTAATTTGCTGTTATGCGACTCGACAATATTTGCAATAGAAGTCATAGATAAATCGGTAGTTGCAATCGATAAAAGCATCGTTGCGCCAAAATCATCGATAAATGGTGTTGAGGCAAAAAGATCTATTATATCATTTTGTAAAATAGCCCCTAAATATCGTTCATCTGTATCAAAAACAGGAACCATGTTTGTATGGTAATGATGCATCATGCGTAAAGCATCTAGGACTGTTTGCTCATTGGTTACCATGAATTTTTGAACATAATCTGTACAAATAAAATTTTCCATCTCTAGACCGTCAACCAAATCTTCTTCAGAGAGATTGCCGATAAATTGTAGATTTTCGAACATAGGAAGATGCGTAACGCGTTGCTCATGCATCAGACGTAAGAGTTCTTGCGGTGATTGTTTACGTTTTCCTGGTATAAAATCTTTGTGTATATATTCGGCCGTGTACATAATTGCAAAGGTAGTTATTTTAATTGTACTCTCACTTTTTTTGGTAAGCCATTCAATACGCAATTATACGAATGGTCAATCAAAGAAAGAAGCAGTGCATCGTTGTCCAGCTCTTCGGGGCAAACTGTATTCCAGTGCTTCTTATTCATATGAAAACCAGGTGTAATGGCAGAAAATTCTTCTCGCAACTCTATCGCATAGTTAGGATCACACTTCAGATTAATCCGATAAGGTAGTGCATCCAGAGCAGTAAGACAAAAAATTTTGTTTGCTAAACGAAAAACCAAAATATTTTTATCAAAAGGGAAGTCTTCTGTAACAAAAGGTTTGCTAAGACAATAGTTGCGCACTTCTTCTATATTCATCTTGGATTGCTTTTTGCATACAATGGTAAAGAAATTATTTGTAATTTTGTATAGAATTTCAATTGCCTATGAAAAGCCCTTTGTTTTACGCGAAAATATTACTCTTCGGAGAGTACGGAATCATCGAAAACTCAAAAGGTTTAACGATTCCTTTTAATGATTATAAGGGTGTATTAAAATTCGATAAAAACGAATTTTCTTCAGAATCGAATCTACATTTGAAGAAATTTGCAACCTACTTACACGAAAACTTCCCGAAAGACTTTCGTACCCAACAATTTATGTCTGATGTAGAAGCAGGCATGTATTTTCATTCAGATATTCCGCAAGGATACGGCGTAGGAAGTTCGGGCGCTTTGGTAGCTGCAATTTATGATCAATATGCGATCGAAAAAATAGATGTCGAGCAAGAAATTACCAAAGAAAAAATAGCCCAACTCAAAAAGCTTTTTTCTCAAATGGAAAGTTTTTTTCATGGAACAAGCTCAGGGATTGATCCATTGATTTGTTATATGAAAATTCCCTTACTCATCCAGTCCAAAGACGACATTTCCACGGTAGGATTACCAGCAGAGAAAGAAGGAAAAGGGGCAATATTTTTAATCAATTCCGGAGCACCTGGCGAGACTGCACCTATGGTTCAGTTATTTTTTGAAAAGCTGAAAAATGAAGGATTTAGAAAAACCTTGCGCGAAGAGTTTATTAATTACAATAATGCGTGTATTGATGATTTTGTGAAAGGAGAGTTTAAGCCTCTTTTTGCAAATTTAAAAAAACTATCATCTTGGGCATTTGAACATTTCCGTCCCATGATTCCTGCCAAATTAGTTGATGCTTGGAAAAAAGGAATCGATACCAACTCTTATTACCTCAAATTATGTGGATCGGGTGGGGGTGGTTATGTTTTGGGTTTCACCGAAGACTATGCGATCGTTGAAGAGCAATTAAAACACCTGAACCCAGAAGTTGTCTATAGATTTTAGCTATTGCCCAATGAAGGAGGTTCTAATAAAAACCTTTGCTTTACTCAATGTAGTTCGCGTGTATAACCTCATGGTTTTGGCATTAGCACAATATTTGGCAGCCCTTTTTGTTTTTGCACCCAATCAATCGCATAGAGAAATCATCCTCGATCCAATATTCAATGCCATTGTTTTTGCATCCACACTTAGTGCTGCAGCAGGCTACATCATCAATAACTTTTACGATCTAGAGAAAGATGCTATCAAACGGCCTTTATTGGCTTATCTCAACCGAAAAGTATCGCAAGGTTTCAAGCTTCGTTTGTATATTTTCCTCAATTCCTTAGCTCTTTTGCTTGCATTTTACGTCTCGTGGCGAGTTTTATTGTTTTTTGTGGGGTATCAGTTTCTTGTTTGGATTTACAGTCATCGAATCAATAAAATTGTATTCCTAAAAAACCTATTTTCTGTCATATTACGGGTTTTCCCATTTTTTGCATTGCTATTATACTTCGAAAATTATCATTTAAATGTCTTTGTTCATGCAGGCTTTCTGACGGTTTTGTTGATGATAACCGATTTATTAAAAGACCTGAGTTCGCAAAAAGCAGATGCCATTTATGGATACAATACTTTGCCAATAGTTTATGGAGAAAAAAGAACCAAAACAATTTTACAACTTCTTTCTTTATCAGCAATTTGTTTAGCAATTTTTTTGGTAGTTTCCTATTCTTTGGGTAGTATGCAATACTTTTTTTATGCCTGTATATTTATTCTGTTAGGCTTTATTTTCAGGATCGGCAGGATAAACTCTATCCGCTATTATCAGGCCATGCATTTATTTTTTAAGGCGATTATCGTAACGGGCGTCATAAGTATTATATTCATCTAAATAAAACTCGTAAATTTGCAGCAGATGGTTTGTCCGCAGGATGGAAAACTGTCCTAATAAATTACGAGATATGAATCAACGAGGAAATAATCGTTCGTCTAAGAACAAACCCCAAAACACCAATCCAAAAGCGCGAAATAATCGCAAATCGGCAGAAGATCGTACGTCTAAAAATTATAAAGGAAAACCAGCGTACAACGTGTACAACAAAGACCGCTTCAATAAAAAACTGAAACCTGCACCAAAAGATGACGGTACAATACGTCTCAATAAATATATCGCAAATGCCGGTATATCATCTCGTCGAGAAGCAGATGAACTTATTTTGACAGGCGTAGTAACCGTAAACGGTAAAGTAATAACCGAAATGGGATACAAAGTGCAGCCGACAGACGAAGTGCGTTTTGATGGAAAGAAAATTTCGGCAGAGAAAAACGTATATTTTATTCTCAATAAACCAAAAGGTTATATCACTACGACGAAAGATGAAAAGAATCGTCAGACGGTTCTAGACTTGATGGAAGGTGCAACTACAGCAAGAATCTTTCCGGTAGGACGATTAGATAGACAAACAACTGGAGTTTTACTTTTTACAAACGATGGTTTTCTTACCAAAAAGTTAACACACCCGAGCCATGATGTGAAAAAAGTGTACCATGTGACATTAGACAGAAAGCTTTCTTCGCATGATATGGCTGAAATACGTAAGGGAATTCGCCTAATCCCAGAAGGAGTGGCTACAGTCGACGAGGTGAGCTTTATCGATGGGCGACCTCATAATGAAATAGGATTAGAGTTGCATATTGGCTGGAATCGAGTTGTGCGAAGAATATTCGAAAGTTTAGGCTATCAGGTAGAAAAATTAGATCGCGTATCTTTTGCTGGCCTAACAAAATCTAAACTAAGACAAGGTCAATACCGAGCTTTAACACCCCAAGAAGTAAATTTCTTGAAAATGGTCTAGATAATATTAAGCCTCTAAATGTTTTAATCTTCAAAAACTTCGAAAAATATTTCGGAGTTTTTTGGGGAAATTATGCAACAATAATTTATTGATGAAACTATCATAACGTATTTTATTCATAAACAAAAAAACCACTTCGTTAGAAGTGGTTTTTTTGTTTATGACTTTGTTTTTAGTTTACTGGTTCAACAGAAACATATGATCTGTTATCACGTTTTTTAGTAAAAACAACTTTTCCATCAACAAGTGCAAATAAGGTATGATCTTTACCAATTCCTACATTGTTTCCTGGGTGGTGTTTAGTTCCTCTTTGACGAACAATAATGTTACCAGCAATTGCTGATTGTCCACCAAAAATCTTAACACCTAAACGTTTCGATTCTGACTCGCGACCGTTTTTCGAACTACCGACTCCTTTCTTATGTGCCATTTCTAGTTACTTTTTAGGGTTAATACTTAAAATTATTCAGCAGCTTCTTTTTCTGCTTTTTTCGCTGTTTTCTTTGCAGCTTTTGCACCACCAATTGCAGTTACTTCTATTTTGGTAAATTGTTGACGGTGTCCGTTTCTTTTTTGGTAACCTTTTCTTCTTTTCTTTTTGAAGATGATTACTTTGTCTCCTTTTACGTGCTCAACGATTTTAGCAGTAATACTAACTCCGTCTATAACTGGGGCGCCAACTTCGATAGTCCCGTTGTCGGTTAATAACACGCGATCGAATGTAACTTCGTCACCTGCTTCACCTTTCAAGCGGTTTACGAACAATTGTTGGTCTTTTTCAACTTTGTATTGAAGCCCTGCTATCTCTACAATTGCGTACATGTTAAAAAAATATTGGTTAATAAAATTGGATGCAAATATAAGATGTTTTTGTTCGTTTGCCAAATATATTTCAAGAATTATAAAATAAAATCATGTTTTTGATTTTAGGGTTATTTAGAAAAAATAAAAATAAGTAACTTTGCACCAAGATTTTGAACTATGCAATTTTCACTCAAAGATTTAAAAGTAGGAGATAAAGGTAGAATTAAGATTGATGACAACTTGGATATAGCGCCAAAATATATAGAATTAGGCTTAACACCAGGAGCAATAATCGAAGTGAAATCTAAAGCGCCTTTAGGAGGTCTTATTAGTGTAAAACTATTAAAAAACAATGTGCTGTTGGCACTGAGAAAAGCAGAGGCTCATACATTATTGATTGAAAAAATCTAGGAACCCATCATGAAGAAAATAGCACTTGTAGGAAATCCGAATGTCGGGAAAACATCCTTATTCAATCAATTAACACAATTAAGACATAAGGTAGGGAATTATCCGGGTGTAACGGTAAGTAAACGAGAAGGAAAAATAACGTATAAAGGAGAAACCTTCCGATTGATTGATTTACCCGGAACGTATAGCTTGTATCCCAATTCGTTTGACGAGCAAATTGTATTTAATATCCTGAATAACAAAAATCATCCAGATTATCCTGACTTGGCAATTGTTATAGGAGAACCTTCTAACCTGAAACGGTCAATAATCCTTTATCAACAGGTAAGAGAATTAGGTGTACCTGCGATTTTTGTCATTAATATGATTGATGAGTTGAACTTGAAAGGTGCCGAAATCGATTTAGAAAAACTAGAAGCTTATCTCGATACAAAAGTCATTACAACCAATGCACGTGAGGGTGAGGGATTGATAGAGTTGAAAGAAGCTTTGCATTATCAACCCGCCAAAGCAAAACATCATTTTCTTCTACCAGAAGAAACAAAACAAACAATAGAAGAGGTGAAATCAACTTTTCAGCTCGAAAATGATTATTTGGCTTGGCATTATCTGGCACAAAAAAATATTCCAGAGCTTAGCCGAGATCAACAACATAGAATAGACGATATTCGTAGAGAGAACAACTTTATTTACAAGCGATTGCAAGTAAAGGAAATTGTAGAAAGAAATCGAGAGCTCGATCAAGCACTCGACGAAATTGTAAATTACCATGTGCAAACATCGCTTACCACCACCGAAAAAATAGATAAAATATTAATGCATCCTATATTGGGTTACTTATTCTTTTTCTTGGTGATGTTTTTGATGTTTCAGACCGTTTATTTTTGGGCAACCCCTATTATGGATACGATAGATGAAGGGTTTGCTTGGCTAATTTCATGGTTATCAGATGTTTTGCCAACAGGTCCTTTTTCTGATTTGGTAGCGAATGGTTTCGTAGCGGGAATTGGAGGAATCTTGATTTTTATTCCACAAATCATGTTACTATTCTTTCTGATCGCCATAATGGAAGAAACCGGTTACATGAGTAGAATTGTTTACCTATCAGATCGTTTCTTAAAACCTTTTGGGCTGAGTGGGAAAAGTGTAGTGCCTTTGGTCTCTGGTGTTGCATGCGCTGTCCCTGCGGTGATGTCGGCAAGAAACATAGAAAACACAAAAGAAAGACTACTTACGATGTTAGTAACACCGTTTATGACGTGTTCTGCTCGTTTGCCTATTTATCTTATTATAATAGAATTAGTGATTCCGGCAGAGAAAATAGGCTGGTTCGATTACCGAGGAATTACACTTTTTGTAATGTATCTTTTAGGAGTAGTAGGAGCATTAGGAAGTTCATTTATCCTTAATAAAATTATTACAACAACCCATCGTTCTTTCTTTGCAATCGAATTACCAAACTATAAAATGCCCGATTGGAGAAATGTTTTCACAAGCGTATACGAAAGTGTCTCAGGCTTTGTAATCGATGCCGGAAAAATTATTTTATCCATGGCGGTTATTTTATGGGTAATGTCGAATTTCAGCTTCAAAAAAGACTTCTATCATGCAGAAGAAGTAGTGCAAGCGGCTCATCCTACCATAAGCGGTGAAGAATTAGAACGAGAAATAAAAAGCTTTCAGGTGACCCACTCTATCCTAGGACAATTGGGACACTTTATAGAACCTGCGATTAGGCCTTTAGGGTATGATTGGAAGATGGGAATCGGTTTGATTTCTTCTTTTGCAGCACGCGAAGTTTTTGTAGGTACAATGGCAATGGTTTATAGTATGAACGAAGATTTCGAGGACGAAGAACAAAAAATAACTTTGTTGCAAAGAATGAAAAGCGAGATCAATCACAATACAGGGAAACCTGCTTATAATATAGCTTCTGGTGCTTCTTTACTTTTGTTTTATGCTTTTGCAATGCAGTGTATGAGTACAATTGCAATTGTGAAGAAAGAAACCGGCTCTTGGAAATGGACCCTGTTTCAAGCTGGGCTTATGACAAGTATTGCATACATCTTGGCATTGATTGCCTATCAGCTATTGAAATAATTTATAATAGAAAAATGCCATGTCGAATATCTATGTACAATATGGTTTTATAGCTATTGTTTTTATGATTGCCGTTTGGTATATTGTAAAAATGATAAAAGACGCAATAAAAGGAAAAAAACAATGCAGTAAAGGTTGTGGATGCTCCTCAACAATAGAACCTAAAGACAAGTAAAAAAAAGTGTACCGCTCTGGGATACACTTTTTTATGTTGATTCTATTTATCAATAATTACGAATAGTAGATTAATAATCTTCTTTGCTCGTTAAACCTTTTACAATAGCAAGTGCAGAAGACGTCCCGATACGCTTTACACCCAAGTCGATCATCTTTTTTGTTTCTTCGTACGAGCGAACACCACCCGAAGCTTTTACAAGAAGTGGACCGGCATTATCTAACATAAGCTTTATCACATGTTCATTAGCTCCATTGGGTTCACCATTTGGGGTTTCGAAAAAACCTGTAGATGATTTCACAAACACACGGTCTGCTTGGTCTTCACCAATTTTTTCGATAACAATATTTCTAATCAACTGAGTAATACGAACAATTTCTTGATCGGTAAGAGCAGCAGTTTCGATAATCCATTTGATAATTTTTCCTTCTCGTAAAGCAACACGTGTGCAAGATTCTATTTCTTCGCTCACTTTTTCTACATCGCCTTTTTTGTAGGCGGTATAGTTGATCACAAAATCCAATTCATCTGCTCCATCGGCTATGGCTTTTTGTGCTTCACGTAATTTTTCATCAACCTCTGCAGTTCCTTCTGGGAAATCGATGACCGTCCCGAGTCGCACATTAGAGGCATGTGCATCTAACAACTCGCGTACCGATCGAACATAATCGGGCCGAATCATTACCGCATAAAAACCATTGTCTATAGCTTCTTGGGTGACTTCGTGTACTTTGTTCAACGTTTCTGAGTTCGAAATTCCGGCTTGTTCGGGTGTTTTCAAATAGGTTGAATCTAAATAATCTTTAACAGTCATTTTATTGCTTTGCTTAATAATCTTTTTTATCTGTTTTTCATCCAACCAAAACTTGATCGAATGTGGTTTTAATTTATTAAGTTATTGCGAAACAATTTCGAAACTAATCTTCGATTTATTATAGAGTGTTGATTTATAGAGTTTTATCTCGAAATACTACCCAGAAACTTCTTTCGTTTACGAATTGTCTCGTAACGCAAAGTTATAATTAATAATGCTAATAATTGGAAAATGATCACTCGGACCTCCGAAATAATTTTTACCTCTGAAAGTGTTTTGTGGTTGTGTTGAGGTGTTTATGTTGTTGAAAATAAATTTGTTAGGGTTGAAAATTTGTGATTTTTTCCAATGAAAAAAAGAATCTTTTTTTATGAAATTTTTTGAAAATAACATTTGGTCAAAGATTAAACGTTGTTTCTTGTACACTATTGTACCCGTGTCGTAATTCATCATTTTCACAAAAGGATTGAATAAATCATTCGACCGAACATCTTGTAAATTTGCTTTCGTAGACAAGATGTTAATCAGTTGAGAGTTATTCGGTGTATCATTAAAATCTCCCATCATTACGATATTGGGCTCGTGCTCTTTTGCGTACAAAATATCCAACTCATTTTTCAGGACTTGTAGGATATTTGATCTTTTGTGTTGATTGAGCAATCCTCCTCTTCTAGAGGGTAAGTGTAGTACATATAGATGCAAAATTTCATCACAATGCTTTGCTTTCACCCACAAAACATCTCGGGTATACGACCGGATTCCTAGTGTATTACGAAAAACAACGCGAATTGGTTTAGAGTCTAGTATTGTAGTTTCATCTTTTTTGTATAACAATGCTACATTGATATTTCGTTCATCGAGCGAATCGTAGAAAATATAATCATACCCATCCGAAAAAAGCTGTGGATGAGATACAATATCTTCTAAAACTAATGCGTTTTCTACTTCGGCCAAACCAATAAACGTAGGAGAACTTCCGGTTTCTTGTCTCCCAAGATGATGAAGCGTTGTGCAAACTTGGTCAAGCTTTTTTGCGTACCGACTTGTATTCCATTTTTGTTTATTGCCCACTATAAACGATTCTTCGTCGGTAGTATGTAATTGTCGAGCATAAAAATTCTCAACATTATAAAAGGCAATTGTAAACTGTTTCAAAACTATTAATACTTCAATATTTTTATATTTGCAAAAATGATGCAGAAATAGAAAAGATAGTAAAACTTTAATGACCATACAATATTTATTCGAACTTTTTGGAACCGTAGTGTTTGCAATTTCAGGAGCTTTGGCCGGAGATGAAAGACAAAAACACGATTGGTTTGGGATTACTTTTATTGCTTTTATTACTGCAATCGGTGGCGGAACGCTAAGAGATTTATTTCTTGATAGCCATCCGTTGGTCTGGATGGAAGACATGAACCTGATCTATGCGGTTTTTGTGGGTATTATTCTCACCGCTCTTTTTACCAATGTACTGTCGCGTTTGCGAACAACGCTATTGCTTTTTGATACAATTGGAATTGCACTTTTTACCATTGTAGGATTAGAAAAAGCACAAAGTTTCGGTGCCAATAATTTTATATCGGTCCTGATGGGGATGTTTACCGCAGTAATGGGAGGCGTTTTGCGCGATGCACTTATCAGTAGAACGCCAATAATTTTCATGAAAGAAATCTATGCAACAGCATGTATTTTGGGTGGTGTCCTATATTTAGTACTCGATTCTTTTGGTTGCAACCGTAATATAAATTTCGTAATTTCGGGTGTTGTTATTGTCCTGGTTCGGATGCTAACAGTACGTTATAATATTTCACTCCCTAAGTTTTATAAATGAAAGAACTACAAAAATTCGATCCTACAATCTGGCAAGGCCGGAAAGATGAAGAAGATGGTTTAGATGGCATCCGAATGCACCAAATTATACAAGAATACCAAGAAGCAGAAGCTTATAAACAAGTCTTATTGGGTTTTGGTTCGGATGAAGGAGTGAAACGAAATAAGGGTCGAGAAGGCGCTGCCGAAGCTCCGAACGAAATCAGGAAAGCTTTGGCAAATTTACCCGTGCATTTTAACCCTATCGAAAAATCAATTGCCGATGCCGGAAACGTTCTTTGTATAGAGGGTGATTTAGAAAGAGCGCGTTTATTGCAAATAGATAAAGTGGATGAAATTCTATCCAAAAATCAATTACCAATTGTAATCGGTGGCGGACACGAAACATCTCTAGGAAATTATTTGGCACTTGCCAAGCACTATCAGAATATTGCGATTATCAATATCGATGCACATTTCGATTTACGTAGCCCAAGCCCCAAAACATCTTCGGGTACGCCTTTTTACGAGATGCACCAATTTTGTGAAGAAGAAAATCGCATCTTCGATTATTCTGTTTTGGGTGTGCAAGAAAACGGGAATACAATGGCGCTATTCAAACGCGCCGAAGTCTGGAAGGTGAATTACCATTTAGCAGACGAAATCCATTTTAATTTCGAACAAATGCTAAGCAATCTTCGACTGAAACTAACCTCGGCAGATGCGGTTTATCTTTCTCTAGATATGGATGTTTTTGATGTAGCTTATGCACCTGGAGTTAGTGCGCCAAGCATCAATGGGCTCACACCTTTTCAGGTAAAATACTTAGTAAAATTGATTGCGAAATCGGGTAAATTACGCTTATTCGATTTGGTGGAAGTGAATCCGAGTTTAGATCGAGATAATCAGACCTCGAAATTGGCTGCACATATGATTTTAGAGGCAATAAAGCAAGCTTAGAATAATTTTTTTTATTTTTTTGTAACTTTTTCTTTTTTTTTACGTATACCTAATATGTAGACGCATTACATTATGCTTTCTACTTGTAAAATATATACGCAATTAATATATTTTTTTTAGAGATTTAGTTTAATGAGACAGCTTAAAATTACCAAACAGGTTACCAATCGAGAAACCGCATCGTTGGACAAATATTTACAAGAAATTGGGAAAGTAGATCTGATTACCGCAGAAGAAGAAGTAGAATTAGCACAACGCATAAAAGCAGGAGACCGTGTAGCGTTAGAGAAATTAACAAAGGCAAATTTGCGTTTTGTGGTATCAGTAGCGAAACAATACCAGAACCAAGGACTAAGTTTACCCGATTTAATTAACGAAGGAAATTTAGGTTTGATAAAAGCTGCACAGCGTTTTGACGAAACACGTGGTTTTAAGTTTATTTCCTATGCCGTTTGGTGGATTCGTCAATCTATTCTACAAGCCTTAGCAGAACAATCGCGTATAGTTCGTTTACCACTCAATAAAATTGGATCAATCAATAAAATCAATAAGGCTTATGCTTTATTAGAACAAGAGCATGAACGTGCTCCGTCTGCAGAAGAAATTTCCGAAGTATTAGATATGTCCGAAGGAGACGTAAAAGAATCTCTCAAAAACTCTGGTCGTCACGTATCGATGGATGCTCCATTGGTAGAGGGAGAAGACTCTAATCTCTACGATGTATTAAACATCGGTGAATCACCATCACCCGATAATACGTTGATGATAG
This sequence comes from Weeksella virosa DSM 16922, assembly GCF_000189415.1. Classification (GTDB taxonomy): domain Bacteria; phylum Bacteroidota; class Bacteroidia; order Flavobacteriales; family Weeksellaceae; genus Weeksella; species Weeksella virosa. The sequence goes on from NC_015144.1 coordinate 1,187,928, forward strand.
AATCCCTACGAGTAGAAATTGAGCGTGCATTACAAACCTTAACACCAAGAGAGGCAGACCTTATCCGTTTGTACTTTGGTCTCAATGGAGCTCACCCGATGACTTTAGAAGAAATCGGAGAAACATTTGATCTAACAAGAGAACGTGTACGTCAGATTAAAGAAAAAGCAATCCGACGACTGAAACATACTTCGCGATCTAAAATCTTAAAAACTTACATCGGTCGATAAAAAATAAAAACACTAAATTTTCTATGGATTTAGTGTTTTTTTATATCTAAAAGAAACTATCAGAAAATAAAAAAACTGTTAAGAATAAGCGATTTTTTTATTCTTAAATTTGCTCAAATAAAACATAAAAAACTATGGCTATTATTGCTCCTTCTATTTTGGCTTCGGATTTCGCTCACCTAGGGAAAGATATAGAAATGGTGAACAATTCACAAGCTCAATGGTTTCATCTCGACGTGATGGATGGCGTTTTCGTACCCAACATTTCTTACGGGATGCCTATCATCGATCGTATCAATCAGCTGACAAATAAAGTTCTCGATGTACATTTGATGATTGTAGAACCAGAACGATACATTACGGCTTTTAGAGAAGTAGGTGCTGATATATTAACCGTTCATTATGAGGCAAGTACGCATTTACATAGGACCATTCAGGCCATAAAAGTGGAAGGGATGAAAGCAGGCGTGGCACTCAATCCGCATACACCTGTTTCGGTTGTAGAAGATATAATAGAAGAGCTAGACTTGGTGCTCGTTATGAGTGTTAATCCAGGGTTTGGAGGACAGAAGTTTATCGAAAATACCTATCGAAAAATCGAAAAATTAGCCGAGATGAAGAAAGAGTATAATCCTGGTTTGATTATCGAAGTTGATGGTGGAGTAAACACTGACAATGCACCGAAATTAACTGCAGCTGGCGCAGATGCTTTGGTTGCTGGAAGTGCTGTTTTCAATGCTGAAAATCCGACTGAATATATTGCAGAATTAGTCAAAGCATAGATAAAAATATATTTTTTTTCGACAAGAAATTATTCTATCAATAGCCCAAAGAGACTTGTTTCTTTGGGTTTTTTATTTGTAATAAAATCGATTAATTTAGCAGAATGAATCGGTACGAATCACCCAAAAAAAGCTTCACACTTGAAGAGATAAAAGATAAAATGGGACATTTTTGTCTTTATCAGGATCGTTGTTTTTGGGAAATTGAGCAGAAATTACGCGAATTTGATCTTATCCCCGAAGCCAAAGAAGAAGTAATTAGCAAGCTGTATCAATATGGTTTTATCAATGAAGAAAGGTTTACCAACCAATATGTAAGAGGAAAATTTAATCAGAAAAAATGGGGGAAAAATAGACTACGAATGGAATTGAAAAAAAGACAAATTCCAGAAAAAATGATTCTCGAAGCATTTCGATCAGAGATTGATCAAGATGACTATTATACAACCTTAGAAAAGTTAGCAGAAAAGAAATATTTGAGCTTGGAAAAAGAAAAAGAGAGTTATAAAAAACAACAAAAAATTAGAAGCTATTTGGCTTATAAAGGATATGAGTTTGATTTAATTCAAGAGGTTGTTGCTCGATTATTCGAAAAAAAATAATTAACTCAACATTTTTGCTCTATAAGAATTGCCGAAATAGCAATTTCCTGAGCTTCATCAAAGCTTCTCATCGCATTAATCCGCTTGAAACTTACCAATTTATCCAAGTCTTCTGTCCTGATAATCACAGGTAAAATGCCATGATTTTCGATCAGGTTCTGGCGCATACATCCTTCTAATAAAGGCTGTGAAGGAGTAAGCCATCGGTGTCCATCAAAAAAAATAAGATTGCAATAAGTGGTATCTGTGATCAAGTTGTTTTGTATCAAAACTAAATCTTGTGCGTTGTGTTCATCGAGTAACTGAGCAAAATAAGCTCGATTGCTAGATTTGTACGTGTAAGAAAAGGATGAATCAATCGTTACGGCACTAATTTTTTCTATTTCATCGATTTGATAATCAGTGGCTTTTACAGACAAAATTCGCTCATTGTACAAAACCCTTAACTTTTGTTTTCCACTGTGAAATTTTTGGGGGATATAATCTGCTAAATCGATAAAGTCTGTCGAACCAAAAATCATTTTACGCGTATGATTTAGGCGTCTGTTATGGTAACGCAAAAGCCGAGGTTTACCGTCGATTAGGCAAATAGTCTCAACAAATGGGTACGTATATTTTCTGTAACAGTTCTCTATATTCACTTTCTGCATTGCTTTTACTGGTAATTCCACCACCACTTTTGTAGTATAAATCACCGTTTATGTTTTCTATAAACCGAATCATAACTGCACTGTCGAGGTTTTTACCATCGAAAATGCCAAAAACGCCTGTGTAATAATTTCGGTCATATTCCTCAGCTCTCAAAATCAGTTCCAAAGTTTTTGGTTTAGGCGCTCCACAAATTGAGCCAGCAGGTAAAAGCGCATCGAAAATAGTGCCCAATCGAGCTGTATAATCATCAGGTAAATCACCAACAATCTCCGAGCTTACTTGTAACAAAGTTTTTTGCGGGGTTTGAATTGTATCGATATAACGATACCGAGAAACCGTAACATTTTCTGCGATTTGACTTAGATCATTCCGAATCAGATCAACAATTGTCGCATGTTCTGCCGCCTCTTTTTCGTCTGATAAAATGCGTTTTTCCGCATCGGGAATCGTCGCATCGATCGTTCCTTTCATCGGATAAGAGAAAATTTTATTATCCTGTATTTTTATAAATCTTTCGGGAGAAAAGCAAACAAAGTTTTCGGTAAGAAGTTTGAATTTCGCATGCGAATTCTCGAAAATAAATGGCAAACTAGTTTTGGTTTTTATTGCCGTTGGTTGAGTAAGATTCAATAGATAAGAATCTCCACGGAGAATCGCCTCATGAACCAAATTGAATTTTTTCTGATACTCGGCAAACGAAATCGGTTTTTTTTCTAGTTCTATCGTTTGTGTAGAAGATTTTTTCTGGGTGTTTAGTTGATACCGAATGGTTTCGGGTAATTCTGAGAGCGGGTAAATCTCTGCTTCTGTCTTCAGAAAATTAATCATAAAGAAAAAGGGAACGCCTTGTTTCCCAAATGTATTCATGGTTTTGATGAATTCTTGCTGATTCATTAATGAATTGAATGTTGTGGTTTGATTGTTAAAGTTATCATTTTCTGTTGTCGTGGTAAGAATTATGACTTCCTCTATTTAGTAAAAAAAAATATCGTAATTTTGAATCATTAAAAATAAAAAATCTTTTATAAAAAAACTCCACAAAAATATGGTTTCCGAAGAATTATTAAAAACACTTCAGAATAGAAGATCGATATATCCGATAGAATATACCGATGAAAAAATATCAGAAGAAGAACTTAAGCTCTTGTTAGAGGCAGCAAATTGGGCACCAACCCATAAAAAGACCGAACCATGGCGTTTCAAGATTGTGCAAGGAGAAGGGAAAGAACGATTGAAAGAATTCATGAAACGCGTATATGTGCAGTCGACCTCTCCAGAAAAACTAAGTGAACGAAAGTTGAATGACATGGCCGAAAAATGTGATAAATCTCAGGCAATAATTCTCATTTCGTTTATTGATACCGGAAAAGTGCCAGAGTGGGAAGAGTTAGCTTCTACTGCAATGGCCGTGCAAAATATGTGGTTGATGTGCGGGACGCTGAACATCGGTTCTTATTGGTCATCGCCAGCAAATATTATAGCCAATATGGATGAGTTTACGCCAATGCAAGAAGGCGAGAAATGTGTTGGGATTTTTTATTTAGGTAAAGCAACTAAAAGAGAGCGATTAGCAGAACGTAAACCAATTGAAGATAAAGTTGTTTTTATCAATCACTAAAAACTGAAAAAAGGAAAGCTTATTCATGTATTGTGCTATGAGTAAGCTTTTTATAGATAGAATCAAAAAGGAATGTTTTTTTTCAGGGCTAGAATATAGCCAAAATGTATTCCTTCGTGTATATTGTTAAATTGGATAGCATCTTCTATACTTTCTAGTTTTGCTCCAAAACTTGTTGAGTACGGTTTGTAGTAAGCCAATTTCTCTGACCGATAATCCTTGTAGAGCAATTTTGGTGTTTGCTCTAGAACTTCTATTAGTTCTTCAACTTCCTTTTCGCTCATTTCAGTTGTTCCGATAGTGCCTTTCTTATAGCGTTCTATAAAACTCTTATCCACGTACATTTTGGTTTCTGTAAGATAGTACATAATAAGTTGCTGTGTGGCCAAAACATGAGCCGCATTCCAGAAAATATTATTTTTGAAACCAACTGGGATATACAACAGTTGTTGTAGAGAGTGGTTCTCGAGCTCATTAATAATGTTTTTTCTTATCAAGCCTAAATAATAGATCTGTTCCTCCATTTAGTTGGGATATTTTTAGCAAATTAGAAAAAAAATATGGTATTATAGTATAAAACAATTAAAATCAGTCAAGAAGATTTCCACTTCACAAGCTTATTGCCTAAATTTGTATGCTAAATAATGACTGAAAAATGGCTTATACAAGAGATCAGATAAATGAAGTTTTAGAAAGTTTGGGGATTCGCAATTGGATGCGAAATGCACAAGTGATGGGCGAAAAAATTATATTAGACATTGCTTCGCCAACACCTACTATGCACGAGCGCAAGCGCTTAGAAGTTGCAATCAGAAATGCTTTCAGAGAACATTTACCAGAAGCAGAATTACAGCTCAATATCACGGTAGAAGTTGAAGAAAAACCAAACGAAATAAAAGGAAACCCATTACCTGGAGTGAAAAATATTATTGCAGTAGCATCAGGAAAAGGAGGTGTAGGAAAATCGACCATGGCTTCTAATTTGGCAATAAGTTTGGCCAAAATGGGTTTCAAAGTAGGACTGTTGGATGCGGATATCTACGGTCCATCGATGCCAATTATGTTTGATGTAGAAGATGCCAAACCTTTTTCGGTAGAAGTTAACGGCAAAACAAAAATAAAACCAGTAGAAAATTACGGTGTAAAGCTTTTATCCATAGGTTTTTTCGCCGATACCGATCAGGCAATTGTTTGGCGTGGACCTATGGCAGCAAAAGCCCTTAACCAAATGTTGCGCGATGCACATTGGGGTGAGTTAGACTTTTTGCTAATCGATTTACCTCCTGGTACAGGGGATATTCACTTATCTATTGTTCAACAAATTCCGTTGACTGGTGCCGTAGTGGTAAGTACACCACAGCCCATTGCTTTGGCAGATGCACGCAAAGGAGTAGGAATGTTTGCGATGGAAGCGATTAATGTTCCAGTACTTGGAATTGTAGAAAATATGGCTTATTTTACTCCAGAAGAGTTGCCTAATAACAAATACTATATTTTTGGTCAAAATGGAGCAAAGAACTTAGCAGAAGATTTAGGTGTTCCTTTCTTGGGCGAGGTTCCTATAATTCAATCTATCCGTGAAGCAGCAGACGTTGGTCGACCAGCATCCTTGCAAGAAAATACAATAGCCGCGAATATTTATGCCAATATTGCCCGAAATACTGTTCAGAGTTTAGTAGAAAGAAATGACACCCTACCACCAACAGAAGTTGTTCGCATTACCAATATGGCAGGATGTTCAGCAATAAACAAAAACTAAAACACTATGAATACAGAACTTATTGATAATGTCCATAAAGCATTGGACGAAATCCGTCCTTTTCTTAATTCGGATGGTGGAGATATCGAACTTGTAGAGGTAAAAGATAATGTCGTAAAAGTAAGATTAAAAGGCGCCTGCACGTCTTGTTCTGTGAATCAAATGACCTTGAAAGCAGGGGTAGAAACTACTGTGAAAAAGTTTGTTCCAGAAATAATTAAGGTAATCGATGTATCGAGCCAAGAGAATGCCGGTGAAGACGAATCACATTCTACCGAACATTCATAGAAAAAAGAGAGTATTGTTCAACTAAAACTCGTTTCGACTGGAGCGAGTTTTATTTTGGCAAAGAATTTGACATTATTGTCAATACTAAACCAAGTGATATGTATATGAAACGAATTTACAGTGTGCTTTTTGTTTTTATGTTGATGATAAGCACACAGGCACAGTTCAACTTCAAATCGGGTGAGTTTTTAAAATATAGAATTCACTATTCTGGCCTGAATGCTGGTTTCGCAACACTGAATGTAAAAAACATGAAATACGATGGTCGCGACCATTTTCATATAGTAGGAAAAGGAAGCTCTTCGGGTGCAGTAAGGGCTTTCTACAAGGTAGATGATGTGTATGAAACATTTATAGATAAAAGCATTTTCAAGCCCACAAAATTTATAAGAAATATTAGCGAAGGAGGTTACGAGCGCTATCAGATTTATTACTTCAATCATAGCGACCAATATGCGATTGTAGATGATGTAAAACGTAACAAATCGGCATCGGTGAAGTTTTTTGGTGAAGCTTACGATTTACTATCGGTTGTGTATTCTTTGCGTAATGAAGATCATACGAAACTGGTCGAAGGACAATTTCTCGATCGGAATATTTTCTTGGGCGATGAAACCTATAAATTCAGAATAAAAATTTTAGGTAGAGAAGAAAAGAAAACTAAATTTGGTAAAATCAACACAATTATGATCAGACCTTATGTGCAAGAGGGACGTGTTTTTAAAGAATCCGAGAGTGTAACAATGTGGATTACAGATGATGCAAATATGATTCCGGTTTCGGTAAAAGCTTCCTTGGTCGTAGGGTCACTTAATGCAGATATTTATGAATATAAAAATCTGAAATATCCAATCAATTTTGTAAAATAAAAAATTACTTAGAAATATACTGTAAAAAGGTTTCGGCACTAATCATTTCAGCACCCAGGCTTTCTAGGTGTTCGGTGTAGACTTGGCAATCAATCAGGTCGTATTCATGAAAGTTCGTTGCTATAAAATGGATAAAGCCTGCTTTCGAAGCATTGCTTACTTTGCTAAACATGCTCTCACCGCAGAAAACACGTCCTACCTCTATCCCATAAAAACCGCCGACTAAGGTGTCTTCTTCCCAAACTTCGATACTCTTTGCCCACCCTAAACGATGCAACTCTACGTATGCCTCGATCATTTCTTCGGTGAGCCATGTTCCGTCTTGATTTTTGCGAGGAATCTCTGCACAAAGTCTGATAACTTGTTCGAAGGCCAGGTTTTCGGTAAAATGAAATTGCTGATTGCGAAAAACTTTCCGCATCGTTTTAGATACTTTTAAATTCGCTGGAAAAAGAACAAAACGCTCTGGAGGAAACCACCACAAAATAGGATCCTCCTGATTGAACCAAGGGAAGATTCCTTTGCTATACGCCAATAGCAAGCGTTCCGGAGACAAATCACCACCAATGGCTAAGATTCCTTCTTCGCTTGCATGTACATAATCTGGGAAATAATTATCAGTAGAATTGAGCCAAATCATAATAAAAAACGTGCCTTTACGACACGTTGTATTGTTTAAGATTTTCCTTAAAAAGGTAAATCATCATCATCATTACTAAAATCTGTCGGTGGAGCAGGGGTAATTTGCTGGTATTGGTCTGGAGACGGAGCAGCATCGGCCAAGCTTTCGATTCTCCATCCCTGAATAGAGTTGAAATATTTAGCTACACCCTCTGGGTTAATCCATTCACGACCACGAATATTGATTGATATACGAACCTCTTGTCCTTCTCTGTAATTGTTTAATAAATCGGTTTTGTCTTGGGTAAATTCTACCAAAATATCTTGAGGATATTGTTCTTGCGTTGTAATAACGATTTCTCTTTTCTTGAAACTTGCTGTAATGTTTTGAGTTTCAAATATTTTCTTGATTCTTCCTGTAATTTCCATATAAATCTTACTTCTTTGATACAAAGTTAGTAGATTTCAACAAATAAAAAATTTTGTGTTAGATATTTTGTCAATAAAAATATTAATGTATATTTGCAATCTCAAATGCGGGCGTGGTGGAATTGGTAGACACGCTAGACTTAGGATCTAGTGCCGCAAGGTGTGAGAGTTCGAGTCTCTCCGCCCGTACTGTAAAAGCTTCAATTAGAAATAATTGGAGCTTTTTTTATGCTCGAAAAGTTTAGTTATATAACTCAAAAGCTTCAATGTTTAGGTTTTTTTTAACAAACAGGGGTGGTTTTTGGTGTGTTAATTGCTTGATGTATAAGTAATAACATAAAATATAAAAAAATGAATGCACAAGAGTTAGAAGGAAAATGGAAAAGAATCAAAGGAGCTGTAAAAGAAAAATACGGTGAGTGGTTCGACGATGATAAAGTATATGTAGAAGGAAAATGGGATCAAATAGTCGGGAAAATCCAAGAAAAAACTGGAAGAACCCGTGAAGATATCGAGAAAGAAATTAAGAATTGGAAAGAGGATTAATATCGAATATCTGTCAGAAATACTTTAGAAAACTGGAATTGTTCCAGTTTTTTTTATATAAGAATTATTACTCTTGACCACAAAAAAAGCGTCTCTAGAAAAGAGACGCTCAAACTAAGTTTAAACTTAATTTACCAACCTAAAACCTATGAAAAATAACTAAGCTTATTCCAAATATAAGGATTAAGTAAGAATTTCCTCCACAAGATAGCTAAGTGTTTTTTATTTGCAAGAAGATAATCTACATTTTAACTAAATTTTATTATTGATTTCGTAGCCAACTCTACTTATACCACACAAATGAATTGTGGGTTATTCTGCTTAATTTCTTGTACCACAGCCTTAATATGAGGATATGAAGGTTCATTTTCAAGACTTTTTAAAGTACTACTATTGATGCCAATAATTTGTAAAAATTTAACTTTTCCGTGAGGTGTTTCTATTTCTCCAAGCTCAGGATCTTTTATAAAAATAATTCCTACAATATCGTTATCGGTATCTTGTCGAATTGTACCCCCCAAGGGCATGAACTGAAATTCATCAAAATATATTTTTGTTTCATATACAAACCGACCCAAGTTCTGCAATACATTTATTGCCCAAAAAGGATCTTCGCCATGGTCTTTTGCCGATGGTTTTACACGAAAAGAAAACTCGAATCCCCATTTACTGTATTCCCCCGAAATAGCCTCTTCGTTGTAATATAAATGAGACATACCATAGCTAATCAGATGGTCGTAATGATCAGTTCTATAAATAGCCACGCCGTCCAAAGCATCTTCTCCACCTTCGAAACTCAATACATGTGGAGAATAGAAATTTGGCGTAGCATTGGGGTAGATTTTCTTCAATGCATCCTCGATAAATAGGGCTCCTACAGCTTGCTTCTTGTTGTAGGTCGATTGGTATGATTGTAAATCCATAAAAGATTTTGGTGTGTTATTGACTGTCTTTTTCTGCTTGCATAAAAGCCTCGGCTTTTTCTACCATATTTTTAGAGCCGCAGAAAAATGGTACACGCTGATGTAGTTCGGTTGGTTGAATATCCAAGATTCTATGAAAACCGTCACTAGCTTTTCCGCCAGCTTGTTCTGCAATAAAAGCCATCGGGTTACACTCGTACAAGAGACGCAATTTGCCATTCGGATTATTGGTTCCAGATGGATAAATATAAATACCTCCTTTCAGCATATTTCTATGGAAATCTGAGCATAAAGACCCAATGTAACGAGAAGTGTAAGGGCGTTCGCCTTCTTCTTCTTGACAATATTTGATGTATTTTTTTACTCCAGCCGGGAATTTAGCATAATTTCCTTCGTTGATCGAATAAATATTTCCGTCTTCAGGAATTTTCATGTCAGGGTGAGAAAGATAAAACGTACCGATTCCAGGGTTAAGCGTAAAACCATTTACTCCGTTTCCGGTGGTATACACTAACATGGTAGAAGTACCGTATACAATATATCCTGCTGCTACCTGTTGATTACCAGGTTGTAGAAAATCTTCTTGCGTTACAGGTGTACCAGGTTCGGAAATTCTTCGGTAAATAGAAAAAATTGTTCCTACCGAAACATTTACATCAATATTAGATGACCCATCGAGCGGATCGATTAAAACAACATATTTACTGTTTTTGGCATTCGTAGTACAAGGAATTTCTATATAGTCTTCGTTTTCTTCAGAAGCAATTCCGCAGACCACTTCTCGTTGTGAGAGCGTGTCGATAAACACTTCATTAGCGTAAACATCTAATTTTTGTTGACGTTCTCCTTGCACATTCTCTTCACCATATTCGCCTAAAATATTCACCAAGCCAGCTTTGTTTACTTTGTAATTAACGATTTTGGTGGCTAATTTTATGGAACTTAGTAATCGGCTAAGCTCACCACTCGAATACACAAAATCATCTTGTTTTTGGATGATGAATTCGCCTAAAGTGGGATGGGTGTTTTGTGTCATAATAGTTTATAAGTTTGTTTAGCAAAATTAGGAAGATATTTTAGGATTTGAAAGTTTTATCGGGTTGATATATTTCTTGCTTATATTTCCTTATTTGTTTTTTTGTTCTGAGTACATTCTATTATAAATCGGTAAGTTGCGTATCTTTACAGACTAAATAAATAGCGAATCTACAAATAGAATGAAGGTATATAAATTTGGAGGAGCATCGGTGAAAGATGCAGAAAGTATCCGAAACGTTGCGCAAGTTTTGCAAAAAGTAGGTTATTCGGATGTTTGTATGATAATTTCTGCCATGGGAAAAACTACCAATGCTTTAGAAGAGGTAGTGGCTTTGTATGTAGAGCAAGTAGATTATCAGACCAAAATAAACGAAATCAAAGAACAACATCTGCAAGTTGTTCAGGATTTATTCGATCAGCCCAAAAGAACAACGCAAGCGGTCGAGAATCTTTTTTCGGATCTGGAAGCTTTTTTAAGACGCAATAAATCGCCAAATTATAACTATATCTACGATCAGGTGGTGTGTAAGGGCGAGCTGGTCTCAACTACAATCGTAAGCGAATATCTCAACACTGTTGGCATTCATAATGCGTGGTACGATGTGCGAGAGTATATCAAAACTGATGATACTTACCGAGAAGGGCAAGTGGATTGGGAAAAAACACAAAAGGCTATCGCAACATTGCCAAAAGATAGAATGATTATTACACAAGGTTTTTTGGGATCGGATGCTAATTTTTTCACGACAACACTCGGTAGAGAAGGTTCTGACTATTCGGCAGCTATTTTTGCTTACTGTCTAGATGCAGAAAGTATGACAATCTGGAAAGATGTACCCGGTGTACTGAATGCGGACCCACGTTATTTTGAGGATACCGTTTTGCTCGATCGTATTTCGTACGAAGAAGCCATTGAGTTAGCATACTACGGAGCATCTGTCATCCATCCGAAAACAATGCAGCCGTTGCAAAATAAAAATATCCCATTTTTTGTGAAGTCTTTTTATGAGCCATTAGCTCCCGGAACTTCGGTAGGACAAGGCCAGAAAATTTCACCAAAAACAGCCTGTTATATCCTGAAAAAAGATCAACATTTATTGCATATTTCCAGTATAGACTTCTCGTTTATTACAGAAGAAAATTTAAGCGCAATCTTCAATGCTTTGTATGATGCGAAGATTAAAGTAAATTTGATGCAAAATTCAGCAATTAGTTTATCTTTATGCGTAGAGGATAAGTATCAACACCTAAACGAATTATTAAACCAACTCAACCATGACTATAAAATCTCACACGAAAAGGGTGTAAATCTATATACTATAAGGCATTATGATGATAATTCCGATCAGTGCCTTGCCGGTAAAGAAGAATTATTACGTCAAACGTTTAAAGAAACACTACAAATAGTAACCAAATCTTAACATGGGAATAGTATCGACAGATGACATATACAAAGCGCTAGGCTTACAAAAACTAGGAGTCTTAGGCAAACCAATTGCATGGTCGTTGATTTATATTACTAGACTCAATGTGCTCAACAATATCTATAACAGAGGAAAAGATTTACCTACTGATCAATTTTTAGATTTTTTGTTAGACGATATCAATGTAGATTACGAAATCCATGAAGAAGACCTCAATAGAATACCTAAAACTGGCCCTTTTATTATATTGGCCAATCATCCCTTGGGAGCTTTAGATGGGATAATTATGATGCATGCCATAGGAAAAGTTCGACCCGATTTCAAAGTAATGGGTAACTTTCTTTTGCATCAAATAAAGCCTCTAGAAACAATGGTAATTCCAGTAAATCCTTTCGAAACGAGAAAAGAAGTGTATAACAGTTTACACGGCTTGCGAGTAGCACTTAGCCATTTAGAAGGAGGTGGAGGATTGGGGATTTTCCCGGCAGGCGAGGTTTCTTTCAAGAATGAAGAGGGAGAAATTGTCGATCGAGTTTGGCAAGATTCTGCAATTCGTTTGGTGCAAAAAGCCAAAGTTCCGGTAGTGCCAATGTTTTTCAGGGCAAGAAATAGCAAACTTTTCTACCGGATGTCTCAGTTGCACCCCGATGTGCAAACGGCAATGTTGCCTTCTGAAATGATTCGTAAAAGAACAAAACCAATCCAAATAAGAATCGGGAAACCCATTCTACCAAAAACTCAGGAAGAATATAAGAATGTCGAACAATTTAGACTTTTCTTGCGTAGGAAAGTCTATATCCTATCGTCGTATTACGGAAAGAAAAACTCACTGAGAGAGAACTTATCCATCGATTCGATTAAGAAATTGCCGTCGACAATTCCATCATTGCCGCTGAAGATAATACCGCAGTTTATCCCACAATTATCACGAGCATCCAAGCCAAAAGTAGTAATTAGTGAAACACAAAAAGAATTGTTGCTCAGCGATATAGGTATTCTCAATGAAGATCCGATGAATTTATTGTTTACCAGCAATCAGTACGAATGTTATTTTGCTTTGGCCCAAAATATCCCAAATATTTTGCGAGAATTAGGGAGATTGCGAGAAATAACCTTTCGGGCAATTGGTGAAGGAACCAACCATGAAATAGATTTGGATTGGTATGACAATCATTACCATCATCTATTTTTGTGGGACAAAGAAAATGAACGAATTGTTGGAGCGTATAGAATGGCTTTGGGTGCCGATGTGTATGAAAAATATGGAGTTAAAGGCTTCTATATTAGCGAACTGTTTAACTTCGAGCCCGAGATACATCCTTTTTTCAAGAAATGTATAGAAATGGGGCGTGCTTTTGTAGTAGAAGATTATCAACAAAAACCAATGCCGCTCTTTTTGCTTTGGAGAGGAATTGTCCATGTTACTTTGCGCAATCCTCATCAAAAATATATTATTGGTGGTGTGAGTATTAGCAATCAGTTCTCGGATTTTTCTAAATCGTTGATGATCGAGTTTATGCGTTCGCATTATTTTGATCCAATAGTTGCGCAATATGTACATGCCAAGAACGAATATAAAGTAAAACTAAAAGAAGAGGAGAGAAGTTTGATTTTCGAAGACAACGCCGATCTCAATAAATTTGATAAGTTGATCGATGAGTTAGAGCCGAATATGTTGCGTTTACCTGTTCTGATAAAAAAATATATAAAACAAAATGCAAAAGTAATAGCCTTTAATGTTGACCCTAAATTCAATGATGCGATAGATGGTCTGATGTATATTCGGATTTCCGACTTGCCAGAATCTACCGTAAAACCTGTCTTAGAGGATATTCAGGCAGAATTAGAACGAAAGTTGAAGGAAGAGAAAAGTAAAGAATAAAAAAACCACTCGTATTCGAGTGGATTTTTTATTGATTTGATAATGATATATGGTTTCTTACAAAGAAATCAATTCTATAGATTCTGTTTTTTTATAACATTTTTCTATTGCATTGCGTTCTTCTTTTCCTAATTTCCAATGCGATGTACAGAAATATTCGTGTCTTTTCCAGGCTAGATTTTCTTTAAAAAACGTTCTGATTTTTTTTGTGCTTGTAGACTCTGAGGCTACATAAGCAAAACGATTAATCTTTTTCTTGGTAGGAAATTCTATTTTTTTAAGTTTTTTGTATAAATCAGAATTTGCGCCTACCAAAGGGTTCACAACCCAATGAATGTCTAGAGGAGTGTCAATCGCATGAATATCTTCTTTGGACGGAACCTCGATCAGCATAACTCCCTTAGCCGTAGAGGGTAAGTTTTCGGCAATAACTGAAACAACAGGTAAACCTGTAAGATCTGCTGCTAAACAGTACCAATCTGCTTTTTGAGCAATTTTTTTAGAGCAATTTTTCATGGTAACGCCAATTGCATCGCCTACTTTTGCCAGATTTGCCCATCGGGTTCCTGGTCCTTGTGTACCGTGATTGGCAACATCGATCACTAATTGATTGTTTTTGGGTAAGATTTTTCGTAGGGTATACGTTCTTGATTTTGGTTTGAACTTCTCGCTAGCAGAAATCCATTTGCCAGATTTTTCATTGTATTTCGCAAAATGTTTATCGCACATTTCTAGTGGTGGAAAGTATAGTTTACAACTACTGCCGCAAGTCATAGAGAGATATTCTTCTATGTTTTCTCGGCCTAAATATAGACGAATGAAATTTGGTCCGATGAATTCTTTGTGTTGTAAGATAAATTTTTGTTTGGTGATTTTCGATTTTCCTGCCATGCTTTTACCCAAATAATGAGCAAAAATACATGAAATATTAATTTAGACAAAATCTAATTTAGAGAAGGAAGTTCTTTTATTGCTTTTTCTACCCAAGTATCTTCTTCTGTGGGGAAACGGAAAACATCTGAATTTACTCGATTGATACGTTCTATAATTGCAAGAATTTGTCGTGCTTTTTCTGTTTCTCCTTGTTCTACATAATAATGAGCAGCTTTCGCAAAAGCCAAAATGTTTTTATTTTTCATATCAAAACTCAACAAAAATAAATCACGCTCTTCATCTTCTTCTAGAAGTACTTGCAATTGTTCATCGTTTATATGATAATACGAATGTAGCATTTCTTTGAAATAGTAATCAAACTCGGAAACAGCATCTTTGTAGTATTCGATATCGAGTAGTTTGCTAAGCATTTTGCCAAGCTCTTCGATGTATTTTGCTATAAAATCTCTTTTGAGCATTAGTCTAACTTTTTGGTTAATTTGTCCATTACTTTTTTAGGGTTTTTTCCTTGGTATAAAATTTTATATACGGCAGAAATTATCGGACATTTTACTTCGAATTTATCTTTCATTTCATACACACCTCTTGTCGCATAATATCCCTCGGCCACCATATTCATTTCTAAGATAGCAGATTTCACGGTATAGCCTTTCCCAATCATATTCCCAAACATCCGATTACGTGAGAAAAAAGAGTAACCTGTTACCAAAAGATCTCCTAAATAGGCTGAGTCGTTGATGTCTCTATCGCGCCAATCAATTGTATACAAAAGACGCTCCATCTCCCGAATTGCGTTACTCATCAGTACGGCCTGGAAATTATCACCATAGCCTACTCCATGCGCAATGCCGGCTGCAATAGCATAGATGTTTTTTAGGATTGCTCCATATTCGGTCCCGATAACATCATCGGTTATTTTGGCTTGGATAAAATCACACCGTAAACAATTTGCAATCATTTCGGCCATTTTGGGATCTTGATGCGCAACGGTAAGATAAGATAAACGTTCGAGTGCAACTTCCTCTGCATGGCAAGGTCCACTGATAACACCCATATTTTCTGTTGGTACTTGATGTTTTTGATGTAAAAATTCGTTCACAGCTAAATAATGATTCGGTACAATCCCTTTTATCGAGCTCACGAGGATTTTATCTTTCAATGGAACATTCAGACGTTCTAAACATTTTTCTACGTAAATAGATGGTACGACAAGAAAGATAATATCACTTTCGAAAACAACCTCATTAATGTCGGTAGAAATAATAAATTGATCTGGATTAAACTCAACATCAGTCAAATAAGTAGGGTTGTGTTTCGAGCGAATCAGATGTCCTTTTACAAAATCATCTTTTACCCACCAGCGAATATTGCTCAGATTTTTACTAAGTATCTTCGCAATTGCAGTTGCCCAACTACCATTTCCGATTAAACCAATCCGATAGGCTTCTAATTCTTTCATCGTGTGAATTTTGAACCATCAAAGATACATATTTTACCATGATCTAAGTTTTGATTTTTGAAAAAGAAATCTCAATTTTGCTGAATATTTTAGACCAAGCCTTTGTACAAAAAACTCTTAAGTGAAACAATAATTTATGGAATGGGTGCGATTTTACCGCGACTCATTATTTTTATTCTCACTCCTTTCATCATAAAAGAGGTGAATAGTGTAGAGTATTCTCAGTACGGACAGCTCTATGCCGCAGTTTCTTACCTGAATGTGATTTTGACTTTTGGTTTCGAAACTGCTTTTTTTCGTTACGCTTCACAAGATGGCTTGTACAAGAAAACCCTTAATACATCGTTTTGGTTTATGTTCTTTACCTCGAGTACATTTATCCTGCTCGTGTATCTGTTTTTGCAACCTTTAGCTGATTTTGCAGATTATGCCAATCATCCAGAATATCTGAAATGGTTTGGTTGGATTATTTTTTTCGACACCCTATGTGTGATTCCGTTCGCATATTTGCGTTTTAATAATATGCCAGTAAAATATTCTCTTACCCGAATTATTGTTAGTAGTTTTCAGGCAGTTCTCACATTTGCGATGCTTTATTGGATTACCGATAGTTGGTTGGTGGAAATTGGTCTATCAGAGAAAATTTCCTACACATTTGTTGCCAATCTCTTGGCAAGTATATTGGGGTTTGTTCTATTGTTTCCGATAGTAATGAAAATACAATTCAAATTCGATAGGGTATTATTCAAGAAAATGCTTCATTATGGCTACCCAATCATGATTGCTGGCTTAGCTTTCGTTACCAATGAAAATCTCGATAAACTAATCCAAAGAAATATAATTTCCGAAGCCGATGCAGGCGCTTATAATGGGGTCTATAAACTGGCCATGATTCTCACCCTTTTTGTTACCGCATACCGAATGGGTGTCGAGCCTTTTTTCTTCAAAGTCTCGGAGAAAGCAGATAGCCGAAAAACATATGCCGATGTGTTGTTGTACTTCAGTATAGTTTGTAATGTGGTGATTATCGGTGTTGTAGCTAATCTAGATTGGATAAAGCTAATCCTGATCAGAAACCCATCTTATTGGATAGCAATGGATATCGTGCCAATAATTCTCATCGCTAACTTGTTTTACGGTTTATATTTCAACCTGTCTACTTGGTACAAAGTGACGGACAAAACCTACGTCGGGACAATTATTTCTTTGATAGGATGCGGTATTACAGTAATAATGAATTTCACCTTACTAAGAAAATATGGCTTCATGGTTTCTGCTTGGGCAACACTTTTGGCCTATGGAAGTATGATGCTGATTTCGTATTTTTGGGGACAAAAAGAATATAAAATTCCCTATAAAACCAAGAAAATTGTTTTTTATACCACATCTGCAATTATTATTACCTGTGTAACATATTATCTTCTAGATAATAACTTTTTCATTGGAAATAGTTTGCTTATCATGTATATTGCGATGACTTATTTTATAGAAAAAAGGAGTCTTAAATTAGAAAATAAAATAAGATGAAAGTAAAAATCATCAACCTATCCAATCATCCTTTGCCTGCCTATAAAACAGCCTTGTCAGCAGGTATGGATCTTACTGCTAATCTTACAGAAGCTGTAGAGCTAGAGCCTCTAGAAAGAAAACTAATACCGACGGGCATTTCTATAGAATTGCCTGCTGGCTACGAAGCACAGGTTCGCCCAAGAAGTGGACTTGCCCTGAAAGATGGTTTGTCTGTCCTCAACACTCCTGGGACAATAGATGCCGATTATCGTGGTGAAATTGGGGTGATTATGATTAATCTCTCTAGAAAAAAAATAACCATCCAAAACGGAGAAAGAATTGCTCAGTTGGTGATTGCAAAACATGAGACAGTCGAATGGGAGGAAGTCCAAGATTTGTCTGATACTTCGCGTGGTGCCAAAGGATTTGGTAGCACAGGCAAATAATAAAAAATAAGTAAATACGTTAGTAAAAAAAACCTGAAAATATAATGAAAATTATTATTCCAATGGCGGGAAGAGGTTCTCGTCTTCGACCGCATACCCTCACAACGCCTAAGCCTTTGATACCGATTGCTGGCAAGCCAATTGTTCATCGTTTAGCAGAGGATATACATAGACTATCATCGGAGGCTATCGACGAAATTGCCTTTGTAATTGGCGATTTTGGCGAAGAAGTAGAAAAAAACCTATTGCAAATTGCACAAAGTTTAGGAGCCAAAGGTAGTATCTATCGACAAGAAGAGCCTCTAGGGACTGCACATGCGATTTGGATGGCAAAAGAAGCTATGGATGGGCCAGTTGTGGTAGCATTTGCAGATACTTTGTTTCAAGCAAATTTCGAGCTCGATACCACAAATGATGGAGTAGTTTGGGTGAAACAAGTAGAAAATCCTAGTGCCTTTGGAGTAGTAAAATTAGACAACAACGGATTTATCACAGATTTCATAGAAAAACCTAAAGAATTTGTGTCAGACTTGGCAATTATAGGTATTTATTTTTTCAAAGATGGACAAGAACTGAAAAATGAAATTCGATACCTAATTGACAATAATATAATGAAAAGTGGCGAGTATCAACTAACAGATGCATTAGAAAATATGCGGGCCAAAGGTAAAAAATTCACCCTAGGAAAAGTTGATGAATGGATGGATTGTGGCAACAAAACAGTCACCGTAGAAACCAACAGCAAAGTACTAGGCTTTTGTGGTGAGTTTGAGATTCCTTCATCTGCAAAAATTACCAATTCACTAATCATTCAGCCATGTTTTATTGGTGAAAATGTCATCATCGAAGACTCTAAAGTAGGACCAAATGTTTCTTTAGGCAACGGAACCAAAGTCATTGGCACAAACATAGAAAATAGCCTGGTGCAAGAAAATGCTGTCATAGAAAATGCTCATCTTACCGAAAGTATGATAGGCAACAATGCAGAATATTATGGTCTTTCCAGAAGCATCAGTTTAGGAGATTATTCGGTAATAGATTTTAAATTACAATAATAAAACCGATATAATGAGGAAAATTGTTATCTCTGTTATGATAAGTTTATTATTGGCAAGCTGTGCTTCTAGCAAAAGAACCACAACCAGTAAAATAAACGAAACCTCGGCTTTTGCATCGAGCAGTAGTGCGATCATAAAAAATGTAATCAGTAAAGAATCGAGCTTTGATTATTTGATGATCAAATCAACACTCAAAGCCGATCTAGGTGATATCAATACTGGTATTGATGCGACAATATTTATCGACAATCAAGATAAAATATGGATCAATGCACAGAAATTTATTTTCAAAGCACGCGCTTTAGTAACGCCAGATAAATTTCAGGCATATGAAAATATGGGGAAATCGTACATAGACGGTGATTTTTCTTTCATTAATAAAATTTTAGGTGTTGATTTTATCGATTATCAAAAATTTCAGAATTTGATGCTAGGTAAAGTATTTGTCAATCTTACGGATACTGATTTCATAGCAGAAAAAGTAGACAATGAATATAGAATAACACCAACGGCTGCTAAATCGAAGAAAGAAGCATACGAACAATCGTATATTTTTGATAGTGGTTTTCGGTTGAAAGAAGCCAACTTACATTATCCTAAAGAAAAAGTTGAGGTACAAATCCAATATCTCAACTGGGTGAAAGCAGGAAAAGAAGAGCTGCCTAAAAATGTTAAAATTTTGGTAAAAGATAAGAAAACCAAACAAATTGATTTAGAATATAATAGTTTTACGTTTCAACAAATAGATACGCCATTTAGCATACCGAGTGGATATAAGAAAAGAGATATTAAATAATGAGAACCCTTCTAAGCTGTGTCTTATTTTTTTCTGGTATTTTGCTCTTTGCGCAGAAAATAAGCGATAAAGAGAAATTGCAAAAACAAAATCTCGAGCTGAAAAAAGAAATTATTCAGCTTAGTAAACAGCTGAAAAAGAATCAACAAGATTCTAAGCTGAATGTTGACTTTGTGCACAATCTTACCAAGAAAATAGAAGTACAATCAAAACTAGTCAATAACCTATCGAAAGAAAAAAAACTTCTAGATGATGATATCTACACTACTCAATTAGAAATTAATAAACTCTCTCGCGAATTGGCAGGATTAAAGCAGGAATATAAAAAAGTTTTAATCAAGGCTTACAAGAATAAGTCAACTGCAAACAAAATGCTGTTTGTTTTGTCATCTACCAGCCTCAATCAGGCCTATCGTCGTATCAAATATTTAGAAAAATATTCAGATTATCAGAAAGCACAAGCTCAAGAAATCATGGATAAGCAATCGGCAATTGTCAGTGCAAAAAAGCAAAAAGAAAAAGCCGTTAACGACAAAGAAAAAGTGCTAAAACAGCAAATAATTTTTGCTGAAGGATTAGAGAGCGAGCGTCGTGCAAAAAACGCAGCCATAGAAGAATTTAAGAAGAATGAAGGTTTGATAACCGCTCAGATTCGAGAAAAAGAAGCTCTACAAAGACAAATTGATTCTCAAATAAGAAGAATTATAGAAGAAGAAATCCGCTTAGAAAAGTTACGAGCAGAAAAAGATAGAAAAGAATGGCAAACAGCACTAAGTGCGAATACTATTCCGGCATATCAGAAATACATGAGTGATAATCCTAAAGGGGATTATTATACCTCTGCCCAAAAAGCCATCAAAGTAATCGAAGAAGATGCAAGAGCATGGAATGTAGCTAGATCTACGCATACCAAAGCATCTTATCAAGCTTACCTAAAATCTAATCCGAAAGGATCTTTTGTGACAACGGCGCGTACAGAGATTGAGAAGTTTGAGAAATTAGAACGCGAAGCAGAAGCCGAACGTCAACGATTGATTGCCTTGGCAAAAGCAGAAGAGGAGAGAAGACTTAAGGCACAGAAAGAAGAAGATGAACGTAAAATTGCTGCTGCAAGAGCAGAAGCCGAAAGAGCTGCACGTGAAAAAGCAGACAAAGAAGTCGTAACAAAAGTGCCAGAAAAAGAGAAAGTTGTAAAAGTAGACAAGGCAACACCTAGTAATGAGGCTTATGAAGACCGTACAGGTCTGGGAGGTATATCTGGTGATTTTGCATCGAGCAAAGGACGTTTACGTTGGCCGGTAGATAACGGTCGTGTTGTTGCATCCTTTGGTACTTCATCTCACCCGATTTTGTCGAATATTTCCTACGAAAATTTAGGGGTAAATATTGCAACCAATCGAGGGGCACAAGCAAAAGCAGTTTTCGAGGGAGAAGTTACCGCCGTACAGCAAATAGCTGGAGGGGCCAAAATGGTTCTAGTTCGTCATGGATCTTTCTTTACGGCGTATACGAATTTAAGTTCGGTTTCGGTTTCAAAAGGCGATAAAGTAAGTCGAGGACAAGCTTTGGGAACAATCGATACTACCGACGGACAAACGGTCATGAATTTCCAGGTTTGGAACGGAACACAAAGACAAAATCCAGCAACTTGGGTTGCAGGTATGTAAGAATTAATGTTTAACTTTGCACAAAATCAATAGAATATGTTTAGACAGTTTGGTGCTACAGAAATTATAATTATTCTTGTGATTGTTCTTTTGTTATTTGGTGGGAAAAAAATCCCTGAATTGATGAAAGGCTTAGGTTCTGGTATAAAAGAATTTAAGAACGCAACGAAAGAAGAAGACAAGAACATTGATCCTGATAAAAAGGAGAGCTAACTTTATTTAAATTTAATAAAGAAAAATACAGCATTGTGATTTTATTGCAATGCTTTTTTTATAACAAAATACAGTAACTAATATGACTTTTACAGAAAAAGCTTGGAACATATTTAACCAAAGTATTGCAGATTATCATCAACACGATGATGTGAATAGAACCATCGAAAATCCGTACAGTAAAGATGATTTGATTGAGCATTTGTTGTATAAAAAAAACTGGATCGATACAGTTCAATGGCATTTAGAAGATATCATTCGAGATCCAGCAATTGATCCAGAAGAAGCATTGCGTTTAAAACGTTGGATAGACAAGTCGAACCAAGAACGTACAGATATGGTAGAATATATCGACTCTTGGTTTTTAGACAAATACAAAGACGTTGTGGTGAGCCCAAATGCAAAAATTAATACAGAATCACCTGCTTGGGCAATCGATCGGTTATCCATTCTATCGCTCAAAGTTTATCATATGCAGCAAGAGGTAAACAGAGAAGATGCGAGTGAAGATCACAAATTTATTTGCCAAAGTAAATTAGATGTACTACAACTTCAACATCAGGACCTGAGTACAGCAATCGAAGAATTAATCGATGATATTGCAAAAGGCATCAAATACATGAAAGTGTATAAGCAAATGAAAATGTACAATGACGAAAGTTTGAATCCTGTATTGTATCAACAAAAGAAATAAAAAAATCGGAAAAGATAATTTATAAAAAAATCCAATCGAACCTTCGACTGGATTTTTTTATTGTATGATTGTTTCATAAAAAGATTAAATCAACGCGAAAACATTGGTTAAATCTTCAATCAAATCATCAATATCTTCAATACCAACACTTAGGCGGATTAGATCATCTGTGATTCCTATCTCAGCACGTTTTTCAGCTGGGATCGATGCGTGTGTCATCGTTGCAGGATGATTGGCCAAAGATTCTACGCCACCCAAAGACTCAGCTAAGGTGAAAACTTTCAGGTTCTCTAATAGTTTAAAAGCATCTTCTTGTTTACCTGATTTTAATGTGAAAGTTACCATTCCACCAAAAGCTTTCATTTGTTTTTTGGCAATTTCGTGCTGTGGATGATTGCTTAGACCCGGATAATACACTTTGTCTACTTTCGGATGTTGAACCAAAAACTCGGCAATTTTCATTCCGTTTTCGCAATGACGATCCATGCGAACGGCCAATGTTTTTATCCCGCGTAGTACTAAATACGAATCTTGTGGACCTAAAATACCGCCCGTAGCGAATAAATTAAAATGAACTTTTTCTGCTAATTCTTTCGAATTTACGATCACAGCTCCAGCAACCAAATCAGAATGTCCGCCCAAATATTTGGTCGCAGAATGCATAACAATATCAGCGCCCAACTCGATTGGACGTTGTAAATATGGCGATGCAAAAGTGTTGTCTACAGCCACTAGAACGTTTGCGTTTTTTGCTTTTGTAGCTTTCGAAACAGCCTCAATATCCACAACTTTCATCAAAGGATTGGTAGGTGTTTCTATCCAAATCATCTTGGTGTTGTCGTTCATCAAATCAACAATCGCATCTACATTGGTCATATCCACAAAATGGAATTTTAGGCCATAGTTGCTATAAACTCGTGTGAATAATCGATAAGAACCTCCATACAAATCGTCCATGGCGATGATTTCGTCTCCTGGAGAAAATAACTTCAAAATACCATCAATTGCAGCCAGTCCAGAACCAAATGCAAAACCGGCCACACCGCTTTCTATCGAAGCCAAAGAGTTTTCTAGAGCTGTGCGTGTTGGGTTTTCTCCACGTGCATATTCGTATCCCTTGTGTTTTCCTGGACTTTGTTGTGCAAAGGTTGAGGTCTGATAAATAGGAGGATTCACCGCTCCTGTAGAAGGATCGTGTTGTTGTCCTCCGTGTATTGTTTTTGTATTGAATTTCATGGCAATAGATTTTTATAATTTATACAAAGTTACGGGAATTTTTTGGTGATGTATTATTTCTATTGTATCCCGCTATTTATTAGTTTGTTTGATGCATGGTAAGATATGTTACATTTGTTCTTATCCCAAAATAAAAAAAAAGCTAACCCAATTCGGCTTAGCTTTTTGTGTCCAATATCCCCAAAAAAATTATTTCTTTTCTTCTTTGGTTTCTTGACCTTTGTTTTTTACGTATTTTTCTAACCATTGATCTTGTTCCCAAAGCATGTGTAGAACAGATTCTCTGGCCGAATACCCGTGAGACTCTTTTGGCAAGACCACGTAACGAGCGGTTGCCCCTAAACCTTTCAACGCATTGAAATAGCGCTCAGATTGCATCGGGAAAGTTCCAGAGTTGTTGTCCGCCTCACCATGAATCAGCAAAAGAGGAGTCTTCATTTTGTTTGCATTCTGGAACGGTGACATGGTATTGTAAACCTCTGGTGCTTCCCAGTAATTTCGTTCTTCCGATTGGAAACCAAAAGGTGTTAAGGTACGGTTATAGGCTCCAGAACGAGCAATTCCTGCTGCAAACAAATCAGAGTGGGTTAAAAGATTTGCCGTCATGAAAGCTCCGTAAGAATGCCCTCCAACACCTACTCTTGTTCGGTCTATATAGCCTAATTTATCTACAGCATCGATGGCTGCTTTTGCATTTCCTACCAATTGCTTTACGAAAGTATCATTGGGTTCTTCGTTTCCTTCACCAATAATCGGGAATGCTGCATCATCCAACACAACATAACCGCGCATTGCCCAAAGTATTGGTGTACCGTATGACGGGTATGTAAACTGATTGGGTGAGGTAGTCACTTGCCCTGCCGTTGCTGGATCTTTAAATTCTCTGGGGTAAGCCCACATTAGCATCGGTAGTTTTTCTTTTTTCTTTCTGTCGTAATTTGGCGGAAGATAAAGTGTACCTGATAATTCTACCCCATCTTCTCGTTTATAGGTGATAACTTCTTTATGAACGCCATTCATCGCTTCGAAAGGGTTTTTATGAAAGGTTACTGCCTTTGGCTTTTGTTTAGGTTTGAAGATGTTTCTAATGTATAAGTTTGGGAATTCTGTTTTGGATTGAATTCTTTCTAAAACAATTCCTTTTTTAGGATCTAATACATTGACAATTGTTTCGAGTTTATCACTTTTAGCAGCACGCCAAATACGTTTAGTTTTCATGGTTTTCAGATCAAACTCATCAATAAAAGGCATAATGCCTTCGGCAGAAATTCCTTCACCTTCTAACATTAGTTTTTGATTGTTGATGAATAATTGTTGTCTACCAAATTGGTTGTCAATCGTCACAAAACTTCCTGGATTATTGTAAGCGTCTTGATAATTACGGCTGAAAAAACGTTTTGGTTCTTGTGTATTGTCCGATGGATTGAAAAGGTAATTACTGGTATTTCGAGTGTTCCACCAGTTGTCATACGCTATTGCTATTTGGTCATTCCCCCAAGTAATACCCGAAAAACGATCAACGGTTTTTAGAATCAGTTTTTTCTCTCCGTCGAAAGGAGCCGATAGCTGATAAATAGCATCGCGATAATCTACTTTTTTCTCTGCATTTCCTTCGTCTAAAGCTTCTGCCCAAACCAAAGTTGCCGGATGATCTGCACGCCAAGAAAGACTCCGTACACCTTTTGAGGTAGACATAAAGCCTTTTGGTCTATCTTCTTCTAACGGTTTTTCGGCTATGATTTTTACTTCCTTTCCTGTTTTGTCATAGACAGTTGTGGTTTGCGGAAAACGGTTATACGGGACAATGTACGAAAAAGGTTTTTTCATTTCGGTTATCGATATAAAGTTCCCGTCTGGCGAAACACTACTCCAAACATACATTCCTGCATCTTTCCATTTGGTAGTCGTACCATCGGTCGTAACCAGATATAGTTCAGAGCGAGTTAATTGTTCGAAATTGAACTCGTCGTTTTTGTTTTGTAACAAATCTTGGTAGGTTCTGTTTTGTGCTTCTTTTCCATCGCTTACAGAAATCGTAGGACCAGTAGGAACGGCTTCTTTGGTATCGATAAGCCCTTTTCTATCCGATGGTAAAACGTTCACTAAAAAGCTTTCTCCATCTTCTAACCAAGTAAATGGTCGACCCAAATTTGCATTTAAATTATCTTTGGTTAGTTTTTTAGCTTGATTGCTTTTTACATCCACTACCCAAAGTTCTACACCATTTTCGGTGGTGTTGGTGAAAGCTATTTTAGTCTGATTGCGATTCCAGATTACATTGGCAAATTTTCCATTGCTTGGCAATCCTTTTATCTCTTGCTCTTTACTTGTTTTTAGGTTATAAGCGCTTAAATGATCAAAGTACGATTGTCTACTATTGATATTGGTTTTCGGGTTGATGCGAAGTCCTCCTAAACGCATTTCGATTTCTGATAATTCAGCAATTGATTTGTAGCGGTTTCGGTAGAAGAAAAAAGCATTTTCACCTTTTCTGTCTGCATATACCGAAGGAGGAAGATTAGCATCTGCTAATTGTAAAATTTCGATAGGAGGTTGTTGGTACGGTAAATTCTCTTGCGCAAACAAATTGCCGATGCTCAGCGATAAGAAGAGAAGAGAATAGAATAGTTTTCTCATGTTAATTGATTTGAAATATATTTAAGTACGAAGATATTAAATTATTTGAAAAATATTTTCAGCCAGAGCTACAACCAAAAACAACTAATAACG
The DNA here is from genome assembly GCF_000189415.1 of Weeksella virosa DSM 16922. Lineage (GTDB taxonomy): Bacteria > Bacteroidota > Bacteroidia > Flavobacteriales > Weeksellaceae > Weeksella > Weeksella virosa. Next base: position 1,214,292 of record NC_015144.1, read on the forward strand.
TCTTTTACGTTTTGGCTTTTCGGGCGGTTTACTTTTCCCTATGCGTGGTTGGGATTTTGGTTTTCTGGTTATTCTCTTTTTTGGTGTTGTATCTTTTTCTAGAACGGTTTTTTTAGTTGTCGACTTTTTTTTAGCAGTCTTCTTGTTAGCCTTTGCTTTTTCATGTTGTTCCGATTGAGCCGTTAGACGCTTCAGTTCCATTAGCTCTTCTTTCGTCAGATCTCGGTACTGACCAATCGGAACATTCAAATCAATATTCATAATTCGGGTACGCTCGAGTTTTGTAACTCGATAATCGAAATATTCGCACATTCTACGGATTTGTCTGTTCAAACCTTGAATTAGAATTATCTTAAAGGTATTTGTGTTTAATTTTTCAACCGTACATTTTTTTGTATTCACACCAAGAATAGGAACTCCATTTTCCATTTTGGTACAGAAATCATCTGTAATCGGTTTGTCGACAGTAACGATGTATTCTTTCTCGTGCTTATTGCCAGCCCGAAGAATTTTGTTCACAATATCTCCATCGCTAGTCAAAAGAATCAATCCTTGCGAGTCTTTATCTAAGCGGCCAATCGGAAAAATACGCTCACCAAAACTCAGAAAATCGATGATATTGGTAGGATCATTCGGGTCGGTAGTGCATGTGATGCCAACGGGTTTATTAAGGGCAATGTATATGGCCATTTCTTTGTCTCTGGGTTTTATTTCGATATTGTTCACCACTACCTGATCATGTAATTGCACATGTTGTCCAACTTTTGCAATTCGACCATTAACGTATACTTGTCTGTTTTCTATATATTGATCAGCTTCTCGGCGAGAACAATAACCACTATCACTAATAAACTTATTGAGCCGTATTGTTTCCTTTCTTTCCATGTGGTAAAGATAATCATTCGATCAGGAAAATATCAAAATCAGCACAGAAACCAGTCAAACTTCTTTATCTTTACCCAATTGAATTGGAAAAAGTTTGTATGAAAAAAATATTTTATCTGAAGACTTGTTCTACTTGTAAACGAATTCTAGATACAATACCGACAGACGGATTCGAGATGAGAGAAATAAAATCAGAACCATTAACCAAAAAAGAAGTGGACGATTTACAAAAATTAGCCAAAAGTTATGAGGCATTATTTTCGAGAAGAGCACAAAAGTATAAAACTTTAGGGCTGAAAGATAAAATACTTAACGAGCAAGATTATAAAGGTTATATTTTATCCGATTATACTTTTCTCAAACGTCCTGTAATTGTTGATGGACAATCGATTTTTATCGGAAGTGATAGAAAGAATATCGAAGCTTTGGAAAATCATTTTAAATAAAACATAGAATATACATGAAAAATATCCCCTATCTTACAATAGCATTTTTAGTAAGTTCGGCTGTTTTTGGGCAAAAGAAAAACCTAAGCATGGCCGATGCAGTTTTGGGTTTAGGAAGTAATTTACGAATAGAAAATCTATCCCAACTCGGCTGGAAGCCTTCACAAGATCGCTATACGCTAAGTGTGAAAACTTCGTATGGCGAGGCACTTGTAGAGCGTTCAGCAACTAATCAGAAAATAGATACACTTTTTCGTAGTACACAATTCGAGCAGAACCGTTTGCCTTATTTTCAATGGGTGAATGAAGAGGAGGCTTATTTTACCAACGCGAGAACTTATCATTGGATCAAAAAAAATGGACAGATTACCCAATGGATGCAACTACCAGAAAAAGCTGAAGATGCTACTATAGATGCACACAACAAACAACTCGCTTATGTGCTTGATAATAATGTGTTTTTGTATGATGAAACAGGTAAAATACATCAGATTACAAAAGATGGCAAGTACGAAGTTGTAAACGGAAAGTCGGTTCATCAGAACGAATTTGGGATCAATCATGGTTTGTTCTTTTCGCCAATGGGAAATTATTTGGCGTTTTATAAAATGGATCAGACAGTTGTAACCGATTATCCGATTGTTGACTGGTCGGTACAACCTGCAGTGAATAAAAACATCAAATATCCTTTTTCGGGCACAAAAAATCATACCGTAACTTTAGGTGTTTATCATCCTAAGACAGGTAAAACAATTTTTTTACATACCCAACCCGAAATCGATCATTATCTTACCTCGGTAACTTGGTCGCCTGATGAAAGATCTATCTTTATAGCCCTTTTATCGCGCAACCAAAAACATCTACAGCTCAACGAATATGATGTAGCAAGCGGAAAGAAAATAAGAACATTGTTCGAGGAAAAAGATGATAAATATGTAGAACCACAGCACGAATTGTATTTTTTGCCAGGGAAAAAAGATGAGTTTGTTTGGTGGTCGCAAAGAGACGGTTTTATGCATTTGTATCGATATAACAGAGAAGGGAAATTGTTGAATGCTATTACAAAAGGCAGCTGGTTGGTAAATGAAATTGTAGGAAATAATCCGAAACGAAAAGAATTGTTAATTACAACAACCAAAGATTCTCCCAAAGAAAAACAACTGTATGCCGTGAACTGGGAAAATGGTAAATTAAGAAAAATCTCTAAAAACCCTGGAACTCATACAGTTTTAGCATCAAAATCTGGAAATTATGCCATAGATATTTGGACCAATGAAACTACACCGCGTAAAATTGATTTACTTTCTACCGATGGAAAATCGACTAAAAATTTATTAACAGCAAAAAATCCACTAGAAAATTATCAAACTGCAAAAGTAGAAAACCTTACTCTAAAAGCTGATGATGGAACCGATTTATACGGGAAAATTATTTATCCGACCGATTTTAATCCTACTAAAAAATATCCAGTAATTGTGTATTTATACAATGGACCGCATGCACAATTGATTACGAATCGCTTCCCAGCAAGCGGAAATCTATGGTATGATGTCTTGGCCGATAAAGGTTATATTGTTTTCACAATGGACGGTCGCGGATCATCAAACAGGGGGCTGAAGTTTGAGCAAGCAATCCACCGAAAATTAGCTACCGTAGAAATGAATGATCAGATGAAAGGTGTAGAGTACTTGCGTTCATTGCCATATGTAGATGCCGAAAGGATGGGAATTCATGGTTGGAGCTATGGGGGTTTTATGACAACATCTTTCATGTTGAGAAAGCCAGAGGTTTTTAAAGTTGGCGTTGCTGGAGGTCCGGTTCTCGATTGGACGCAATATGAAATTATGTATACAGAACGCTACATGGAATCGCCTCAAGACAATCCAGAAGGATACAAAGAAAACAACTTGCTCAACCGAGCCAAAGATCTCAAAGGTAAATTGATGATGATTCACGGAGCGCAAGATCCGGTGGTGGTTTGGCAACATTCGATAGATTTTCTTCGCGAAGCTGTAAGTAACGGAGTGCAAATAGATTATTTCGTGTATCCAGGACACGAACATAATGTGCGCGGCAAAGATAGAGTGCATTTGATGCAGAAAATTACCGACTATTTCGATCTATACTTACAACCCGAAAAATAATATTTCTCTACAGAAAACTTACTTTTTATCGATATTAATAAAAAAAATCTACTCCTAGAGTAGATTTTTTTGTTGCTTAATTTGACTCGTTGTAAAGGGTGTTTTTGTTGAGGTCTAAGAAGTTGAATTGCAAATACTTATAGGCGTCTCTTGGGACGATTTTTATCCATTTTTTGTATCTCATAAACCATTTCATTTGTATGCTTGGAATTCCTTGTTTTAGATAAGCAGCTACAAATGGGTGTACATGTAACGACATCTTGCTTAGATCTTTGTCTTTTCGGTCAACGATGCCTTGAAGAGTTTGATTGATTCTATCGATCAATACAATAGGCGCTTCAATTTCGTCATCGTGATTGGGGTTTTCTTCGGTTGTGGTATAATTCAGTTCAGGACGCACCCTTTGTCGAGTTATCTGAATTAAACCAAATCTACTTGGGGGTAGAATTTTGTGTTTGGCTTTGTCTTTTTGCATTTCTGAACGTAAATGTTCAAAAAGTTGTTTCTTATGTTCGGCAGAAGTCATGTCAATAAAGTCGATAACAACAATACCTCCCATATCTCTTAGTTTCAGTTGTCTAGCAATTTCGGTTGCTGCAACTTTGTTCACAGTGAAAGCAGAGTCTTCTTGGTTTCTAGAGTTTCTGGAGATGTTACCAGAGTTCACATCAATAACATGTAAAGCTTCAGTATGTTCGATAACCAGATAAGCTCCTTTCGATTGTGGGATGGTTACCGTTCTGCCAAAAGCTAGCTTTATTTGCCGCTCGATGTTATACTTCTCGAATATAGGAACGATAGGATCTTCGTATAGTTTTACGATTTTTATTTTATCGGGCGCAATATATTTTAGGTAATCGCGCATATCGTTGTACAAAGATTCATCATCCACCGAAATCTTGATGAAATCATCATTGAAATTATCTCGAAGAATAGAAGATGCACGATCCATCTCATCTAGAATCAGTGCAGGAGCAGTGTTCTTTACCAAGTTTCGATGGACTACTTTCCACTTATTGAGTAAATAATTCAAGTCATCTTGCAACTCTTCTGTGTTTTTTTCTTCGGCAACTGTTCGGATAATTACACCAAATCCTTCTGGCTTTATCGCTTCTAAAATCCCTAGCAAACGTTCGCGCTCTTCTTTGTTTTTTATTTTCTGTGAAATAGAAACTCTATTAGAGAACGGAACTAAAACTATATAACGACCAGCAATAGAAATTTCTGAAGTAATTCTAGGACCTTTGGTGTGTATCGGCTCTTTGGTAATTTGAACCATTACCGAATCTCCGGGCTGAAAAACATCTGCAATAGAGCCGTCTTTGTTGATATCTTTCTCAGTCTTGAAGTGCTTCAACCAATGTGTTTGGTGCTTGTTCTTCATCGACAAATGAGAAAACTTGAAAGACGAACGAATTTGTGGTCCCAAATCATGGTAATGTAAAAAGGCATCTTTAGAATACCCAATATCTACAAAACATGCGTTGAGACTTGGTGCCAATTTTTTGATTTTCCCCAAGTAAATATCACCAACAGCAAAACCTTGATTGCTGGAATCCTGATGAAGCTCCATTAATCGACCATCTTCTAAGACAGCAATGCGCACATCTTGACCCTCTGTTGATATTACTAATTCTTTATTCATCAAAAAATAATGTTCTATTAATTAAACACAAAAGCACTTTCCTGTTTGGCTAACATGAAAAGTGCTAATCAAAAAGATTAAAAATATATCACCTGTAATACATGGATTATTTTTTCTTTTTGTGTCTGTTAAGACGACGACGTTTTTTTCTTTTATGAGTCGCTACCTTATGTCTTTTACGTTTTTTTCCGCTTGGCATATTTCTAAAATTTATTTAATAATGTTATAATTAATCTTCTACTTTTACTTTTGCTTTTACGCTTTCTACAAATGATTTGGCAGGTTTGAAGCCTGGGACATTGTGTGCAGGAATAATAATAGATGTTCCTTTGGTAATGTTACGCCCCGTTTTTTCTGCTCTTTTCTTGATTGTGAATGAACCAAAACCTCTCAGGTAAACATTTTCTCCGTTTTCTAATGATTTGATCACCTCGTCCATAAACGCCTCAATAACTCGCTGCGTATCTCCTTTCTCAAGACCTAATTTACTTGAAATATTGTTTACTATATCTGCCTTTGTCATAATTACTCTTTATTATTCTTAAATTTGAAAGCGGATGCAAATATAAGCATTGTAAATTTTAAAAAAAAAGTTATTTGGACAAAAAATTAAATGCCAACTTATTGATTTTGGCTTGGTTCGATCATAATAAACGTATTCTACCTTGGCGCAATACAAAAGATCCCTATAAAATTTGGCTTTCAGAAATTATTCTACAACAAACTCGTGTACAACAAGGTATCGCCTATTACGAGAGATTTATATCTCATTTCCCGATACTCGAGATGTTGGCAAGAGCCGATGAAAATCAGGTGCTTAAGCTGTGGCAAGGATTAGGATATTATTCGAGAGCACGTAATTTGCATGCTACCGCAAAATATCTTTATCTTCATGAAGATAGTATTTTCCCAGATAATTCACAAGATCTGAAAAAACTAAAAGGCATTGGTGATTATACTGCATCGGCAATTGCTTCTATTTGTTATAATGAAGTAACCCCTGCACTCGACGGGAATATGTATCGTGTTTTTGCTCGATATTTTGGTTTGTATGATGACATTTCTGAACCTGCAACTAAAAAGAAATTTTTTGCATTGGGGAAAGAGATCATCGATAGAGAACGTCCAGGCGATTTTAATCAAGCGGTAATGGATTTAGGTGCGATGATTTGTACTCCCCAAAATTATAAATGTGAAGCTTGTCCGTTGAACGAATCGTGTTTTGCTTTGCAGAAAAATGTCCAAAATAAATTGCCAGTCAAATTAAAAAAAATAACCATCAAAAATAGATATTTACATTTTATATATATTCATCACCAACATCTTTTTTTGCTTATGCAACGTGATGATAAAGATGTTTGGGCAAAACTTTTTAGCTTACCAAAAGTTGAAAGCAGAAAAGCCGACGATGTGCCTATTTTTCATAGGGATTATGATGATAAATGTCGATTTTTGTATGAAGAAACTCATCTTTTATCGCATCAACGCTTACATATAAAATTTTGGGAATTAGAGGTGAATGAACAATCTTTGTCGGATCTGAAAGCTTTTTGGAAAGCCGAAATTGTATCCTACCAAGACCTCGAGCGATATGCCTTGCCCAAACCTATTGAAAAGTTTATGGATTTAAGAATTTTCGATTAAATTTGTTTATAACCTTAAAGAGAATGTTATGAATGGAACCACGAATAAAGTAATCTTAATAGGAAATTTGGGTGACGACGTAAAGGTGCATTATTTTGATGACACCAATTGCATAGGCAGATTTCCGATTGCCACCACCGAAGCTTACACTTCGAGAGCTGGTGAACGAATCACAGAAACAGAGTGGCATAATATTGTAACCCGAAATAAGTTGGCAGAGTTGTGCGAAAAATACCTAAAAAAAGGAGATAAAGTTTTTGTCGAAGGAAGAATAAAAACTCGCAAATGGGATGATAATGGGCAAACACGCTACACTACAGAAATTGTGGCTAACTCGATTGAGTTCCTCACACCGAAAAGTGATCATGCACAAGGTACAGGAACTTTACCAAGAAGTAGTAGTTTAGATACGAAAAACGTACAAGAAATAGAGGATGAAAAGGACGATTTACCTTTCTAGCAAAATACGGTTTAATATAGTTGAATGAAAAAGCAAAAAAAGTTAGCAAGTCTGCTAATGATTTCAATTGCAGGAGGGTTGGGATTTTTTTTTAGCAGTTGCGAACAAAATGAACAAGCAAAACCCTTAGGACAAATCCGGTTAGAGTATCCCAAAGCAAGCTATAACGATTATCAGCAGGCAAGAGATTTTACATTTTCTTATTCTCGGTGGGCAAAGGTGATTTCGGACCCGAATAATCCATCGAGATTAACGATTCATTATCCGCGTATGAAGGCGAATATGTATCTCACTTATTTTCCGATAACTTCGAAGCCCGATTTAATCTCTAAGATAAAAGATAGTGAAAAATTTGTTCAAGAACAAACCGTAAAAGCGTCTTATATTTCTCCACAAGAATTCCATTATCCAGAGCGTCGGGTATATGGTACCTTGTTTGAGTTGGGCGGAGAATCGGCAATTAACTACAAATTTCATGTGACCGATAGCGTACGAAACTTCATTTCGGGCTCGGTTTACTTTTCGGCAAAACCAAATCCCGATTCACTAGCGCCTGCTATACAATATATACAATCGGATGTAAAACGCTTCATTGAATCAGTCGAATGGAAAAATAATTCTTCAACTGAAGAATAAATCCGTAATTTTGTACCCTTTATAAAATAATAAATTTAGAAAAATAGAATATGATAATTCAGATAGCGCAGGTAATGCTTAGCTTAATGTTGTTGGTCATGTTACACGAATATGGTCATTATATTACGGCTAGAATTTTTGGTGTTCGTGTAGAGCGTTTTTTCGTTTTCTTTGATGTGAAGTTTGCCATCTGGAAAAAGAAAATTGGCGATACTCTCTACGGAATTGGGTGGTTGCCATTAGGAGGGTATGTGAAATTGGCCGGTATGATAGACGAAAGTATGGATACCGAACAAATGAAGCAAGAACCACAGCCGTGGGAGTTTAGGACAAAACCTGCTTGGCAAAGATTAATTATCATGCTCGGAGGTATAATTGTTAATATTTTATTGGCAATTCTTATTTTCTGGGTAATGTTAATGAAAAATGGAGAAACCTATATCGATGTGCAAAAAATGCAATATGGTTTAACGGTAGACTCTACCCAAGTAAAACTAGGTCTAAAAAAAGGTGATATACCAATTGGAGTAGACCATATAAAATACAATAGCTTGCAAGAAATTGCCAAAGAATCGATGTTGGGTGGGAAATCCTTAGAGGTTTTGCGTAACGGTGAAGAGGTTTCTCTACCGATTACAAAAGAATTTAGTAAGAAAATTTTAGAGTACAAAGGAAGCTTCTATACTCCAGACTTTCCTTTTATTATAGATAGTGTAGTAGCCAATTCGAATGCAGAAAATGCAGGAATTATAAAAGGTGATCGAATAACAGGTATTGACGGAAGAACAATTCATACTTTTGCAGATTTTAACGATTGGATTAATAAATACAAAGGACAAAATGTAACGATTTCTGTAATGAGAAATAGTAAAGAAATCGAGTTGATGGCAAAGGTAGACCAAAAAGGGAAACTGGGTATTCTAACAACTCCCGATAATACGTATCTAAAAGGATTGGTTAATCAGCAAGATCTAGGTGTTTTCGGAAGCTTGAAAGAAGGAGTGACAAGAACTTTCAGCTCTGTTTTTACTCAAATGCGTGGACTTAAAACCGTTGCAACTACAGAAGGAGGCCGTAAGCAAGTTGCAGGACCAATCGGGATGGTTAAGCAGATGCCAACGACATGGAATTGGGATTTCTTCTGGAATTTTACTGCAGTAATTTCAGCATGGTTAGCTTTTATTAATCTATTGCCGATTCCTGCGTTAGATGGTGGTCATGCTGTTTTCGCATTGTATGAGATGATTTCTGGGAGAAAACCAAGTGATAAATTGTTGGAAAAAGCACAAATGGTCGGAGCAATAATTTTACTAGGTTTGATGGTCTTTATCTTAGGAAATGATATCTTTAATTTGTTTTCTAAATAATAATCCAAATACTATATAAAAAAAGGAGGGAGTTGTGACTATGTCACAACTCCCTCCTTTTTTACTCACTTTATCCTGAGAATAATTTTAGCGATCAATTGATCCCATAACACGTTGCATAAAAGTATTGGCTGCTTCGCGCTCATCCATGCCTTTGTTTAACATTTCTTTCATTTCTATGGCGCCGCAAATATTAGAAATAATCTCACCTATTGCTTCTTGTTCATCTTCTTTTACGGCTGGTGACTCTGCATAAGATTCTAGAACTACTAATGCAGCCTCTAAATCTTCTGTCGACACATTTTTTGCCAAATTCTTAAATACTGGTAACTTCATTGTATAATTCTTTTATTGCTTCTATTTTCGATGCGGTTACTTGTCCTACCTTTTCACCTCCCTTAAAGATAGCGAAGGTTGGTAAGTTTGGAACATCCGCTAATTTTCTAGATTCTACAAATTTCTCTGCATCTACATAGATAAATTTAGCGTCGGGTGTTTCGGCTGCCATACGTTTGAATTTTGGTTTTACCAAACGACAGTTTCCGCACCATCCTGCACCGTATTGCACCACAACTAAGTCGTTGTCAGCTATTTGTTGTGCTAAATTATCTTCTTGTAATTCAATTAATTCTGACATATGTTTTGGGTTAATTTGTTTTTTTAAAGTTGAAAAAAGCCGTCTAAACAACTTCTGATATTACATTCTGTAGTTTAGACAGCTGCTAGTTAAACTCTATTATATAAAGTGTAATGTAATTGATTAGTTTTTAGATAAATAAGTTGCTACACCTTCTTTGGTTGCATTCATAGCTTCTTTACCTTCTTCCCAGTTTGCAGGACAAACTTCTCCGTATTTTTCTACGTGTAAGATAGCGTCTAATAAACGTACATACTCGTCGATATTACGACCTAATGGTAAATCGTTGATGGTTTCGTGACGTACAACTCCGTTTTTGTCGATGATAAAAGTACCACGGAAAGCAACTGGCAATCCTTCAAATTCTAAGGCATCTCTTTCTTCATTGTACACATAATCTCCTGCCAAAACACCGTAATCCATTGCGATAGTTTTTGCTAAATCAGCTACAACTGGATACGTAACCCCTTCTATTCCACCGTTGTCTTTTGCGGTTGTTAACCAAGCTAAATGCGTTTCTTCAGAGTCGCAAGATGCAGCGATAACTACAGCATCTCTTTTTTCGAATTCTGCTAGTTTAGATTGAAATGCATGTAATTCTGTTGGGCAAACAAAAGTGAAATCTTTTGGATAGAAGAATAACACGATATTTTTCTCACCAATTGGTAAGCTAAAATTTTCTACAATCTCATCTCCGTTGATAACTGCTGGTGCAACAAAATTTGGTGCTTTTTTTCCTACTAATGACATACTTTCTAATGTTTTTGTGATTAATACTATTCTTTATTTCATTTTATCTAAGGCAAATATACGCTAGATTGGCTGTTTTTTCATAGATAAACAATATTAAAAATAGATAGCTTAATAAGTTTTCTTTATAGTTGAACTGTTTAACTTATACTGATAAAGGTATGAAATTCTTTGTTAAGGAAAGGTGAAATCTATCAATATAGTGGATGGTATAAGAAAAAAAATAATTGATCAGTTGAGGGATTTCGGCAAATTTTGTTGAAAATAGATTTCATTGTGCAGAAAAAAAATAAATGTATAATATTTCAACAATCTATCCAGGAAGAAGATATTTGTGGAGTAGTTAATATTATCTTATGGTAAAATATCTATTCTAGTAGTATTTCATCATTTTTCTAGGTAGGAGAAAGAACGATGATTTGTTTTTTCAAATTTCGTACAATACAGTATAAATCATTATCTTTGCGCAACTAGAACAAAACATAAAATAAAATAATAAAGAACATGGCAAACGTTTCGTACGAAGATCAGTTAGTCAACCAAGCGAAGGTTAGAAAAGACACGGTAGAGTTAATCAAGACTGTGAGCGACTTATGGTATGATAAGTCAATAGAGCTATTAATTTTCCGTAATCAATTAATTGATAAAAATGTTAGTGAAATTATCAATCTTCATGAGTATGCGGGTGAATTTATCGGCAAACCTATAGCGATAGAAGATACATTGGCGATTGCAAATGCTATTAATGCTATTGATTTGCCACCCTCAAGAATAGATTTAGGAAAGTTAACTTACGAGTACAAAAATAGCGGAAGCGAAAATGCAGAAGACTTTGTTCGTGAATCATTGAAAGATGCGAAAGATATCGAAAATATCGAACCGCGTGACGTTGTACTTTATGGTTTTGGTCGTATCGGACGTTTATTAGCTCGCGAATTAATGTCGAAAGTAGGAAAAGGACAGCAATTGCGCTTACGTGCCATAGTTACACGTGACAAAAATGATCCTACTTTGATAGAAAAAAGAGCGTCTCTATTACGTTATGATTCAGTTCATGGAGACTTCGATGGTTCTGTAATTGCAGATCACGAAAACAATGCATTAATTATCAACGGAACAACTGTAAATTTAATTTCAGCAGCCCAACCAGAAGATATCGATTACACGTCGTACGGTTACAAAAATGTTTTGGTTATTGATAATACTGGCGCTTTCAAAGATGAAGAAGCTTTGAGCCGACATTTGAAATCAAAAGGTGCTGAGAAAGTGATTCTTACTGCTCCAGGAAAAGGTGTGCCCAATATTGTATACGGTGTAAATCATGAAGATTATTCTCCAGACGAGGTCAACATATTTTCAGCTGCATCTTGTACTACCAACGCGATTACACCTATTTTGGCTGTAGTAGAAGAGAAGCTTGGGGTTGTGAAAGGTCATTTAGAAACTATTCATGCGTATACCAATGATCAGAATTTAGTAGATAATATGCACAAAAAATACCGTCGTGGTCGTGCGGCTGCTCTCAATATGGTTATTACAGAAACCGGAGCAGGAAGTGCAGTATCAAAAGCATTGCCAAGTCTAGAAGGTAAACTTACCTCGAATGCTATTCGTGTTCCTGTACCAAACGGATCGTTAGCAGTTCTCAACATCGAATTTGGAAAGGATGTAACTCGAGATGATATAAATGAGGCTATTCGTCACGCTGCATTAGAAGGCAATTTGGTAGAACAAATTAAATATTCATTAAACAACGAATTGGTGTCTTCTGACATTGTCGGGACGTCGGCACCTTCTATTTTCGATAGTAATGCAACTTTAGTATCTAGCGATGGTAGAAATGGAGTGTTATATGTTTGGTATGATAATGAGTACGGATATAGCCACCAAGTAATTCGTCTAGCAAAGTATGTTGCTAAAGTTAGACGTTATACTTACTACTAATAAAGCAATTATTTCTAATTATAAAAAGGTAGTTAACCAATTTAGTTAACTACCTTTTTTTTATTGATTACTATTTTAAGGGCTGATCTCAAAAAAATGATTATTTCTTTTTGAGATTTTTGATACCCATATTCCACAGCGTAAACGCAAATTTATCAGCTGTTTCGTTGATTATAACTTCTGTCGATCTTCCTGCACCATGCCCTGCTTTGGTCTCGATACGGATAAGAACAGGATTTTTACAGCCTTGTTTGTCTTGTAACTCTGCAGCAAATTTGTACGAATGTGCCGGAACAACACGATCATCATGGTCTCCTGTAGTAACTAATGTCGCAGGATAACATTGTCCTTTTTTCACATTGTGTACAGGTGAATATGCTTTGAGATAATTAAACATTTCTTTGCTGTCTTCTGCAGTACCATAATCATATCCCCATCCTGCACCTGCCGTAAATGTATGGTAACGAAGCATGTCTAAAACCCCAACAGCTGGCAAGGCAACTTTGGCAATTTTCGGATCGATTGTCATCGTAGCTCCAACCAATAATCCTCCGTTCGATCCTCCAGAAAGGGCGGTATATTCTGGTGAAGTGTACTTGTTTTTATGTAGGTATTGAGCGGCAGCGATAAAATCATCAAATACATTTAATTTATTGAATTGTCGCCCTCCGTCGTGCCATTTTTTTCCATATTCACCTCCGCCACGTAGATTGGCAACAGCATAAATTCCACCATTTTCTATCCAAGTAGCAGTTGTCACGCTAAAAGAAGGTGTCAGACTGATATTGAACCCTCCATAACCGTAGAGAATAGTAGGGTTTTTTCCGTCGAGTTTTAATCCTTTTTTATAGGTAATAATCATCGGAACTTTGGTTCCATCTTTTGATGAATAAAATACTTGCTTCGATTCGTAATTTTCTGGATTGAATTTGATTGCAGGTTTAATGTATAATTCTGATTTACCTGTTTCTAAATCGAATTTGTAACTCGTTGTCGGAGTGATATAATTGCTAAAAACGTAATACACTTCTGTTTCGTCTTTTTTCCCACTAAAACCTCCAGCACTCCCGACACCAGGTAATAGTATGTCGCGCACTTTTTTACCTGTTTTGTCTAATTGCTGAATTTGTGTAACGGCATCTTTCAGGTAATGTGCAAAGAAGTATTTGCCAGCTGTCGAAATCGATAAAACATTTTCGGTTTCTGCAACGACGTCTTGCCATTTTTCTTTATCTGTTGTTGTATAATTGGTTTTTACCAAGCGATTGTTAGGCGCTTTGTAGTTGGTTTGGATATATAGCACATCTCCATCGTTGTCTACAACCGTAGCGTTTTGATCGAAACCTTTAGCTAACTGTATAAACTTATTATCTTGCGCATTCAAATCCTGAATGTACAATTCGTTTCCTGTTGTGGTGTTTGCAGCAGTAATTACCAAGAAACGTTCATCATCGGTAAGGTATGCTCCAATGTAACGACGAGGTGTTTCTTTTCCACCGAAAACTAATTTGTCATCTTTTTGCGGGGTGTTTAGTGTATGGAAATACACTTTGTGTTGGTCTGTTTTTTCTGATAATTCAGATCCTTTTGGTTTGTCGTAGCTCGAGTAATAAAATCCTTGATTTCCTTTCCAGGCAATGCCAGAGAATTTCACATCGACCAAGGTCTCTCCAATCTGTTGTTTGTTTTCAGTATTCAGAACAATCACTTTTCTCCAATCAGAGCCTCCCTCCGAAATAGAGTAAGCAACTAAGCTTCCATCTTTTGAGAAGCTAACGTCTGCCAAAGAAGTAGAGCCATCTTTCGAGAAGGTATTTGGGTCAAGAAAAACTTCCTCTTTTCCGTTTTCACCTTTTTTACGGTACAATACACTATGCTGTTGTAAACCATTGTTTTTGTAGTAGTAAGTATAACTTCCTTCTTTGAAAGGTGTTCCTACCTTTTCGTAATTCCAAATATCAGTCAATTGTTTTTTCAACTCATTGCGTAACGGAATTTTGTCGAGATAAGAAAAAGTTACTTTATTTTCGGCTTCTACCCATGCTTTCGTTTGAGGCGAACGATCGTCTTCTAACCATCGATATGGGTCGGCAACTTTCTCACCAAAATATTCATCAGTATGGTTTGCTTTTGCTGTGGTTGGGTATTTCCCTTTAAAGTCCTGTGCATTTAAGTTCATCAGAATTCCAAGATTGAAAAGTAATACAGATAGTTTTTTCATGGTATAATACTTCTTATTTTGTAATGACTATAATTATTGCTACTAAAATACATTATCTTTTCTGATATTGCTTTGTTGAGTATCGTTTTTTGAGTAATTTGAGGTAGTTTTTTTGGCAGTTTATTTGTTTTATTGCATGAAAATGCAAAACATAACCCCAAAAAGTATAGTAAACCTAGTAATTTCAAAATAGTATAAATGGAAAATAATTTTTTAAATTCAATGCGGTCTACCGTAAAAAAATGGTGGGTTCCATTAATCGCAGGTATTTTATTCATCGTTATCGGAATTTGGTGTTTTGTCAATCCTCTGATGTCCTATGCGGCTTTAGCAACTTTTTTTAGTGTAACTTTTCTTGTTTCGGGAATTTTCGAGTCGTTTTTTGCATTCTCGAACCGAAATGAAATGGTCAATTGGGGATGGAGTTTAGCCTTTGGCTTACTTTCTGTTTTTGTTGGGCTAGTCCTTCTAAGTAACCCAATCTTTAGTTTAGAAGTTCTTGCTTTCTATGTTGGGTTTTTAGTGATTTTTCGTTCTGTATCTGGAATAGGTTATTCTATCGACCTGAAAAATTACGGAGTAAAAAATTGGGGATTTGCCCTTTTCTTTGCTCTTATTGGTTTAGTTTTAGGAATCGTTTTGTTGGTTAATCCTATATTGGCTGGTTACGCAGCAGTAGTTTGGTTTGGATTATCTTTGATTGCAACCGGTATTTTTAGTATTACGATTAGTTATTTTCTTCGTTTGGTAAAAAAGAAATATGAACAATATAAGCAAATAGATAATTAAGATAGCCTATCATTAGGTTTTACCAATTTATCACTACAATAAGTTGATACTAAAAAAACCGATTCGTGCGAATCGGTTTTTTGTGTCTTGATACTTTTTATTTTTTTTAAAATACTTCCTACTTATTGTTAAGGTGATTGGGTAGAAGGTGTGTCTTTGCTTAGTTCATTTGCTGCTGTAAAAGAAGTCACCATTGTATTGAGCATTTCACTGGCTGCAGTTGGTGAGTTGGGCAGAAGAACTAGTTTGCTTCCTGATTTTTCGCCTATTGCTTGTAGCGTATCATAATGTTGGGTAACCACGATAAGTGCAGAAGCTTCTTGTGAAGTAATCCCAACTCCATTGAGTACATCAACTGATTCTAATAGTCCTCGCGCAATCTCTCTTCGTTGATCAGCAATTCCTTGTCCTTGCAAACGTTTTGATTCTGCTTCTGCTTTGGCTTTTTCTACAATCAGAATTCGCTGGGCATCTCCTTCGTATTGTGCTGCTATTTTTTCGCGTTCGGCAGCGTTAATTCTGTTCATGGCATGTTTCACCTGCTCATCAGGATCGATATCGGTTACCAATGTTTTGATAATTACGTAACCATATGAATTCATAGCCTCTTGTAATTCACTTTTTACGGCAATCGCAATATCGTCTTTTTTCTCGAAAACGTCATCTAAGCGAAGTTTTGGTACTTCTGCACGAACAACGTCAAAGACAAAAGACGTAATTTGGGTGTATGGATTGTCTAGTTTATAGAATGCATCATACACTTGTTTACTAATTACTTGGTATTGTACCGAAATTTTTAGTCGAACAAATACATCGTCTTTGGTTTTGGTTTCTACTACGACATCAAGTTGTTGTATTTTAAGGGAAATGCGTCCTGCGATTTTGTCGACAAATGGGATTTTGAATTGTAAACCAGAATTTCGGATACTTTCGAATTTCCCAAAACGTTCGATAATTACAGCTGTTTGTTGTTTGACGGTGAAAATACCTAAGCCTATAATTACTAATATAATTATAAGAATAAAATAAAAGGTAATAGAGTCCATAGTTAGTTTTTTTATGATAACAAGTATACTAAAAAAATCAATAAAATTAAAGCATTCCGAGCTCGAATTTAGCTTCGTCGCTCATCATATCACGATCCCATGGCGGATCGAATGTGATTTCTACATAGCATTTGCTAACCGGCTCTAATTCTTCTACGGCTCTTTCCACTTCTGCAGGTAAAGATTCTGCAACAGGGCAGTTTGGCGAGGTTAGCGTCATGAGAACTTTTACTTCGCCATCTTCGTTTATATGTGCATCGTAAATAAGGCCAAGCTCGTAAATATCAACCGGAATTTCTGGGTCATATATCGTTTTGAAGACGGATACAAGCTCATCTCCCATAGAATTTATTTGTTCTTGTGTAAGTGCCATATTTAATTAAAAAATTTATCGGTTACAAATGTACAAAATAATGTTTGAATAGACTATTTCTAAATAGTTGCCCTGAAAAATTCTTCTATTCTACGTTGTTAATCTGATCAAACGAATTGCCCATCATAATAATGGGATATTTTTGGTGTGTAGTAACTTCTCTTCTTCTTTCTTTTAGAGTAATATAAAAACATTATCAGAAAAATATATAACAAAAAATCGCCCGCTGGATTGCTCCGAGACAGGCGACCTTATTAAACACAGTTTAATTTTTAGAGGAAAAAAGAGCGATTAAAGGAACTGGATTATAATCCGATTGTCCATCCTTGTGCCCAAGCTGGTGTATTTACTCCGTTTCCAGCTCCAGTTGCGTTTTCGTTTTCGGTATATACATTAGAAACATCAACCGCTTCATTGTTAGAGTTTTTACCAGTAGATTTTTTTGTAACGTTAATAAACTTCACGTTAGTAGCTTTTAATTTTGTTCCTACTGAAGCAAGTGTTTCATCGTGTTGTACATCAAAACCAACTTCCCAGTTGCTCAATACCAAGTTGTCGATGATTCCTTGAGTACCTACGCGTAATTTTAGTGCTTGGAATTCTTTTTCGTTACTTTCTTTTCCTGCACCGATTAGGGTTACGTTTTTCAGGTTAGGAGCAGAGGTTGGTGTAGCAGAAGGATTGCTCGAGTTGTTGTCGGCTTCGATTCCGCGATTACCTGCATTGGTTTTTTTACCGTACCAGTTTTCACCATTTCCGTTCCATCCTTCTGTCCAGTCGAACATATCATCACCAACATTCTCTGGGTTAGAGTTTACTACAACCAAGTTGCTGGCGTCAACGGTTCCTCCGAACCACTCGAATCCGTCATCAGAACTTTCGTACACTTGTACGTTTTTCACTTTTGTACCTTTACCAACACCGAAGAAAGAAAGTCCGTTGAATTCTTTTTCTTTGTTGTATGCAAAACCTGCGTATTCTATACGTAAATATTCGATAGAACCTGAGTTGTCGTTTACATCGGTTCCACCATATGGTAATTCTCCACCAACTTCTGTTGTTGCAGTTGTTCCTTTATTGATAGGTGCTTTACCTGCTAGAACTAAACCTCCCCAGCTTCCTGCAGTTTTGTTTACTGCTGTCATTACAACTGGTTTTGATGCTGTTCCTTCTACAAATATTTTACCACCTTGTGCTACAGAAATATAGCGAACTTCTTCGTATGCTGTAGAAGATGAAGGAGCGGTTGCTTCGATGATAACCCCAGGTTTTATTCTTAATGAAGCCCCGTTTTGTACGATCAACTTCCCGGTTAATTTATAAGTTCCTGATTCTAGAACAACTTCACCTTTTTTGATTTCACCTTTCAGGTCGTTACGATTAACAACAAAGTCTGATGAGTTGTCTGGTTCTGGATTTACGGTTGTATTATCATCATCACTAGAACATGAGATAGTCGTTGTAGAAACTGCTCCTGTTAATAGAGCTAAGGTTAATAATTTTAAAACTGATTTTTTCATTTTATTAGTTATTAAAGTTTATTTTTTTAGAAATTATAGTTTATAGACAAACCTAAGTTTGCACCGCTTTTATACGAAACTACTGTGATGTCTTCTTTGGCATTTTCTTGTACTCGTTTGAAAGTCTGGTTCAAGATATTTTTTGCGCTGAAGTTAATTCCGATATTATGATTGAGTTTGGTGCGTAATATAAAATCAAGTGTACCGAAGCCTTTGTCGACCAAATTCCCCATTTGTTCATTGTTTAGGGCGTAAATTCTATCCGAATAATAGGCATAAGCTACCGTAGCTAACACTTGTCCGCCGTTGTTCCATTTTTTCAGATAAGAAATATCGGCGTTCAAAAGTAGATCAGATGCACCTGCTAAGCTGGCTTTCGGAGTGGTAAGATTTAAATTATATACGCCATTGGTTTCGCGATAAACTTTGTCCTTATCGATTTCTTGATTTGTTTTCATGTAACTCGCGTTGAGGCCTGCCGATAAAGTATTTCCTCCATCCATCCCAAAATCAAAAAGATTTTTTCTCAATTCTACTTCTGCTCCAACTACATATCCAAAATCTCCATTGATCCAAGAAATATCATTGGTAGAAGAGGCAATAACTACTTCGTTGATCGGGTCTTTGATGTATTTTCCGAATGCAGAAACCGAAATCAATTCGCCTTTATTCGGGAATATTTCCCACTTCAGGTCTACATTATAGTTTTGTGATGGGTATAAGTATGGATTACCGTATTTGGTTTGCGTCACATCTTCGTACAAAAACAAGGCTCTTTCTTTGAATTGTGGGAGCGTGTAGGTTTTGCTCGCAGCAAACCGTAGATTTTGGCGATCATTCAACATGTACTTCAATATGATACTTGGCAAGAAGTAATTCTTTGCTAGTTCATTGGTTTTTTCAGAGGCATCGAGCTGTGTGCGCCAATCGATTTTTTGTAAAATATTCTCGTAGCGAACACCAATCAAAGCACTCAAACGATCTGTAAAATTATATTCTAATGTTGCGTATGCTGCATGCGAATCTTGCTCACCGTTATAGGTTTGTGGAGCCAAAGTTCCGCTATAAGTTGAGGTAGAAAAATATCCGTTATCAAAGTTTGTTTGGTTAAAGAATGCATCTAAATTATTCGGGTCTACTGGGTTTGCCAATTGAGATGAGATTATTCTGAAGTTGAATTGTCTTGCTTCGAAATCTCTACGAACAATCTTTCCATTGTATCCAACTCGAACAAAGCCTTTTGCCAATCCATCGGCCGACTCGTTCAGGCGATACGTCATACCAATGTTTCCTACATAGCTATCCTCGTTTAGTTTATGGAAATAGCGATGATTATCGGTCGTGGTTACTTGTACCAAGTGGTAATTTTTGGTTTCTTTGTCGTAGCGCATTGTGTTTTGCGTACGATCTGGTAAATCGCTTTCTACTTTGTTGTAGCCTAAGGCCCAATCGAGCTCTATGCGTTCGCTAAGCTTATTGTTGCCTAAAAGTTGATTCACCATTAATTTATTTTGGATATAGGTGTTGCGTTGAATCAAACCATTATCATCTTCTGCCAAGTCGCGAATAAAACCATAATACAAATCTCTAGACTGCTCAGAAGAGTTGATGTACAGGAAGTTGTATTTTAGGGTATGATGTTGATTGATTTTATAATTCGCATTAAACATTCCCGTTGTGTTGGTTTTGTAAGAATATTTTTTGTGCGGATTGAATGATTTTAGTCGTGCTCCCAAGCCAGTAGAAGCGTTTACTGTTTGGTCTAATCCTTCGCGGTAATCATAGTCGCTATCAAACTCGGCAGTAGCAAAAATCCCTAATCTTCCTTCGTGTCCGATGCGGAAAGATTTCCCTGCTGTTAAGCCAAAATTAGGGCCGATTGTAGGCGATTTGGTAGGGTTTAATTTCGTTTGGAATTGGTAAGAATTCAACGGGTCATTTGGTAATTTTATGTTAGAAAAACCTGTTTTTTTCGGTCCGTTCTGTAACATAAAGTCGGATTTTCCCACTGCATTCGTGTTGAAGTTGCTTCCTAACGAAACCTGAAACATTCCTTTGTCGGTATAATTTTTAGAAACAATGTCTACGCCTGCACCCGAGAAATCGCCCAAGACTTTTGGCGAATAGACTTTGTCTACTGAAAGATACTCGATGATATCGGTGTTGAAAAAACTCAAATCAATATTCTTGTACTCTGGATCGTTCGATGGCAAAGGCAAGGTGTTTAAAGTGGTCGAAATGTAGCGATCGCCCAAACCACGTACATAGATAGAGTTGGTTCCTTCTAGCTTAGATACACCTGCAACTTTGGTTAAAGCTGATGCGGCATCGCTCACCCCTTTTCGATCTAATTCTTGCGTACCAATATTGGTGACAATATTTACAGATTTGCGCTGTATGTTGAGTAATTCGGTTTCGCTCGATCGATTGCGTGTTGCAGTAATCGTAGTCCCTTTCAGGTCGATATTTTGGTTTTCGATATTTTCTTTGGTCAAAACAAAATTGATGTCCCTTACATCTTGCCCAAGAATTGTTACGGTCTGGTATACCGATTTATATCCAAAATATTGCACCTCTAGTTCGTGATTACCTTCGGGTAAAACAATGCTATACTCTCCGTTCTCGTTGGTATAGAATGTTTCGTCTAATGAAGGAACATAAATTTCTGCTCCTGCTAGAGGATGATTTTCTTGATCATGAATTTTTCCTGTGATTGTCTTCTCTGTTTGGGCAAATACCCCAGATGCTACAAGAAGAAATAAGGCAGTTGTTATGCGTTTCATTGTGTGTTTAATAATTGACTTTGCAAATTTGCAGGGAAGTTTCCATAATAATTTTTACAGAAAGTAAAGCTTTTGTTAGTGAAACGTTATGAAAGTTTTGTAATTTTAAATCATTGTTAAGTTTATGAAATTCATATTTATATAGTTTTATTACCTTAATTTTACGAGCGTTTTACGAAACCGTTAATTCTCTTTATTATGAAACATTATAAGATTTTACTGGTAGACGATGAGCCAGATATTTTAGAGTTTGTTACCTACAATTTAGAAAAAGAAGGTTTCGAGGTAGAGACCGCAACAAATGGATTAGAGGGGATAAAAAAAGCAAAAGTTTTCAAACCTCATCTTATTCTTATGGATGTAATGATGCCTCAAATGGACGGTGTAGAAGCTTGTGGTGAGTTGAGAAAGCTAGATGCTTTCAAGGATACACTGATTGTGTTCTTATCGGCTCGTGGCGAAGATTTCTCTCAATTAGCTGCGTATGATGCTGGTGCAAATGACTATATCGTGAAACCGATCAAACCAAAAATATTGGTAAGTAAATTGAAAGCTTTACTAAAAATAAAACAACAAGATGAAGAAGTAGCGGATATTATTCGGCTAAAAGACTTTACGATCAATCGAGAAACATACAAAGTTACTTTCAAAGGAGAAGATTTTACTTTGCCTAGAAAAGAATTCGAACTTATTGCTTTGTTGGGCTCAAATCCCGAGAGAGTTTTCAAACGAGAAGAAATCCTTGATAAAGTTTGGGGTAATGAAGTAGTAGTTGGCGGTAGAACTATTGATGTACATGTGCGTAAATTAAGAGAAAAATTCGGGAATGATCGCTTTTCAACCATTAAAGGTATTGGGTATAAAATGAATGATTAATGGCCAAATCCCTTAAAAAGATGCATAGTTTTGGGTGGGGTTTTTTTGCTACACTAATTGTCTATGTACTTATGTTTGTTTTGTATTATGTTTGGTTCCAGAATTTTGCTGTTTTATATCAATACAAAGCTTTTCTTTTCGTTACATTTTTGGTTAGTACTTTGATACTGACAATTATTATTCATTTCAATAATAAACGACAAAGGCGAACAGATTTGCGTCAGTTTTCGTCTATTCTACCTGTTTTGGATGGCGAAGAAACTTTGGATTTTGAAGATATCTCGCAGAAATTTACAACCATTACAGAAGATCAAACCAAAGAAATCGA
The DNA here is from genome assembly GCF_000189415.1 of Weeksella virosa DSM 16922. Classification (GTDB taxonomy): domain Bacteria; phylum Bacteroidota; class Bacteroidia; order Flavobacteriales; family Weeksellaceae; genus Weeksella; species Weeksella virosa. The sequence goes on from NC_015144.1 coordinate 1,236,786, forward strand.
TATCCTAATCGAACGAGAAAATTACCGAAGAGAGTTTTTAGGAAATATATCACACGAGCTGAAAACACCGCTATTTTCGGTACAAGGCTATTTGTTGACGTTGATAGAAGGAGGAGTAGAAGATGAAAAAATTAGAGATAAATACCTCAATAGGATTAATAAGTCGGTAGATCGATTGATTTATTTGGTAAAAGATTTAGATATGATCACCGAGCTCGAACGAGAAAAAATAAAACTTCATCAAACAACCTTCAACCTTACTGCACTAGTACAAGAATCTATAGACTTGCTAGAGATAAAAGCAGTAAATAAGAATATCGATTTGTATATAAAGCAACCAGTGAATCCTAACTTGCGTGTAAAAGGAGATTTAGAAAAAATACAGCAAGTACTGATCAATCTTATAGCAAATGCAATCAATTATTCGGATGAAGGTACCAAAGTTAGTATACAATTAGAAAGACAAGAAGACAAAGTGAAAGTCGCAGTAAAAGACGAAGGTGTTGGCATCAAAGAGTCGGATATAGAGCGTATTTTCGAGCGTTTTTATCGGGTAGAAAAAAGTAGAAGTAGAAACAATGGTGGCTCGGGCTTAGGCTTAGCAATCGTAAAACATATTCTCGAAGCTCATCAACAAAAAATAACCGTAAAAAGTAAACCTGGGCAAGGTTCGGTATTTAGTTTTTACTTAGAAGCGGTATAATAATCGTATACAAACTTCAGATGTCTTTTGTTTTTATAGACATGAATTGTGTCGTTGTAGCGGCTTTTCCATAACGTATAAGGCGTACTTAGATTGAGTAACGAGCCTTTTTTGTTTTCACCATAGAAAAGCTCTTTGTACAAGATGCTATCCTCTTTTATGTATTGATTATCATTAGGATATTCGATTAAAAAGAACTCATCTCTCACATAAATAGGATCTTTTATTCGAACCATTGAATCGCTTTCTCGATCCCAATTAATGACAATTGGGTTGATTTCAATCTCATAATTCACAAAAATACGGGTATGGTTCACAATGTATCGAACTGTAATCAGGATGAAAACTAAAATAAATCCTACCGAAAACCAATAAAAAATCTTTCTTTTCAACATCTGTAAACTGAGCACTTAGTTTGGTTTCAAATATCGTTTTTTTAAGTTTTATTTGCTCTATAAATACTGTATTTTTGCTAAAATTAAAATAATTATGCAATACAATCCTTCAGAAATAGAACCAAAATGGCAGCAGTACTGGTTTGATCACAAAACATTTCAGGCAAAGAATCAGTCGGATAAGACTAAATATTATGTTTTGGATATGTTTCCTTACCCTTCCGGAGCAGGTTTGCATGTTGGTCATCCATTAGGGTATATTGCGTCTGATATTTATGCACGCTACAAACGACTAAAAGGCTATAATGTTCTTCACCCGATGGGCTACGATTCGTTCGGTTTACCAGCCGAGCAATACGCTATACAAACAGGTCAACATCCAGCAATCACAACAATTGTAAATATAGAAGGTGGAGTAGATAAACAAGGAAACACCATTCCTGGGTACGATAAACAGCTGAAGCGTTTGGGGCTTGGGTATGATTGGGATCGAGAAATTAGAACCTCTAATCCCAATTTTTATAAATGGACACAATGGATATTTAATCAGCTTTTTGATAGTTATTACAATCTTTCTACCAATAAAGCAGAATCTATTTGCCGTCTAATCAATGAGTTTTCTACAAATGGTAACACCCAAATAAATGCAGTTTGTGATGAAGATACGCCACAGTTTTCTGCCGAAGACTGGAAAAACTACACAGAAAAACAACAGCAAGAAATACTCCTAAAATACCGTCTAACCTTTTTGGCAGAAGCCGAAGTCAATTGGTGTCCAGATTTAGGAACTGTGTTGGCAAATGATGAGGTAATCAATGGTTTATCTGAAAGAGGAGGTTTCCCAGTTATCAGAAAAAAAATGACCCAATGGATGATGAGAATCACGGCGTATGCAGATCGCTTATTGACCGATTTGGATACCATCGATTGGCCAGAACCTATCAAAGAAGCTCAGCGTAATTGGATAGGAAAATCAAAGGGAGCCTCTGTGCTTTTTTCGATAGAAGGAAACGAAGAACAAATAGAAGTTTTTACTACTCGCCCTGATACTATTTTCGGTGTGAGTTATGTAACACTTGCGCCAGAACATCCATTGGTACAAAAAATTACCACTTCGGATAATAGAAAAAAAGTAGAGGAATATGTAGAACAAACCACAAAACGATCAGAGAGAGAACGTTTATCAGATGTTAAGCACATTAGCGGTGAATTTACAGGTGCATATGCTATTCATCCTATTACTCAAGAAAAATTGCCTATTTGGATAGGGGATTATGTGTTGGCATCTTACGGGACAGGGGCTGTAATGGCCGTGCCGGCAGGGGATGATCGTGATTACGCTTTTGCAAAACATTTCGATTTGCCGATTCGTCCAATTTTCGAAAATCATGACCTACAAGAAGCTGCTTTTACAGAGAAAGGAAACTTCAAACTAATCAACTCAGATTTTTTAGATGGATTAGACTATCCACAAGCTATAGAAAAAATTGTTCATTTTCTAGAGGATAAGAATATCGGAAAAGGAAAAACAAATTTCCGTTTGAGGGATGCAGTTTTTTCACGTCAACGCTATTGGGGAGAACCAGTACCAGCTTATTTCAAAGATGGTGTTCCGTACACTATACCAACCGAAGCTTTACCCGTCATCCTACCAGAAGTTGATGAATATTTACCAACCAAAGAAGGAGAGCCACCATTAGGTCGTGCAACCAAATGGGCGTTTGATACGCTGAACAAAGAAGTGGTCGAAAACCACTTGATAGATAATAAAACAATTTTCCCAATAGAACTGAATACGATGCCTGGTTGGGCAGGTTCTTCGTGGTATTGGATGCGGTATATGGATCCCGATAACGAAAATGAGTTTGTGAGCAAAGATGCGGTAGAGTATTGGCAAAATGTAGATCTGTATATCGGTGGATCCGAGCATGCAACAGGCCATTTATTGTATTCACGTTTTTGGCAAAAATTTATGTTCGATAAAGGATGGGCACCAACCCAAGAATATGCAATGAAGTTGATCAATCAAGGTATGATTTTAGGGGTTAGTGCTTTTGTATATCGCATACAAGGCAGTAACACTTTTGTCTCATATTCTCTGAAAGATCAATACCAAGTAACACCTATTCATGTTGATGTAAGCTTACTGAAAGATGGTACAGATGAGTTGGATATAGAAAAATTCTGTACATGGCGAGAAGAGTATCAGGACGCCGAATTTATCTTAGAAGAAGAGAAATACATTACAGGACGAGAAGTAGAGAAAATGTCGAAATCGAAGTTTAACGTGCTAAACCCAGATATAATATGTGAGCAGTATGGAGCCGATTCTCTTCGTTTGTACGAAATGTTTTTAGGACCACTTGAACAATCGAAACCTTGGAACACACAAGGGATCTCGGGAGTACACTCTTTTTTGAAAAAGTTTTGGCGTTTGTACCATTCGGGAGAAAATGATTCTTTTTATGTTTCAGAGGATGAACCAACCAAAGAAGAATACAAAATTCTGCATCAAGCCATAAAAAAAGTTGACGAAGATGTTAACAGTTTTTCGTTTAACACATCGGTTTCTACATTTATGATTACTGTGAACGAATTAGGAAAATTAAAAACCAATAAAAGAGCAATTCTAGAACCTTTGGCAATAATTTTATCGCCATATGCACCCCATATAGCCGAAGAATTGTGGCACAAACTAGGGTATACTTCGTCAATTGCACATGCAGATTTCCCGATTTTCGATGAAAAATGGTTGATTGCAGATAGCAAAGAATATCCTGTTTCTTTCAATGGTAAAATGAAATTTTTGCTCGAGCTTCCTTTGAGTTTGAGTAAGGATGAAATCCAAGAAATAGTGATGAAAGATGCACGCACCCAAAAACAATTGAGAGATCGAACCCCGAAAAAGATCATCATTGTGCCTGGAAAAATAATCAATATTGTAGGATAATTTACTAGTTTATCAGCCATAAAACGCCGAGTTTTGCTTGGCGTTTTTTCTTTCCTAAAAAAGGTTTATTTTTACACCTAAAACCCTATGTTTTGTACGATAAACTCTGTATTTATACCGAAAAATTAAGTCCAAGAATCGAGTATGTATTCGATTTCTTCAACCAAACTTTTTTAGGATTAGAACTAGTTTTCGTACATCAAAAAGAAGAGTTTTTACAAGCCGAAGCTTATAAAATTAATTTTTCTGAACATACTTTTTCTGAGCTATTTCAGTTGAAAAAAGATAGTTTCCTGCTAGACAATCACATCGATTCTGCAGTAAAATTCTCTGATTTGCATGAGATAGGAAAAGTCTTTTATTGCCTTTCTAGATACGAAGAATATTTGTTACTCCATGATAGGTTGGATGAGCATCAAAGGTTTTTAGGTTCTGAAGTAGATTATTCTAAACCAATTGTTGATCAAATATTATTAAAAATACTAGAAGATTTAATGGCATTTTATCCAAGTATTCGCCCGATTGAAAAATCTTTTGTGCAAATCAATACCCACGATGTAGATTTTGCTTGGAAATATAAAAACCACTCCTTAGCCAAACAAATAAAAACCTTTTTGAGGGGTTGTTTTTATGGGGATTTTAGATCGATAAAAGAACAGTTCTTCGTACTGAATAATTTGCAAAAAGATCCCTACGATCAGTTCGATTACCTAAGAGAAATAGCCGAAAAATATGGACATGATTCTATCTTTTTTTGGCTGTTGGGTGATACTTCAACCTATGATCATAATCTAAGTTGGCAAAATTTAGCACATCAAAAATTGATTAAACAACAAGCAAGTTGGGCAAAAATAGGGATACATCCATCTTATTTATCCAACCGAAATCCAGAAAAAATAAAAGAGGAAATTCAACGATTATCGATTGTTTTGAATCGGAAAATAATTTGTTCTCGACAACATTTCATCAAATTACATTTGCCCCAAACCTATAAGAACTTGCTCCAATACGAAGTGGAAGAGGACTATACAATGGGTTTTGCTCATAGGGTGGGATTTCGCGCCGGCACTGCACAACCATTTTTTTGGTTCGATTTATCGACGAATTCTATCACAACCCTCAAAATATTTCCGTTTGTTGCAATGGATGTGACCCTGAGAAATTACATGAAACTTTCACCAGTAGAGGCTTGTCAATTATTATTGGAGTATAGAGAAAAAGTGAAGACGGTGAATGGGTATTTTATAACATTATTTCATCAGTCGAATTTTACCAATGAATGGGAAAAATGGCGAGAAGTTTATGAGCGAATTCAATATGATTAAACAAATAAATAGGAAAAATTTAGATCAAGAAAAGTATACAAAATGTTTGCGAAAAAGTGTAAATTATCGTGTGTATGCAGAAATTTGGTACCTGGATTTATTGGTGAATAAACGATGGGACTGTTTGGTTTATGGTGATTATCAGGCTGTTATGCCACTGCCTTTTATTAGGTTGTTGGGTATGAAGTTTGTATCTCAGCCAACTTACTGCCAGCAATTAGGTGTTTTCCATTCTGACAATTTTCCTATAGAAGTTTTTCAAAGGATTTATCGAAAATTAGAAAAAAAGCGGGTAAAAAGTTATCATTTCAATGAAGAGAACACTTTGCTTTTTTCTCCGCAAGGAGAAAAAAGAATTAATCATATTTTACCCGTCAATAATCGAGAATATGATAAGAAAACCAAGAAAAATGTACGCTCTTTTATCAATAAAAAAGTAGAATTGCGCTGGAATTCTGTTGAGATAGATGAACTAATCAACTTTAAACAAAAAAATAGTCAACATGCTGTAGATATACAACAGCTTTTTCGTGTATTAACGATATTGCAAGAAAAGAAAAAAGCAACAATTATTACAGCGCATTCCGAAGGAGAATTGGTTGGCTTTTCTGTGTTTATCGATAGTGGACAACGCGGAATTTATGTCAATGCTTCTGTAAATAATCAAGGGAAGAAAATGGCTGTTCCGACAGGGATTTTAGATGCATATATCCAAGAAAATCCAATGAAAATCTTAGACTTCGAAGGATCGAATATTCCAAGTATTGCTCATTTTTTCGAGGGTTTTGGTGCTCAAAAAAAATATTATACTTGCTATAAAAACAATCGACTTTGGTAACAATACACACACTGAAAAAGAAGGATTTGTTAGAGTTCTATAATTCAGATTTTTATAGAAAATTAATGCATGTACCCTTCACGCCGTTTCGTTTATGGTCTTATTTAGAAAACCCGTTTTCTGTACAAGAAGATTTTGTGTTGTACTTTATAGTTGTTGATAATCAGATTGTTAGTTATAGAATTGTCTTGCATGATTTGGTTTATTTTACCGAAAAAATAATTTGGTCTAGTGGAAATTGGACACATCCAGATTACCGAAGAAAAGGTTTTTCTGAGCTGTTGTTGAACAAAATAGAAAAAGATTATCCGCATCAATTAATGGTGTTAACACGAACGCCAGGTTCGGCGAAATTGTATCAAAATAGAGAGAAATATTACTTTATTCACGATATAAAATCAACTGAATTGTATCTGAGTTTTAGTTTTTTAGAAAAGAAATTTCCTACGAAAATAAGTAAAGTCCTTAATTGGTTTTATCATTTTATTACGCCTACAAAAAATGAAAAATTTACTTTTCAGCAATCGAGTTTAGATCAAAAAACCGAAGCATTTTTACAAGAAAAATCAAAAAACGAATTATTTCCGTTGTCGACAAAAAAGCTGCAATGGATTTTTCAATTTCCTTGGCTATCTACAAATCCTAGTGATGAAATTCATCAAAAATTCGACTTTAGTTTTATCGATCCTACCTTTCATTTAGCAGCTTTCGAATTACGTGAAAATGACGAACTAACTGCTTTTGTAGTACGAGCTATTCGGCAAAAAACATACTTTTTGCACTATATTTATTACAATTCTGATGAGCAAGCAAATGAAATTGTGGACAACATCATCGCCGAAATTGAAAAAGATAAACTACATTCGGTGGTGATTCGCAATCCATTAATTGAGTTTCTTCTTACAAGAAAATTAAGAGTAATCCTAAAAAGACCGTATAAAAATTTTCTTTTTATCGATCAAAAATTAATAGAAAAACATCCCGACTTGTTACATAGAAATAGGCAACATGGGATCGGAGAAATTATTTTTACATAGAAAATGTGGCATAAAAAATCGATATTCCCTTTTTATCACACGGTATCTGATCAAGATTTACCTTATATCCGGCATTTGTATCCGTTGAAAAACATAGATCAATTTCAGCGAGAATTAGACTATTTTCAGCAACATTACACGTCGATTTCTTTACAAGAATTAATCGAATCTAAAAATTCACAAGAAGGAGTAAAGGAGAATTGTTTTCATTTGAGTTTCGATGATGGGCTAAAAGAATGTCAGACCCATATTGCTCCGATTCTGAAGGAGAGAGGCTTGCATGCTACTTTTTTTATTAATCCTAATTTTATCGATAATCAAGCAGTTTTTTATCGGTACAAAGTTGCTTTATTGTTAGAGAAAAACCCTTCAGAAATTCAACGCAAAAAGCTTTTGAAGCTACAAATTCATGATGAGCCTTTGATTGATTCTTTGATTGAACAATATAAAATTTCCTTGTCAGATTGGGATATTTATATGAATATGAGTGATCTACAAGATTTGCTAGACGATGGATTTTCTCTTGGTGGGCATTCGATGAATCATCCTTTTTATCAGTTTCTAAACTTAGAAGAACAGTTGAGTGAAAGCACAGAAAGCGTAGATTATATTCAACAAAAATTCGGGTTGGATTATCGAGTGTTCTCTTTTCCTTTTACCGATTATGGTGTTAAGCAAGACTTCTTCGAGATTTTTGATGCGCAATTAACCTTTGGTACAGCAGGCATAAAAGACGATAGTGTTGCAACGAATATTCAACGTTTACCAATGGATAATTGTATCGGAAATCCAAGTTATTTTGTGTTGAAAAATGTAGTATCTTACTGGATCAAAAAATCTATACATCGTGAAACTGTTCAGCATTTCTAATTGTTTATCCAAAAAATATACGCTTTTACCATTTTTTCTTGGTTTGCTAACTTCTTGTACGACAACACATTATGGTTTGTCTTATCCGAAAGAAAATCAATCACCTCTAGAAAATCCTACCAAAACAACCCTTTCTTCTAATGTATCCACCATAGAAAATTTTGTGATTACGGATGATTTGAAACCGATAAACATTCGTGTCAATGTCATTATATTAGAACGCGAAGACGGTTCGGGAAATTTTAACCTAAAAAATCAAGAAGAGCGTCAAGTTCTAGAAGATTATTTGCAACAAGCAAATCAAAGTTGGGGAAATCTCAGGCAACCAAATGATTTAACCGGCTGCTACACAGGAACCGATTATTATAGGGATAGCAAGATTAGATTTGTGTTTAATTATATCGAAATAAAAGACTCTTATTATTGGAATTATAAAAACTCTGGCTCCGATTTAGAGTCTAAAAAACCAGTGCTAAGAAATTTTTCGCCAAGCAATAATTGGTACATGAAACCTTTGGATAGTAAGATAACAAATGACCCAAAAATCCCCAAAGGTATCAACCTATATCTTACCCTAGATGGAGATATTTTTGATGAAGTTGTAAAGAAAAAAGCGATTAATTATAAGGGGAATACAATGGCTGCGTCTGAGTTTCCGACTGTAAGCAATCTGCAGAGAAGCTCACAAATCCATTTGCCGAACCGTTACCTAAAATATCTTTTGCACCGCTACCAAGCACCTCTGCAAAGCAACACAACCTGGGAGGAAACAAAACTATGGCACACGCAAGGAGACGGGAAAGGTTTTGCACACGAGTTGGGGCATAGTCTTGGTTTGGGGCACGGAAATAGTTATCATTCTCCGAATGCATGTCCATTCAGTCTGATGTCGCAAAGAGGAAACGATCCGCGAGATTATTTGCAGCCAACCGAAATCATCAAAGCGCACGATTTTTTACGCCGATCAAACTTGATACAATTCGTGACCGAAGACTCTTTTTTGGGCAATACATTTATTATTGAAAAAAATACAATATGGGATAAAACTCAACGTTTCTATTCCAACATTCATGTCAATGATGAAGTAGTTCTCACTATTTCGGCCAAGACGATTGTGGCTCCTCAAACCAAAATTTCTTTAGGAAAAAATGCAAAAATCGTTTTCGAAGGACAGGGGAAAATTATAGACGCGAATGGAAAAGAAAGAAAATTATAAGATTATCTCGTATGATTAATAAGAAAAAAAAGTTTGCAGTAGGATTATTTTTTCTGAGCTCGTTTTGTATGCTTCATGCACAAATGCAATCGAAACAAACCCCTAAACAAGCTTTGTCTATTACAGATTTTGGCCTAATCGGAAAGGTAAAAGAAATACAAACAAAGTCTATAGAAGCCATAAGTAAGCGTGCTGCAACAGGTTTTTTTAGTAATGAATATTATAATCAAACAATACATCGATTCGATTATAATGGTCTGCTCCTATACAAAACTAATTTCTTAGAATACGGTAATCGATTAGGGATCTATTCAGAAGAAAATTATCATTATAATCAATCAAATCAATTAGCAGAATACCAGAAAATAATTCTCAATAATGGCGAAGACCCACGAAGAGTAGAGGAGCAAAAAAAATATTATTACCAAAACGGGCAACTAGTCCAAGAAGATTTTGTTTATCAAAGCAAATCCAACCAAATTCGTTATCAGACTTTGTATACTCACGACAAAAATGTACAGAAAATTGTCGACAAAATAGAAGGAATAAAAAACTCCGAGACAGTACTATTATACAATGAAAACCAGAATCTAGTGAAAACTGAAACAATCTATTTCAATGGAGAAAAAGGCTTGGTCGAATATTTTATTTATGATAACTCTAGCAATCCGATTGCGGTAGAAAGAATCGGGAAAAATCTACACGCATTTGGGTTTGAAGATAAAGAAAGACGCAAAGAAACTCGACGCTTTTATGATGCTAATTGGCAATTAGAACGCGAAGAAGTGTATAATAATAATGAATTAATAGCATTGAAAAAAGCAGAGAAAGAAGGTCAATCGTTTTTGAATATTTATACTTTCGATTATCAATACGATTCGCATGGGAATTGGGTGAAATGTGAAGTTTTTAGAGATGCACGTCCGTGGCAAATCATCGAGCGTACAATAGCTTATTATTAAAATACATAAAAAAAACCTGATTCTCGAATCAGGTTTTTTTTATGTGATTATTTGGAGAATTGTGCAGCTATTTTTTCTGCCTTTTTCGATTCTGAGTAATCGTAGAAACCTTCTCCAGATTTTACTCCTTTTTTGCCAGCTACCACCATGTTTACCAATAATGGACAAGGAGCATATTTAGGGTTTTTGAAACCATCGTAGAGAACATTTAAGATAGATAAACAAACGTCAAGACCAATGAAATCTGCCAATTGTAGCGGTCCCATTGGGTGAGCCATTCCAAGTTTCATCACCTCATCAATTTCTCGTACACCAGCTACACCTTCGTACAATGAATAAATCGCTTCGTTGATCATTGGCATCAAGATTCTGTTGGCAATAAAACCAGGATAGTCGTTGACTTCTACCGGTATTTTCCCAAGCTTATCAGACAATGTCATGATGGCTTTTGTTACATCATCGCATGTTTCGTATCCACGAATGATTTCTACCAATTTCATTACAGGAACTGGATTCATAAAATGCATACCGATTACTTGTTTCGGGCGTTTAGTAACCGAAGCAATTTTGGTAATCGAGATAGACGAAGTGTTGGTTGCAAGGATCGCTTTTTCGGGCGCAGCTTCATCCAACTGTTGAAATATTTTTAGTTTCAGATCCAAATTCTCGGTTGCAGCTTCCACAACCAATTCTACCTCTTTTACAGCTTCAGAAATGTCGGTAAAGGTTGTGATGTTGCTTAAGGTTTGTTGTTTATCGGCTTCAGAAATTTTCTCACGCGCAATCATTCTATCAAGATTGGTTTCGATTGTTTTCAATCCGCGATCAAGGTTTTCTTGCGATATATCGACCAAATGAACAGAGAAGCCAGATTGTGCAAAAACGTGTGCAATCCCATTTCCCATTGTTCCCGCTCCAATTACGGTAATGTTTTTCATGATGTTTTTATTTTATTATTCTTTTATAATGGTTTGATTTTTAATCGATTCTTGAGATTTTTCAAAATAATCAATAATTTCCAGAGCAACTTTCAGGGCATTACGACCGTCTTGTAAACTAACCTTGATAGGCGCTCCGTTTTCGATCGAATTTGCAAAACTTTCCAACTCATCCAATATAGCATTATTTGCTTCTATTTTCGGATGCTCGAAGCTAATTTCTCGTCGATCTCCTTTATCGTTTTCCCAAATCATAGCATATTCACTAGGGTTTTCGGGTGCTTTGTGCATTTTAATAATTTCGGTTTTCTTGTTCAGAAAGTCAATAGAAATATATGCATTTCGTTGAAAAACACGCATTTTACGCATGTTTTTTAAAGACATTCGGCTTGTTGAGATGTTGACCACACAACCATTTACGAACTCGATTCGGGCATTAGCAATATCGGGTGTATTGCTGATCACAGAAACGCCTGAGGAATGAATAGATTTGATTTCCGATTTTACAATCGACAGGATGATATCCAAATCATGAATCATCAAATCCAATACCACAGGAACATCTGTTCCGCGCGGATTGAATTCTGCTAAGCGGTGTGTTTCGATGAACAAAGGTTCGTTGATATAAGGAAAAGCAGCTATATAAGCAGGATTGAAACGTTCAACATGGCCTACTTGCGCTTTGAGTCCTTTTTCTTTTACCATTTTCAGCAATTCATCGGCTTCTTCTAACGTATGGGTTACCGGTTTTTCTATAAAGATATGTTTGTTTTTTTCGAGTGCTTTTTTGGCAACTTCATAATGCGAAAGCGTTGGTGTAACGATGTCTATCACATCCACTGCATCCATCAAATCATCCATCGACCCGAAATAACGATAGCCAAACTCTTCGCTAACACTCTTCCCGTTTTCTACACAACTATCATAAAAGCCAACCAATTGGTAGTGGCTAGATTGATTGAGTAATTTTAGGTGGATTTTTCCCAAATGGCCAGCGCCAATTACTCCTACTTTTAACATAAAAAAATATTTGCGTTAAAATTAATGAGTTTTTAGTACTTTTTATTGCAATTTTGCAAAAAATAAGGAACATGCCAGTAGATGAATTTAAGCACAAAGGAAAACGAAAACAGCTGATGGAGTTGTTGTATCGTAAAGGAATTGAAGATGAAAAGGTTCTGAAAGCGATGAATAATATCCCTAGACATCTTTTTATAGATAGTGCTTTCGAAGAGTTTGCTTACCGCGACGAAGCCTTCCCGATTGCCTCTGGGCAGACTATCTCTCACCCTTATACGGTTGCTTTTCAGACTTCGCTGTTGCATGTGCACGAAGGCGAAAAAGTGTTAGAAATTGGTACAGGTAGTGGATACCAAACAGCAGTTTTGGTAGAATTAGGTGCCGAAGTTTTTTCGATAGAAAGACAAAAAGAGTTGTATGATTTCTCTAGACTTATTCTTAATAAAATAAATAAAAAACCACGATACCAAACATTTGGTGACGGATATAAAGGTCTACCTGCATTTGCCCCGTTCGATAAAATAATCGTAACGGCTGGTGCACCTTATTTACCAGAAGAATTACTGAAACAGCTGAAATTAGGTGGAATTATGGTGATCCCAATCGGAAAAGAAAATCAGAAAATGTATACATATCTTCGGTTGGATGATCATAATTTTGAGGTATTAGAATTTGGTGATTATCAATTTGTTCCGATGCTGGAGAATACCAAAAAATAAGAGAGAATATTTACTATTATAAAAACTTCGTCCCGCATTTCGAGACGAAGTTTTTAATGAAGAAAGATAGGTACGTAAGTGAACAGAGTTTTTCTAACACAATATCCAATAAAAATATTGGATAAGGAAAGGTGTTTTTCGCTAATTTATATCATAAAGAAACTTAAAATCTTATTAATATCCCTTATAAAACTTTATATTTGTATGTTTCTTGTTGATACAAGAAAGAATTAAGAAAAATATGTTTCATATGACTTGTTGAAAGTCGTAAAATCTTAAATAAGAATGTCGAAATCAAAAATTTTTTACACCCTTACGGATGAAGCACCGATGTTAGCTACACACTCTTTTTTACCGATTGTGAAAGCCTTTACGAAATCTGCTGATGTCGAAATTGCTGTGCCAGATATTTCATTAGCTGGGCGAATTTTAGCCAACTTTTCATCCTATCTAAAAGATGACCAGAAAGTAGCCGATGCATTGATCGAGTTGGGTGAATTGGCCACAAAACCAGAAGCCAATATCATCAAATTACCAAATATTTCTGCTTCTATACCTCAGTTAGAGGGAGCTATTGCAGAATTACAGGCCAAAGGGTATGCAGTGCCAAATTATCCGGCGGAACCTAAAAATGAAGAGGAAAAAGCGATTAAAGCACAATATGCAAAAGTTTTAGGAAGTGCTGTAAATCCTGTATTGCGTGAAGGAAACTCTGACCGTCGTGCACCAAAAGCAGTGAAAAATTATGCCAAAGCAAATCCTCACCGCATGGGCGATTGGACAAAAGATAGCCAAACAGATGTAGCGCATATGGATCATGGTGATTTTTACGGGACCGAAACTTCTACCACCATAGAAAATGCAACGAAATTTCGTATTGTTTTTAAAAGCATAGATGGAAAAGAAGAAGTCCTGAAGGATTTTGCTCCTTTGCAAGCCGGAGAAGTAATCGATTCATCTGTGATGAATATTAATGCACTGAAAGAATTTGTAAAAAGTGCAATTGGCGAAGCCGAGAAAAGAAATGTTTTGCTTTCTGCTCACTTGAAAGCGACAATGATGAAAATCTCTGACCCAATAATTTTTGGAGCAATTGTAGAAACCTATTTTTCTGATGTTTTTGCAAAATATGCAGAAACTTTCAAGTCATTGGATATCAGTCCGAACAACGGATTGGCCGGACTTTTCGAGAAAATCAAAGGTAATCCTCAAGAAGAAGAAATCAAAGCAGATATTGCTAAAACAATCGAGAATGGACCACGTTTGGCAATGGTAAATTCAGATAAAGGAATTACCAATTTTCATGTTCCATCAGATGTGATTGTTGATGCATCTATGGCCGCCTTGGTTCGCGGAGGTGGAAAAATGTGGAACAAAGATGGAAACGAAGAAGACACCATTGCGATTATTCCTGATCGTTCGTACGCAGGTTTCTATCAGTCGGTGATTGATGATATGAAAGCGAACGGAAAATTAGATCCTACGACAATGGGTTCTGTCCCGAATGTTGGTTTGATGGCTCAAAAAGCTGAAGAATACGGATCGCACGATAAAACTTTCCAAGCACAAGCAAACGGTACAATCGAAGTTCAGTCAGAAGACGGAGCAGTTCTTTTATCACAAAAAGTAGAAAAAGGTGATATCTTCAGAATGTGTCAAACCAAAGATGCACCAATACAAGACTGGGTAAAATTAGCGGTTAACCGCTCTCGCTTATCAGAAACACCCGCTATTTTCTGGTTAGATAAAGAACGTGCACACGATAGAGAAATCATCAAAAAAGTAGAAAAATACTTAGGAGACCATGATACAAAAGGTTTGGATATTCGCATTATGGATGTAAAAGATGCCATGACCGAAACCTTGAAGCGTGCGCGCGAAGGAAAAGATACTATTTCTGTTTCTGGAAATGTTTTACGTGATTATCTCACAGATCTTTTCCCAATCTTAGAATTAGGTACATCTGCAAAAATGTTATCAATCGTTCCGTTAATGAACGGTGGTGGACTTTTCGAAACCGGAGCAGGAGGTTCAGCCCCAAAACACGTACAACAATTCGTAGAAGAAGGCTATTTACGTTGGGACTCTTTAGGAGAATTTTTAGCGCTTCAAGCTTCATTAGAACATTTGGCACAAACCCAAAATAATCCGAAGGCACAAATCTTGGCAGATGCTCTAGATCAGGCAAATGCAGAGTTTTTATCAACCAATAAATCACCAGGTAGAAAACTAGGAACTATCGATAACCGTGGTTCTCATTTCTATTTAGCAATGTATTGGGCAAAAGCTTTAGCAGAGCAAACCAAAGACGAAGAGTTGGCTAAATTGTTTGCACCAATTGCTGCAAAAATGAAAGAACAAGAAGACAAAATCAATGAAGAATTGATTGGTGCACAAGGTAAACCACAAGATATTGGCGGATATTACAAAACCGATTTCTCGAAAACCGATGCTGCAATGCGCCCTTCGGCAACACTGAACGAAATCATTCAATCTATCTAAAAACTTTGTTAGACTTTTTTGATAATATAGAAAAGACCTTTCCGAGAGAAAGGTCTTTTTTTGCTCAAAAACTATCCGGTAAATAAGATTCGTAGAGCAGATGAAATTTTTAATTGTTTCTACATGTATCCGAAAAGTATAAATTTTACGTTATTTGCATATGAATTAGTGAAAGTGTCGAGAATAATTACTTTTGTATTTTGCTTCTTTTGCCTGTTTGCATGGGTGCAAGCACAACAACCGACATGGAAAAATCCTAATTTTCGCACCCAAACATTCGAAGCAAGCGATAGCGTTCAGCTCGATTTATTTGGGGCATTGTCCGAAGGTTTTGTGTTGGTAGATTCCTTGGGCAAATCAGTTTCTGCCGATTATTATACGGTAGACTTTCGACAAGAGAAAATCTACTTCCATTCTTTTCCTACCCAAAAAATTACAGCCCAGTATTTTCTTCATCCACAGCTGAAGAGAGAAAATTTTGCCCGTGATACGGCTTATATATATCAATCGAAAAAAGTCGATGTGTTTCATCAATTCGAAAATAAAAACCTCCAACAAAACAAACCTATTTTCGAGGGCTTGGAAAGTAAAGGATCTTTAGTGAGAGGCGTTCGATTCGGGAATTCTCAGAGTGCTTCGGTGCAGTCTTCTTTAGATCTGCAGCTTTCTGGCAAGTTGAGTGATGATATTCAAGTTACTGCAGCAATTGCCGATAATAATGTGCCGATAGAATCGGACGGATATACCCAATCTTTGCAAGAATTTGATAAAGTTTACATCGAATTAGCATCCAAAAATTCTAAAATCAGAGCAGGACATATAGACCTTAATACGCAGAACGATTACTTCAATAATTTCAACCAAAAAGTAACCGGCGTTTTGCTAGAAACCAAGATAGAAGATGAGGATTCTTCAATCAAAATTTTTGCTTCAGGAAGTCTGACAAGAGGTGAGTTCTATACCCAAAACTTCAATGGGCAAGATGGCAATCAAGGACCGTATCAACTACGAGGGAACCACGCTGAATTGTATGTAATTGTGATATCGGGCTCAGAGCGGGTGTATATTGACGGGATTTTGGTCGAGCGTGGAGAAGACAAAGATTATGTAATCAATTACAATACGGGAGAACTTACTTTTACCAATAAAAGACTGATTACAAGTAACACAAGGATTTCTGTAGAATATCTATACAATAGTAGAAACTATACTCAGTTGCTTGTGTATGGAGGAGTAGAACATCGTGCGGAGAAATGGGGAATTTCTGGACATTTTTATTCTAATTCGGACAGTAAAAACAATACCTTGAGCAGTGATTTGTCTGATGAAGATAAGCGCATTCTGAGTGAAGCAGGCAACGATGTAACAAAGATGATTTCGGTTTCGGCCATTCCTTCTACCTACGACTCGAACAAGGTTTTGTATGAGAAAGTTGACGAAAACGGACAAATTATTTATCGTTACTCAACCAATGTAAATGCAGAATTGTACCAAGTTTCTTTTTCGTATGTCGGTCCTAATCAAGGTAATTATCAGACCACAAATCTATCTCAGAATGGAAAAGTGTACGAGTATGTAGCGCCTGTTGCAGGTGTTTTGCAGGGAGATTACGAGCCGATAAAACGTTTGGTTGCACCCAAAAAATTACAGATGTATACGGTGAATTCTGTTTATCAATTAGACGAAGAAAGTGACGTTGGGGTAGATGTAGCGTTGAGTAATCAGGATCTGAATTTATTTTCGAGTTTGGATGATGAAGAAAATATAGGTTATGCTGCTCGCCTGTATGGAAACAAAATCTTCACTACCGAAAATTGGAAAATCTCACCGAAAGTTTCTTTCGAGTTCTGGAACGAAAACTTTGTAACGACACAACGAATTCGAGAAGTAGAATTTCAGCGAGATTTTAATTTGGATGAAGCTCAACAACAAGTTCAGCAAACTTTGTTTTCTGCTGGAGTTGATGCATCCTACCGAAATCAATTTCGTTTACATTATTTGGCGAATTATCTAGCATTCAAAGATCTTTATAAAGGGTTGAAAAATGATGTTGGTGCAAATTATCAGACCGAAAAACACCAAGCAACCGTAGGATTGAGCTATCTGAAGGCTGAGAAAAACCAAGACAAGACAACTTTCTTGCGCTACAATGCCGATTATCACTACTCGGTTTCTGAGAAATATTGGGTAGGAACACAATTCATAGGAGAAAAAAATGAATGGGCCACTAAAAAAAGCTTGTCTGAGAATAGTTTCTGGTGGAATGAATTTCGGTTGAAAGCCGGTAGAAGAGATACACTAAAATTGGCCATGAACCTAACATTGTACACCCGAAAAGACGATTCGGTGCGTTGGCAACAATGGAATTCTATGCAGAGGAGCAATGGAGTGATTATGGAGTCGGAGGTTTTGCGTAGAAATACGCATCAATTGGCCTTCAATTTTCATTATCGAAATGTCAACTATCAGAACTCTACTGCGGCGGATGAACAGTTTATGACTGGAGCATTGAAGTGGTATAAATCTTTTTTAGATGATGGAATACAACTCAATCTCGATTATGAGTTGGGAAGTGGCGTAGAAGCACAGCGAGAATTTCAGTATGTAAGGGTTGCAGACGGAATGGGGATCTATAAATGGACCGATTATAATGGCGATGGAATAGAGCAAATAGATGAGTTCGATGTGGCCGAATTTGCCGATCAGGCCAACTATATTCGGGTTTATACCAATACAATTAATTACTTGAAAACAAATAAAAATAAACTCAACTTTTGGGTGAGAATTCGTCCGAAAAATATGCTCCGAACCGAGAATAATTTTATGAGTCGTTGGCTGCTGCAAACCTCGATTTTTAGCACCAATTCTACCTTGAAAGAAGGGAATACCTTGCTGTTCAATCCGTTCGAGAAAAGTGCAACTACTTTAGGAAATACCCGAAACTTCAAAGGAATTTTGTTTTTCAATCAAGGAATGCAATACAGGTGGCAAGCAACGTATACCTATAATCAGCAAACAGCCAAAACATATGTGTACACGGGTGCAGAATACCGCGATCAGATGTTGCATAATTTACGTGTTCGATATAGAATTTTGGCCAATTTCTATGCGAATACAGAAGCCGAGAAAAGTGAGGTGCAGAGCGATTCGGATAGTTTTGTAAATCGTCGATATTCCTTGGATCAATATAAAATTTCACCAAGTATAGAGTTGCAAAATGGACGAAACCTCACGACGAGTTTATCCTATATCTATCAAAACAAAAAAAATAAGACAGGTGTAGAAAGCCTCAAACAAAATGAACTGAAAACCGATTTACAATGGACGCTAGCTAGCAAAATGAGTGTTTTTGGTACGATGAGTTATATCAATAATCGGTTTGTGGGCAACCAAGAGTCGGTGGTCGGTAACCAAATGATGGAAGGTCTACGAGCCGGAAATAACATTGTGTGGCAACTGCAAATTCAGCGACAAATAAGTTCTTTTTTACAATTGAATCTTTCGTACGATGGTAGGAAAAATGAATCTACATCGACTATCCACACTGGAAGCGTTCAGTTGCAAGCGCGTTTTTAATTGTTGTTATCTGGATTTTTCTTCAGTTCGGGATCAATAGCAATCAAAACTAAAAAACCTATGGTATAGCTCAAAATGTCCCACCAAGAATACACATTACCGATGAGAATTTGCAAAAAATGCTGATCTAGGATTCCGATCCAACCAAAGAAATTCGTTGCCTGGAGAAGCTTTAACAGAAAACAAGCAAAGAGCGAAAAACCCAAAACTTGTGGCGCATTGAATCGAAAAAAACTTCGTACAAAACAATATAAGAATAGGATAAATGCAATGTTTTTTATGTATTGTTGTAGAACAATAGTTTCCGTATTGTTGGCTAAAAAATAAACAGCGACTGCAAGAATGAGTGTGAAAAAGAAATATTTTGGTCTAATCTGAAGCATGTTTTAGGTATAAAATATTTTAGAGATGCTGGAAAAAAATCGGGCAATAGTATCACCCGATTTATAAAAGTTGTTTTTGACGGATTTATGTAGTTGGGATTAATTTCTTGAAATCATCCGATTGTATCAAACAAATAATATTCTCGATGTCTTCTCCGATTAAGCGATCTTCTTTTAGTTTCGGACAAACCGAACGAACCGCTTGGAAAACTTTCTCAAGAGCTGCACTGGTTTTTTTAGGGCGTCTGAACTCTAATCCCTGGCAAGCATACATCAACTCGATTGCTAAAATACGCTCGACATTGTCTAGAACTTGGTTGAATTTTCTACCCGAAATACTTCCCATCGAGACATGGTCTTCTTGTCCTAACGAGGTAGGGATACTATCTGCAGAGGCTGGAAAACACAGGGTTTTGTTTTCGGTACAAAGGGCAGCTGAGGTGTATTGCGGAATCATAAAACCAGAATCTAGGCCAGAGCTTTCTGTTAATAATCTTGGTAAACCGTATTTTCCTTCGAGTAATAAATATTGTCTTCGGTCTGAAATATTTCCTAACTCCGAAGCAGCAATAGTTGCGTAGTCCAAAGCCATTGCAAGGGGTTGGCCGTGGAAATTTCCGCCAGATATAGTTTCTTGTTCAGAAATCACAATCGGGTTATCGGTTACCGAGTTTAGTTCTATCTCGACCAATTCTTTTAGGTGAAAATATGCATTTCTAGAGGCACCATGCACTTGAGGAATACAACGTAGAGAATACGGGTCTTGTACACGACCACAGTCTGCATGAGAGAAGGCAATCTCCGATCCATCCAATAAGTCTCGCATTTGTTTGGCTACAAGTTGCGTTCCCTTGAACGGACGAATTTTGTGTAATTCTTCTTTGAATGGGCTTGGCGAACCTTCGTAAGCTTCTAATGACAAAGCTCCTGTAACGTCGGCTAAATTGAGTAAATAACTAAACTTTTCTAGACCGTGAATCGCATGAGCCAAGATAAATTGAGTTCCATTGATAAGCCCTAAGCCTTCTTTTGCCGAAAGGTGGATTGGTTCTAATTGATGCTTGCTTAAGGCTTCTTTGGTAGAAATAATTTTGTCGTTGTCCCAAACTTTTCCTTCACCAATCAAAGGTAAAAAAAGATGAGAAAGAGGAGCCAAATCGCCCGAAGCTCCCACCGAACCTTTTTCAGGAACCACTGGGATGATGTCTTTCTCTACCATGAGCAAGATGCGTTCTACAACTCTTAGGCTAACACCCGAAAATCCTTTGGCTAGGGCATGTGCCTTGGCAAGTAACATCGATTTAGAGATTTCTTTCTTTATCGGATTTCCAACACCCACAGCATGGCTGATTAGAAGGTTGTGTTGTAGTTGTCGAGTTTCTTCTTCAGAAATTTTGGTATCGCACAAAGGACCAAAACCCGTATTGATCCCGTAAACAGTTTGCCCTGATGATACAATTTTTACAACATTTTGCTGCGAATGCTCTATGTTTTCTTTGCTTTGCTGATTAAGTGTAAAGTTTTCTTTATCAGAGGTAATATTTAGAAAATCCTCTAAGGTAAGAAAGTCTAAGCCTACAATTTTTCCGTTCATCGTTTTGTATGATTTTGGCATCAAATATAAAAATTTAATAGGCAAATACGATGATTTGTAGGAGTAATGATGGGAATATGTTTAAGTTTCAATAAATTTGTACAAATTTTTAGAAGATGTGTGATAAACATATAGACGAATTGGCAGATGAGCATATCATGACCAATTTAGAAACGCCTTTGCGCGCTGACGCTTTCGATCTTGCGGTAGACGAAAAGGTAAAGTTGATAGAAGACGATTTTAAAAAAATTATGTTGACGCTAGGTCTAGACCTAACAGATGATTCGCTAAAAGGGACTCCGAAAAGAGTTGCGAAAATGTTTGTTAAAGAAATATTTGGTGGTTTATTACCAGAGAACAGACCAGGTATGTCGACTTTTGAAAATAAATATAATTACAACCAAATGTTGGTAGAAAAAGATATTGTAGTCTACTCTACCTGTGAACATCATTTCTTGCCCATTGTCGGTAGAGCACACGTGGCGTATATCTCAAAAGGGAGGGTGATTGGGTTGTCGAAGATGAACCGTATTGTAGATTATTTTGCCAAAAGACCACAGGTACAAGAACGTCTCACAATGCAAGTAGTAAAAGCATTGCAAGACGCTTTAGGGACCGAAGATGTAGCATGTGTTATCGATGCTAAACACCTTTGTGTAAACTCTAGAGGAATTCGAGATATCGAATCGAGCACCGTGACAGCAGAATATGGGGGACAATTTAAAAAAGACGAAAACTTAAGAAAAGAGTTTTTAAGCTATTTACGCTTGAATACAACATTTAATGTATAAAAATTTTAGCAGATAATTTTAGACAATTATGGTAAAACAACATCAATTAAAAGTGTACAATTCACTTAGCGGACAAAAAGAAAAATTCGTGCCTATAAACAAAGAATTTGTTGGTATGTATGTCTGTGGACCTACCGTATACAGCCATGTTCACTTGGGTAATGTGCGAACTTTTATGTCGTTTGATATGATTTACCGTTATCTTCTATTATTAGGATACAAAGTGCGCTATGTCCGTAATATTACTGATGTAGGCCATTTATTAGACGATTCTGACGAAGATAAAATTGCTAAAAAAGCACGATTAGAAAAAGTAGAACCCATGGAGATTGTACAAAAATACACAGTCGATTTTCATGATGTTTTGCGCAAATTCAATAATCATCCACCCAATGTAGAACCCACCGCAACTGGGCATATCGTAGAGCAAATTGTCATTACCAAAGAGCTTATCGAGAAAGGTTTAGCATACGAATCGAATGGCTCTGTCTATTTCGATGTGAAAAAGTACAATGAAAAAGGAGGGAATTATGGTGAACTTTCTAATCGGAACATAGAAGACCTAATGGCTAATACACGCACTTTGGATGGGCAAGATGAGAAACGAAATCCGCAAGATTTTGCTCTCTGGAAAAAAGCACTACCCGACCATATAATGCGTTGGCCTTCACCATGGGGAGAAGGTTTTCCTGGGTGGCACTTAGAGTGCACCGTAATGAGTACCAAGTATCTAGGAGAACAATTCGATATTCATGGAGGGGGAATGGATCTAAAATTTCCGCACCACGAATGTGAAATTGCACAAGCAAAAGGAGCCTATGGACAAGAGCCCGTAAAATACTGGTTGCATGCAAATATGTTAACCCTGAACGGACAAAAAATGTCTAAATCTACAGGTAACACAATTTTGCCAGAAGAACTATTATCAGGGAATAACTCTTTTTTCGATAAAGGATTTTCTCCGATGGTAATACGCTTCTTTATGATGCAAGCGCATTATAGGAGCATTTTAGACTTCTCGAACGAAGCTATTTTAGCAAGTGAAAAAGGCTACACTCGTTTGATGGAAGCTTATAAAACTATCCCGTCTATAGAACCCAATGCCACTTCTACTTTCGATGTGAAAGCTTTTGAAACAAAGTTGTACGAAGCAATGGACGATGATTTTAACACGCCCATCCTCATCGCTCATTTATTCGATGCAGTAAAAATCATCAATAGCCTAAAGGAAGGAACCGAAACCCTAAACACTGAAGATCTTGCATTGCTACAAAAGATAATGAATGACTTTGTTGTCAAAGTTTTAGGGCTGAAAGAAGAAGAAACCTCATCAGATTCCACACACAAATTAGACGGAGTCTTGCAAATGTTAATCGAGATGCGTAATCAGGCAAGGGTTGATAAAAATTGGACGTTATCGGATCAAATCCGAGATGAACTCTCATCGCTTGGTATTCAGTTAAAAGATAGCAAAGACGGCACTACTTATCAGTTTTAGAAATAAAATTAGGAAATAACAATATTTTATCTAAAAACATTAAAAAGGTTATTCTCTGTTAGAGGATAGCCTTTTTTATTGCTTATATCCGAATAATTAACAAAATATTTTGATATGTAAGAAAAATTAAACATTTTTGTAGGAATAATTACAATAACATTAATACATATGAGGAAAAAGTTTACAACTTTGAGTACCTTGTCAATGTTCTTTTTAGGAGGATTTGCAATGGCACAGGTAACTGGTGTTCTGAAAGATTCTTCAGGCTTTGCATTGGATGATGCAGAAGTAATTGTTGAGGCTACAGGACAATCTGCATTCACAGACATGAATGGTAATTTTTCAATCGATGCTAAAGTCGGCGATGTTCTGACAATCATCGATGCTAATGGAGAGGTTTATACCTTAAAAGTTACTAAAAACAACTTAGGAGAAGTAAAATTCAAAAAAACTAAGTCAGACAATATCGAGTTACAGACTGTTAACTTGATTGGAGGTATCAAAATGGATGTTGCTCAGAAAATTGGAGCATACGATGTGGTAAAGAAAGAAGATTTCGAATTAGCACCGACCGCTTCTATCGACGAAGTGTTGAACGGTCGCGTAGCTGGTTTAGTTTTCTCGTCGAATTCAGGAGACCCAGGATCATCAAATATTATTACGATTCGTGGGGTAGGATCTTTAATCGGTACACCGAATCCGTTGTATATTATCGATGGTGTAGCGGTAGGTAAAGGTACCGACAACGCTGGATTGACAGAGTCTTGGAACCCGCTTGCGTCAATAGACCCGAACCAAATCGAGAATGTAATGGTCTTGAAGGATGCGTCTGCAACCGCTCTTTATGGTGCTCGTGGAGCAAATGGGGTAATTGTTGTAACAACCAAAAAAGGACGTTATAACCAAAAAACCCGCTTCAACTTCTCGACAGATAAAGCTGTATCTTCAATAGCATACGATAAGCAAAAGTTTTTTAATGCTGAAGAATATATACGTTGGGGAGCAATGGCTGAGATGAATAGAGATGCTAATTATGCAACAGACATGCAAGCCGCAATTGCTAAATTTGCAGAATTAGCAGGTTGGGACGGTAAAACAAACACCGATTGGCGTAGTGCTATTCAACGAAATCAGTCGACTGTATCTACTTATAATTTCTCGGCAACAGGAGGAAGTGAAAATACCTCTTTCCGTGTGGGGACTTCTTACTACGACAACAAATCGCTAATTAGAGAGTCGAAGTTTAACCGTTTAGGAGTTAACGCAGCGATAGATCATAAGGTAGAAGAAAAATTAAACTTAGGTTTGAATTTGAACTTTTCTAATGTAGAAAGAACTTCATTAGATGACGGTGGAGCCTATCGAAACCCATGGACTTCACAATTTAGTCTTCTCCCAATATACCCAATCTATAATCCTGATGGATCATATAACTTATTGAACTTAGGGAGTGGAAACCAATACTTTAATCCTGTAGCCATTCAAGAGTTAGATTTTACAAAAGCGAGTATTCAGACCTATGTAGGAGCTGTAAATGCAGAATACCAATTTGCTAAAAACTTCTATTTCTATACATTGTATGGAGTGCAGTATCAACGTTTAAATGAGCGTCAGTACTGGGATCCTTCTGTTGGAGATGGGAAAAATCAAGAAGTTAATTCATCTGATAAATATCCAGAGGGATTACCAGGAGGGATGTTTACCCTAGCAAATACTGCTGTTTTTGATTGGAACTGGCAAAACTCTGTTAGTTACCGTAAAGTAATTAACGATCGTCACGATTTACAAGTTTGGGCCGGGATGGAATACCAAGAACATAAATACGATCTGAACTATGCAACTGTAGTTAACTTATTAGAACCAAGACCATATTTGAACTTTGGGGCAAATCAAGATAGAATCTCAGTTGGGGAAAATGTGTTTAGATGGAATCAAATTTCATATTTCGGACGTGCTAACTACGTGTTGGATGGAAAATATACCTTATCTGGACAAATTCGTCGAGACTCAAACTCAACATTAGGACACAATAATAAAGATGGAATTTTCTGGTCTGCCGCTGCAAGCTGGAATCTAGGGAAAGAAAATTTCGTTGCACCGGATGGGGTTTTATCTAATCTAGTACTTCGTGGTAACTATGGTGAGATTGGGAATATCCCTTATGCAGATTCATGGGGAGCGCAGTACAACGCCTATAACAAACTAAGACTATCAAGTGCCGGGTATGGAGTAGATGTGCCAGGTTTAGGAATAGGAACAGCCGGTAACCCAGACCTCAAATGGGAGGTGAGTCAACAATGGAACGTTGGGTTAGATTTTAGTTTACTAAAAGCCGTTAACTTTACCTTGGATGTCTATAATAGAAAAACCATTGATGCTATCTATAACCAAACAATTGTTGGGACCAACGGATACCCTGTTAGTTATTATGCCAACATCGGTACAATGAGTAATAAAGGGGTAGAGGCAACCTTCAATACAAGACCGATAAATAAACAATTCATTTGGAGTATCAACGGTAACTTCTCTTACAATAGAAATAAAGTGGATGAACTCTATACAGATAGACCAGATGCTATAGAAAGAGGTTCAGGTAATGGAATTCGTGCTATCTCGAAAGGACGAGAGTTCTTTGAATACTACGTACCATTATGGGCAGGAGTAGATCCAGAAACCGGAGCAGGTATGTGGTGGACAGATGAAACCAAAACAGAAACAACAACCGATCGCGGAAAAGCGAAGAGTGTTTGGTTAGGTAAATCAGGTTTCCCTAAGTATTTAGCAGGTTTCAAAAATGATTTCTCATACAAAGGTGTATCCTTATCGGTATTCTTTACAGGTCAGTTCGATTATTATGTACACAATAGATGGCAAAACTTTATCTTGAGTGATGGATCTAAAATGGGGAATAACCAAATTAAATCTGCACTCTATGATGCTTGGACACCTGATAATAGAAATGCATCGAATCCAAAACCGATTGCATATCAAAATAACGAGACAGAACATTTATCAGATCGTTGGGTAAGAAAAGGGGATCATATCCGTCTAAAAGAAGTAAAATTAGCGTATACGTTTAATGATGTCTTCAAGAAAAATACAGGATTAGAAAATCTAACTGTATATGTAAAAGGAGTGAACCTTTGGATGCATGCTTTTGATGATAAGCTAGACTTTGATCCAGAGTCAAACTCAAATGCTTACGGAGGAGCAGCAGGGAAAGGGCTGTATGACTATACATCTCCTATTTTGAAAACAATTTCATTAGGAGTGTCATTAGATTTTTAATTTTTTTAATTTGAATTCATTATGAAAAAAATACTATTAGGATTATTCACAGTTGGGGCAGCCTTGTCTTTTACAGCTTGTAGTGATGACCGATTAGACTTAGAGCCTGTTATCGAAGATGTATATACAGGAACAATCCAAGATGAAAAACAAATGTCTTGGCACGTAAATCAGATTTATAATTCACTTGCTTTTGGCGACAACTTTGGAGCCGCTATACTGCTATACGGAGATATGATCTCAGAAAATGTTTTTATGAGTGCTTCTAATACTTCGGGATATCATCAAACTTTGAATAATATCTCATGGTCAGGAGAATCAGGGTTTGGTGTATGGCGCGGATTATATGATGTTATACAAAAAGCCAATATCGTGATCTTGGATAATAATGTACCAGTAACCGACAAAGTTGTAAGTTATAAGGGAGAAGCAAAAATCGCAAGAGGAATGGCTTATTTCTACTTATTGCAACTTTATGCTTCAAACCCAACAAGTGGACAGTACCAAGAAGTAGGAGTACCATTAGTTTTAGATTTTTACAACCCTAACCATTTCCCAGAAAGAAGCACAGTCGCTCAAGGATACGATCAAGTTATCAAAGATTTGACGGAAGGGATTGCAGAAATGAATGCAAACTCTAGAACGAAGAAAACATATTTATCTCCGACAGCGGGCAGATTATTGCTGGCTAAAGCATATCTAACCCGTGGACAAGCAGGTGACTATGATAAAGCTATTCAATATGCAGAAGAAACAATTAATCTTGCTCCTGCAAGCTTTGAACTTCTGAAAAATGAAGATGTGAAAAACTATTTCACCTCAACTAAATCAGATCTATATGAAAATCGTCCAGAAACCGTTTTTGAAATCGAACAAGGACCTAAATTTACTTTAGATATCAATGCACATCTTGGTTCTTTCTACTCTGTACAGGGAGGGCATAGAGGTTTGATGGTCAGAAAATGGGTTGCCGATCTCTATGATTCTTCTGATGTACGACTCAAAGAAACTCTTTCAACTGGAGGAGCACCTGTAAATGATGACCCAAAAGGTGTATGGACCAAAAAGTATCCACGCGCTATGGACGGGCAAAACTATCACGCAAACGTGAAAGTTCTCCGTTTGAGCGAAGCTTTATTTGTAAAGATGGAAGCTTTGGCTAAAAAAGGAGACAATACACAAGCACTTGCACTAGTAAATGATTTTGCTCAAGAAAGAGGAGCAACTTCTACCTACTCAGGAGATGCACTTACAGCCGTATTGTTAGAGAAACAAAAAGAGTTCTTAGCAGAAGGACATCGATTCTTTGACCTTAAAAGAAATAATTTAGGATTTGATAAGAAAACGAACTGTTACCAAAACTGTTCATTCGATGCAAATTCACGTTATATGGTATTCCCAATTTCGCTTTCAGAGCGTTTATTGAACACCAGTTTATCTCAACACCCACTTTGGCAATAAGATAAAATAAGTAAGGATAATAAAAAACCCATTCAAATGAATGGGTTTTTTTGTGCCTAAAAAAAATCATTTACATTTGCATCAAGTTATTATTGGCTATGAAGCATTCCCTTAGTCTGTTGATTGGTATTCTTACCATTCCCCTATTGGGCCAAATAGATAGAAATCAAACCTCCGATTCTTCTCCTTATTCGGTAATCCAGCAAGACACCCTGCGTAGAAGACCTTTGCAGAGCAACTCGCAAGACGATTCTATAGTTTATGTAAAAAGAGTGATCTCAGATTATCAATTTTGGCGAAATGACCAAAAACGAGAAATCGTGGATACGACTCTAACTATCGATTCCTACTACAAACAAAATTTTGTAGAAAAAGATCTTTTCGGTAAAATGCCTTTCCCTAATATTGGCAGGCCTTTCACTGCTCTAGAAGTAGACAACAAACGCTTTGGTGTCGCCTTATTGCCAGCAGGTAAACGAGAGAATTATCTCTATGCAGAAGACATTCGCTATTTTGATGTGAAAACTCCGATGACGCAATTTGTGTATGAAAATGGCGTACGCGAAGGCAATTATTTGTCGTCGCTTTTTACACATAATCTTAATTCTCAATTCAACTATGCAGTGCAATACAGAGGTCTGCGTTCGCAAGGTTTGTATCGTCGAGAGTTGGCTGCCAACAACGCATTGGTAATAAGTTCTAACTATCATACCAAAGATAAACGCTTGTCGGTTTGGGGACATTTCTCGAGACAAAATATCGATAACCAAGAAAATAACGGCTTGCAAGATATTCATGATTTTATAGATGGGAAAGACCGAAACCTCACCAATGTTCGCAATATCGAGGTGAACATGAACGAAACCCAATCCAAATACGACTCTAGACGATATTTTTTGGGCGCTTCGTATGGCATCCTACCTAAATATACCGCTGATTCTACTTTCTATCATGCCGTGAAATTGAGCAATCAGTTGACATTCGAGGATCAGATTTACAAAATAAACTCATCACAAACTGATTTGGCACCTTGGATCACAGGAGAAAATAATTTGGTCGGATTGATGTTCCTAAACGAGAAAAAACTAAAATCCTTTACCAATCTTACCACCGCTGAGTTCCAATGGTCAGATCGACTAACGATTGATGCTGGACTCAAATACCAAAATGTACGCCTTTTTGGTCGAGACGATTATCCATATTATCCGAATTCAATACAGAATATTCCGTACAAATGGTCGCAAAATCTAATAGGTTTAATAGGACAATTACAATTTGATTGGTCTGATCGATTATCGCTCCACGGTCATTTAGAATTTTTGCAAAGCGAAGATTTCGGAAGTCTGTATAACATAGACGCAGCCCTGAAGATAGCACCGATAAAAGGTTATGCGATTACAGCAGGGGTTTTGATGCAAGCAGATTTACCAGCAATAAACGCGATGTATAACCAAAGCCCGATCGAACAATTCAATTATTTTTATAATGATTTCAATACTGTAAAATCGAGAAAGTTGTACGGTGTATTATCGTTAGAAAAACTTAATACTCAAATAGAAGCAGCCTATTTTAACCTGGACGATTACCTTTATTATAGGGCTGATTTGTTACCAGCTCAATTGGATGATGCTATTCAATCATTCAAAATAAAAGGGCGTAATCACTTGTCATACAATGGATTTAATTTAGTTTCTACACTTCAATACCAAAAAACAACCAAGAATGAAGAATATATGCCACTGCCCGAATTTTTGGTTAGAGAAACTTTGTATTGGCAAGGTAAAGTATTCAATCGGAAAGCAGAAATACAAACAGGAGTCAATGTGTATTATTTTTCTTCGTTTGATGCGCTAGGATTTACGCCAATTTTCAATGAATTCTACCTGCAAAATCCCGCTCAACTTCAGCCGATTGGTAATCATCCGATGATCGACTTATTTATCAATGCCAAAATTCGTAACATGCGAATATTTATTCGTGGAGATCATTTTAATGCACTTTTTGGTAAACGAGATTATTTCTCTTCACCTGGAACGCCGTATCGCGGATTCAAATTTCAGATCGGAATAAAATGGGATTTATTTACCTAGAAAAACAAAAATAACAAAGAGATTAATCTAGATTAAATTCATTAGTTTCGTAGAAGGCACCATCTATGTATGAAAAAAATATTATTTATCACAACCCTGTTATCTATTTCATCTTTTGCACAAGAATTACATCTCGAACAAGCCAAAAAGATTTTCGAGTTGCCAACAAACTGTATCACGATCGAATACCCAAACAAGTTAGGAAATGTGTTGGGAAGTGAACAAGATCTGAAAACCCCTAAACAACTACGCCCGATTTTCTATGGTTGCTTCGATTGGCATTCCTCTGTACATGGATTTTGGTCAATCGTAAAATTGATGAAAGATTTTCCAGAATTGGATGAGAATAATTCGGTAAGAATTCTACTCAATCAACTGATAACACCCGAAAATGTTCGCATAGAAAAGGCCTTTTTCGAGGATAGAAATAATCGGAATTTCGAGCGAACCTATGGTTGGGCATGGTTGTTACAACTGCAAATGGAACTGAATACATGGCAAGATTCAGATGCACAAAAATGGGCAAAAAATCTTCAACCTCTCACAGAACTTATTGTAGCTAAGTATAAAGAATATTTGCCAAAACTGGTTTATCCTGTACGTACAGGCACGCACGACAACACCGCTTTTGGTCTAAGTTTAGCTATTGATTATGCACGTTCGTTAAATGATAAAGCTTTTGAACAAGCGATAATCGAAAATGCGAATCGTTTATATTTAAAAGATAAAGGATGTAATCTTGGTTTTGAACCAAGTGGATC
Organism: Weeksella virosa DSM 16922; assembly: GCF_000189415.1. Taxonomy (GTDB): domain Bacteria; phylum Bacteroidota; class Bacteroidia; order Flavobacteriales; family Weeksellaceae; genus Weeksella; species Weeksella virosa. The sequence continues at coordinate 1,267,703 of NC_015144.1, forward strand.
TGATTTTCTTTCGGCTTGTTTAGAAGAAGCATTATTAATGTCTAAAATTACACCAACCAAAGAATATAAAACGTGGTTAAAAGATTTTTTACCACAGCTATTTGATAAAAAACATGAGTTGAAACCAGGGATTGTTTCTGATCGTACGGATGGACAATTGGTGCATTTGGATGGTTTAAATTTTAGTCGTGCAACAGCTTTGTATCAAATTGCGTATAAATTACCAGAATTAAATTATTTGAATTCTTGGGCAGATCATCATTTTAATTATTCGTTCAATAATATTTCAAATGATGATTACATGGGAAGTCATTGGTTAGGAACGTTTGCTTTGTATGCTTTGAAAACTAAACAAGAATTAAAATCGAAATAATGTTTATAGATCAAAACGGAAATTATAAGTTGAAAGTGGCTTTCGATTATGATGATACATTAACAGATGAAGTTTTATTTCAGTTGGCACAGCGAATGATTAGAAAAGGACATGATGTGTGGATTTTGACGGTGCGTACAAGTAATGAACAATATTTGGAACACTGTACACGAATGGATATAGAACCTAAATTAGAAGGTCGCAATGCTGATTTGATTGCTGATGCTACAGCTTTAGGAATTGCAGATAAAATTATTTATACCGATAGTGAGGATAAGTTAGAATTTTATCAAGTACATCAATTTGATATGCTTTTTGATGATGATGCAGATTGGCATACGAATCCGATTTGTGAAGCAGGTGGTATTGGAATTCACATATAAAATAAAAACCATCTCGTTTGAGATGGTTTTTATTTTAAATATTATTTAGTAATTGAGGAATAAATTCTTCTTCAATTTCTTTAAAGGTTGCTTCGATATCAATTAAATTATCTTGCGTAACTAATTTTGTACGATAAGGTTTAAAGTTTGGAATACCTTTAAAGTAATTCGTATAATGCATACGAGTTTCTAAAATTCCGGTACGTTCACCCTTCCACTCCATTGCCCAAAGCAAATGATTTCTAGCTGCTTCTACTCGTTCTTGTATAGTAGGTTCGGGTAAGAATTCGCCTGTTTCTCGGTAATGTTTTATCTTATTAAAAATCCAAGGATGTCCGATTGCAGCTCTTCCGATCATGATTCCATCTACACCATATTTTTCTTTAAACTCGATAGCTTTTTGGGGTGAGTCTATATCGCCATTTCCAAAAATCGGAATTTCGATGTTGGGATTGGCTTTTACGCGAGCAATATGCGACCAATCCGAATGGCCTTTGTACATTTGGGCCCTTGTTCGCCCATGAATTGCCAATGCTTTGATGCCGGTTTCTTGTAAGCGTTCGGCAACCTCATCAATGTTAATCGAATCGTGATCCCAGCCTAAACGCGTTTTTACTGTTACAGGTAGATGTGTGCTTTCAACAACCGATTTTGTTAGCCGAACCATAAGATCAACATCTTTTAAGACGCCTGCTCCTGCACCTTTGCATACGACTTTTTTTACTGGACACCCAAAATTGATGTCTACCAAATCGGGCTCAACTGTCTCGACAATTTTTGCAGACATAGCCATGGCTTCTTCATCGCCACCAAAAATTTGAATGCCAATTGGTCTTTCTTCATCGAAAATGTCTAATTTTTTCCTACTTTTGATAGCATCTCGGATGAGACCTTCGGAAGAAATAAATTCAGTGTACATAAGGTCGGCGCCGTTCATTTTACATAACCGACGAAATGGAGGATCGCTAACGTCTTCCATAGGAGCCAATAACAAAGGGAAATTGGGTAAGCTAATGTTGCCTATCTTTACCACAGATTTTTTTGCAAAATTACAAAATATTATGAAACAGAAATCAAAGTTGGAAAATGTAAATCAATACCTGAAATTTTCTGCAATGGGAATTCAGATGGGCGCTGTGATTGCTATTTTTGCTTTGGTAGGTCGTTGGCTCGATAAGAAATTTCTGACAGAGACACCATACTATACTGCAGGATTAGCACTCGTTGGGGTTTTGGCCTCCATGTATCTCATGATAAAACAATTACCCAAATCTGACAAAAAAAATGAAAAATAAACTTGTAGCTATTCTTTGGTATTTGATTCTTGCCCTAGTTTTTTTTGTTTTACAGTTTTCTATTTCAGATTGGCTTTTATCCAATTCTCCCAAAGAGCTGATTGTAAAATGTTATTTGGTAGTTGGTCTAATTACACTGTTAATCTTGTTCAATGCTCTGATAATTCAACGATTGTACCCAATACATGTAGGTTCTGTTTTTTTGGTTGGGATGATTGCTAAAATGGCAGTAGTGTTGGCTTGGGTCTTTGTAAATCAGGAAATTAAAGACAATATTTATCAATTAATTCTTGCATATTTCTTACTTTTGTTTGCAGAGGTAATTGGGTTTGTTAAACTGCTATCAGACAAGCGTTAACATAAATTGATGATTTTTAGCATTAACCTTTGGTAAGTAGGTAATAATATTATAATTTTGCACCCAATTTAGAACCATAAACTTAGAAGATGAAATTTTCGACTTTATTCATTTTACTGTTTTTCTTCGTATTTAGTTTTACGAAGGCTGAAGATGTCTCGGTGATACAACCTTCGGAGTCTACTTTTCAAGAATTAGTAGCTAAGGAAAAGAAAGCATACGCTGAGGAAGCCGCGAAAGTAAAAACGGGCGAAAGTAAGTATAACCCAGTTCCAGTGATTATGAGTCACCTTGCCGATGGGCACGATTGGCACTTTTGGGGTGAAGGAGAAAATAGTTTTACAATTCCATTACCGGTGATTTTATGGGATAACGGACTAAAGATTTTTATGTCTTCTAAATTTCATCACAACGAAGAAGTTGCAGAAGTAGATGGTGTGCATTACTTCAATTATAACGAAAAAATTTATAAAACCGATGCACAAGGTACAGTAACGTTCGAGCCAAATGAAAAAGGAGAGATGAAAATAGCCAATGAAATGCCGTTGGATTTCTCAATTACAAAAAATGTTGCATCTATGCTTTTGTCAGTGGTAATCATGATTTTACTATTCGGAGCAGTTGCTGCAAATTATAAAAAACAAGGAAAAGAAGGTTATGTGCCAAGAGGTGTTGCCGGTTTCATCGAGCCGATCATCATCTTTATCCGTGACGAGGTGGCGATTCCTAATATCGGTGAGAAAAAATATGCGCGTTATATGCCTTATTTGTTAACCCTTTTCTTTTTTATTTGGATCAATAATTTATTAGGGTTGTTACCAGGTGCAGCAAATCTCACGGGAAATATTGCTGTAACGCTAGTGTTGGCTGTAATAGCACTGATTGTAATCAATGTGTCAGGGAACAAACACTACTGGGGGCATATGTTGTGGATGCCGGGCGTACCGGTGCCTGTAAAATTAATATTGGCACCAATCGAGTTGGTTGGGATTCTCACAAAACCCTTCGCTTTGATGATTCGTTTATTCGCTAATATTACAGCAGGACATATCATAATCATGTCATTGATTTCGATTATCTTTATCTTCCAGACAGAAGCTGTAGCATTAGGGGCATTACCGTTGACTTTATTTATAGATTTCTTAGAGTTATTGGTTGCGGTATTGCAAGCCTTTATTTTTACGATGTTAGTATCGTTGTTTATCGGAGCGGCAGTGGCAGATCCAGAGGAAGGGCATTAATCTAATTTAAAAGCAAAAAATAATTTATTAATACTAAATATAATTATCATGACAGGAAGTATTGCAGCAATCGGAGCTGGTTTAGCAGTTTTAGGAGTTGGTTTAGGTATCGGTAAAATCGGTGGATCAGCTATGGAAGGAATCGCTAGACAACCAGAAGCAGCATCAAAAATTCAAACAGCTATGATTATCGCAGCTGCTCTTATCGAGGGTGCTGGATTATTCGGTATCGTAGTTGCGTTATTAGGTAACGGATAAGAATTTAAACAAAAATTGGCTTCTGTAACGGTTGGTTGTAGAAGCTAATTTTTCTTTCACAAATGTTTAGAGATAAAAAATACAAATAATAAATAAAAATATACAATGGATTTATTAACTCCTTCGATTGGTTTGATTTTTTGGACAGCTATAGTTTTCATTATCCTATTAGTTATTTTGCGTGCGTATGCTTGGAAACCAATTCTAAATGCAGTAAAAGAACGAGAAAAATCGATAGAAGATAGTCTGAATGCTGCTAAAAAAGCAGAAGAACGTATGGCTAGCCTAAATGCAGAAAACGAAAAACTGATGAAAGAAGCCATTATCGAGCGTGATGCCTTATTGAAGCAAGCACGCGAAATGAAAAATTCGATCATTAACCAAGCAAAAGATACGGCGACGATTGAAGCAAATCGTATAATCGAATCGGCTCGTGAAGCTATCCAAAATGAGAAAACTGCAGCGATGAGTGATATCAAGAATCAAGTAGCTCAGTTATCGATTGAGGTAGCCGAGAAAATTATGGCAAAAGAATTGTCACAACCAGGCGCACAAGAAGACTTGGTAAATCAAGTTATTGATCAAGTAAAACTCAACTCATAATGGCAGGGATTAGAGCAGCAAGCAGATATGCAAAGGGCTTAACTCAATATGCACAGGAGGTAGGGCAAACACAAGCTGTATATGCAGAAATGTTGGATTTGAAAACCATGCTTACCAATAGCCATGATTTACGCACTTTTCTACAATCACCAATTTTTGATGAGAAAAAGAAACAAAGTGTTTTATCAGAAGTTTTTAAAGGTTTTTCACCTTTAACGCAAAAGTTTATTGCCTTAACAGTGAAGAAAGGTCGAGAAAATATTTTAGACCAAATTGCTGATCAGTATATTCGTTTGTACAATGCGGCCAACAAAATTGTAACAGCAGAAGTAATATCAGCAGTAGAATTAGATCAAGTTACTTTAGATAAAATTGTAGCAAAAGCAAAAGAATCTTTGCCGGCAGATGCTCAGGTAAAAGTAGAGAATAAAGTAGACAGTAGCCTAATCGGTGGATTTGTATTACGCGTTGGGAACCAACAAATCGATACAAGCATCAAAACAAAAGTTGCTAACTTGAAAAAAGAATTCAGTAAAAACGATTACATTCCTAAATATTAAATATTTCAAACATGCCAGAAATAAATCCAGCTGAAATTTCAGCAATTTTAAAACAACAACTTTCTAGCTTAGATTCTACAGTAGAATTAGCAGAAGTAGGAACCGTTCTAAGTGTAGGGGATGGTATTGCACGTGTATATGGATTAGACAATGCACAATATGGTGAGTTAGTAGAATTCGCGAATGGTTCGGAAGGAATGGTACAAAACTTAGAAGAAGATAACGTAGGTATTGTATTATTCGGTCCATCGACAGCCATTAAAGAAGGAGATACAGTAAAACGTACCAACCGTATTGCTTCCATCAATGTTGGGGAAGGAATGCTTGGGCGTGTTGTAGATATGTTAGGAAATCCTATCGATGGAAAAGGTCCTATCGAAGGTCAATTATACGAAATGCCTATCGAGCGAAAAGCGCCAGGGGTAATTTATCGTCAACCAGTAAACGAGCCTTTGCAAACCGGTATCGTATCGATTGATTCGATGATTCCGATTGGTCGTGGACAGCGTGAGTTGATTATTGGTGACCGCCAAACCGGAAAAACTTCTGTTGCTTTGGATGCTATCCTAAACCAGAAAGAGTTTTACGATCGTGGAGAGCCAGTTTTCTGTATATATGTTGCCGTAGGACAAAAAGGTTCTACTGTAGCTGGAATTATGAAAACCTTACAAGAACACGGAGCAGATAAATATACAGTGATTGTTGCAGCAAACGCATCAGATCCTGCACCAATGCAAGTGTATGCGCCAATGGCCGGTGCTGCAATTGGAGAATTCTTCCGTGATTCTGGACGTCCTGCACTTATCGTGTATGATGATTTAACCAAACAAGCCGTAGCTTACCGCGAGGTGTCTTTATTATTACGTCGCCCACCAGGACGCGAAGCATATCCAGGAGACGTATTCTACTTGCACTCTCGTTTATTAGAGCGCGCTGCGAAAATCATTAAAGATGACACCATCGCTGCACAAATGAATGATTTACCAGAATCTATGCGTCCGATCGTAAAAGGAGGAGGATCATTAACTGCCCTTCCGATTATCGAAACGCAAGCAGGTGACGTTTCTGCCTATATTCCTACCAACGTAATTTCGATTACCGATGGTCAGATTTTCTTAGAGTCAGATTTATTCAACTCAGGGATTCGTCCAGCGATCAACGTAGGTATTTCGGTTTCTCGTGTAGGAGGATCTGCCCAAACCAAACCAATGAAAAAAGTATCTGGTACCCTAAAATTAGACCAAGCTCAGTACCGAGAATTAGAAGCTTTCGCTAAATTTGGGTCTGATTTGGATGCTGCAACAATGGGAGTTATCGGGAAAGGTGAACGTAACGTAGAGTTATTGAAACAAGGAGTAAACTCTCCAATTCCGGTAGAAGAACAAGTAGCTGTAATTTTTGCTGGTACAAATGGTCTCTTGAGAAATGTTCCGGTAAACAAAGTAAAAGAATGGCAAACCGATTATATAGACGTTATGCGTTCTCAACATTCAGATACACTTACAGCTATCCGTAACGGTAAATGGGATGATACCATTATCGATATTTTGAAAGCAGTTGTGGCTGATACAACAGGAAAATATAATTAATAATAGTACAAGCAGGGAAACTTGTTTCCCTGTTTTAGTCCATCTAAATTAGATTATGGCAAACCTAAAAGAAATACGTAACAGGATTACTTCGGTAGGATCTACTATGCAGATTACCTCTGCTATGAAGCTCGTTTCGGCTGCAAAGCTTAAAAAAGCACAAGATTCTATTATAGCACTCCGACCTTACGCTAATAAATTGCGCGAATTGGTACAAAACATTAGTTCGAACTTAGATTCTGAAGTGGGAACTGCTTTGACCGAACAACGTGAAGTGAAAAATGTTCTCTTGGTTGTAATCAATTCAAATCGTGGACTTTGTGGTGGATACAACTCAAGCATCATAAAAAAAGTAAATAGCCTTTTGCAAAATGAACTAAAAGGTAAAAACGTAGAAATGATTACCATCGGTAAGAAAGCGTTCGACGCCTATAAAAATACAGGACACGTAAAGCAAAATGCTTCTTCGATTTGGGATAATCTCAACTTTAATGATGTAGCTGACGTAGCAAATGCCATGACCGAAGATTTTGTAGAAGGAAAGTACGACCAAATTCGCATTATTTACAATAAATTTATCAATGCTGTGTTACAAGAAGTACAAAACGAACAATTTTTACCTGTACAAATTGAGCAAGTAGAAGAAGTAAATAATGAGGAATTGGAATATATCTTCGAGCCAGGAAAAGCAGAAATAGTAACTGACCTTATTCCGCTTACCCTGAAAACACAGTTGTACAAAGCAGTTTTAGACGCTAACGCATCTGAACATGGTGCACGAATGACTGCAATGCACAAAGCTACAGATAACGCTGAAGAGTTGAAGCGTAATTTAGTTATCCAGTATAACAAAGCCCGTCAGGCAGCAATTACCAATGAAATCCTGGAAATTGTATCGGGTGCGGAAGCTCTCAATGCATAAAGCATAGGAAAGAATAGAAAAGTCTATAACCAAATAAAAAGACCACTCAAATATAGAGTGGTTTTTTTATTGGCATATAGTAATTTCAAGTTTGATGTTTGAATGAATTATTCTGGTTTTTCAATTACTGTAAGTTTATCTATGGATAATAAACCTCAGTTTGTAAAATTACGAATGAAATAGAGATGCTATTTCTATCGGAATAAGAACTATCAATTGGTTTGCTGTTTGTCAATTTCAGTTTGTATGATGTTCCAATCATAATAATGAAAAACTTTACCATTGCTCATGGTGACCATCAATCCGTTTGTAAAAGGTTTGCCAAAGTTGAAGTTCACCGCATCGGCACCGTCACATTCTATACTAGAAAAAGGAATTTTTGCAATCATTTTGTGATTATGTGGGTTGGTAGATTCTCCTTCTCGTTTGTACACTACAAAATTATTCGCTTGCTGATCAGAAATCAATATATATCCATCTGTTTCGCTAGTTTTATACAAGGCAATACCTTCGTGGTCGCGTTTGAAATCGTTTTGTCCAAAAAAAGCCAGTTCTTTGTTTCCTTTCTCTGGATCAGCATAGTATTTTCTAATGCCAGAAGTTTCATCTGCATAATATACATAGCCTAACTCATTATCAACCATGATGGCTTCTATTTCTTTTTTTCCAGAATATGCCCCAAATTTACGAACCAATTTCGCTTGAATACTTCCGCTGATGGCTTTCAGTTCATATTGATAGATATACTCATTAGATGGACCGTTTTTCCTACCTACCATTGCATATACTTTTCCCGTTTCAGATTGTGTATAAAGAGCAATTCCCATAGGGTCTTTTTGATCAGAATCTTCGAAAACAGCTAGTCCACCGTTATCAACCGGTTCTAAATTGGGTAATGAAAAAATACGAATTTTGTTTTGTTTACGTTCGGTAACGACTGCAATATCTATTCTTGTCCCATTTAAATCAAAATTATAAGCAACATCAACATTGTTTGGACGATCCATAGGGTACACCTTGTTTACAATTTGTCCTTGTAAATTATAGGCATACAAACCACCTGTAGCTTCTTCTTTATCAGTCCCGATAATAAGAGATTGTGCAGGATTGTTTTTATTTATCCAAATGGCAGGATCGTCTGTGTCGTGTGGTGTGGGTTGTGTAACAATTGTTGGTTTTATCGCATTTGCTGCAATAGGAGCTAATTTGTTGCCGCATGAAACGGCAATAAAAGAAATTACGGAAAGTATGATTATTTTTTTCATTTTTTTATTTCGGTTTTATAAATAACTTTATAGCTATCTTTCTGAGATTGAATAATATATGCTTTTAAAATATTCTCTGATAAGGTAAAAGCCATGAATCCTGGAACTGAGTCGGCAAACAAAGTCCCTTCTGTTTTACCGGTTTCACGTAGTTCACTGCCCGCACCGGATAAAAATTGAGTTAGTTTTTTATTGTTCTTTCTAATGATTTGCAAATCGTGCTCGTGTCCACAAATATAGGCATCTACTTGGTATTTGTCGAATATAGGTTCGACAAATATTTTTATTTCTATTGTTTCTTTTGCTTCCTTACGTTTTCCGCCCGAATACAAAGGATGATGACCAACTACTATTCGCCAAACAATTTTAGGATCTTTATTTTCTAGTTTAGACCTTAGCCAAGCTAACTGTTCTTGTGTATCTTGCTTGTCGATTGCTAAATATTTAGCCGTGTTTTTTTGATATTTTGATACAAAAGGATTAGTGTCAATAATCAATAACTGTAAAAACTTATTTTGGTCAATTTCGATTAGTTTTTCATAATACGTTTCGGGCATTTCCCATCGTCTCGATATTTTGGTATAATCTATCTGTGCCTGGATATTGCCTTCGTAATCGTGATTACCCAAGGCAACATACCACGGATTGTGTAGAGAATGGTGGGTGTAGATACTTTCGAACGAAGAAATCCACTGATAATCTTTTGTACTTTGAACTCCCGAAGGATAAAAATTATCACCAACAGCAATAGTAAAATCAAGATCTAATATATCTGCAACAGCTCCCATATCTCGTGCTACTTCTTTTTGAGTGAATGCTCCGTGGCGACCAAAATCTCCTATTGCCAAAAACGATAGGCCATTTTTTTCTGGTAGAATGTCATGATGTTGTGATACAGATAAAACAACTGTATGATCAGCTTTTTGCTGACCATACAGTAGGTGTATAATTATTATAAATAATACGGAGAAAATTTTTTTTAACTTCATTAGAAATCGTATTTAATACCCAATGTGAAACGAGATTTGTAATATTCTAATTGTTGGAGACGATTGGTTTCGCCTTGGTAGTAACGTAATGGTTGATTTGTAAGGTTGTTTGCCTCAAAAAATACGCGCCAATTAGACATAAATTTATACGACATATTATAATCTAAAAAGAATTGTTTGTCGTAATAACTATCTTCAAACTCATTTCCACCAATTTCGTCTAAATAAGCCGATGTGTAGTTGGCTGATAAGCGTGCAGAGAATTTTTTGTTTTCCCAGGCCAGAGATCCGTTGAGCATATGTGGTGCAGTACGTGGGAGTCCAAGACCTGTACGTTTTTCGCCATCTTCGTTGGTAATTCCTTTAGCATCCGACTTTGTGTATGTATAGTTAGCGTATAAGCCAAAATTCTTAAAAAAGTTGCCTGGTAGAAAATCTAACTGTCGTTGAAAAGCTATTTCAAAACCGTACACCGAAACTTTATCTCCGTTTCTTGCTTGTGTGAAATCCCAATTTTCACCTGCCGGTATTGGGTTGGCAACACCCGGAAAATCGGCACTAAAATCATTAGCTGTGTAGATTTTGTTGTTATAGGTGTATATAAAATTGTTTAAGTTTTTGTAGAAAACTCCTCCAGAAACAATACCGATATTTTTGAAATAATTTTCTACCATAATATCGAAATTAGTTGCGTACGTGGCTTTTAGGTTCGGATTACCGGCTTTAATTTCGGTATCCTCTTGGATAACATTTACGTATGGAGCCAAATTATAATAATTAGGACGTGCTAAACTTGTCGTAACCGCTGCACGTAAGATGAAGTTTTTGGTAAACTTATGTTTCAATGTTACGCTTGGTAAAAAGTTGAAATAATTGTTTTTGTTTTTTATTTCTCCCAACAAATCTTCTTCATCCTTAACATAATTTCCTGTATATTCGATTGCTGTGTGTTCTAAGCGGATCCCGGTAATAATAGAGGTTTTATCATCAAGATCCTGATCCCAACGGAGGTAACCAGCAGTAATGTTTTCTTTTGCTTTGTAATTAGAAGATAAAAACTCTGAAGGCTCTAAAGTTTCTTTGAATAAATTTGGATCATATAAGTCTAAGTTACCCAGGTATTTACGGTCTACAAAATAACCCGGTGCGTATTGAGAACCTGGATAGAAGTTTTCACCACTCCAATATACATTTGGCATTTGTGCCAAACTGCCCATTGCGTTAATTGGTTTGTAAGAATAAAAAATATTATCGCGTTTTTTGTCTTTTAAACGCATGCGAGCACCAAAACGCAAGCGTCCTTTTTCTCCATCAATTACCGATAAAGGTAAACGGAAGTTTATTTTTGCTCCAATTTCTTCTTCTTGTGTATAATTATGATTTTCTGTGATCTTTCGCAATTCAAAGTTTTCGGGATTTTCTCCTTTTACAGCATATACATACGGGCTGTTATCATTAGCAACACTTTGCCCCATGGTAACTTTTCTTTGTCTGAAATCAATGTAACGCTCATTTGGTCTATCTTCACTGGCTTTTGAGTACGATACCGACCAATCCATATCCAGAGTTGTAGAAAGAAGATGTTCTCCTCGCAATGAAAAATTTAGAACTCTTTGGTCTTCTAATCGAGTATTTTTGTTACGATTATTATCGATACCGCCCTTTGTTTCTCTTCGAATTTCTCCCACATAAGTACCATCATCTTGTAGTTTTAGATCACGGTAGCGAGTTCTATAACGGTTTTCGCGATCATCACGCCAGTTGTACATAGCTGTGAAGTCTATACGATTGTTTTCATTAAAAACATAATCAGAACTTAAAGAAAAACTTCTACGAACACGTTGTACATCGTATTTGCGAATGTCCATTTGTTTTATATACGCCTTGTCATTTTTGTCTTTACCCCAAACAGTTTCTATATTATATGAACCAAAATTTTGCGATTGCCATGTTGCCGATGCTACAATCCCTAGCTTATTATCAGCAAGACGGTTTCCGTAAATAAAGGCACCATTGTACAAACCTTTTTCGCGGATTGGTGCATAGCCTCCCGATAAAGTAACCGAAATGCGTTGTTTGTTTGGTACTGCACGGGTAATCAAATTTACCGATCCTCCTATGGCATCGGCATCCATATCAGGTGTCAAGGTTTTATTTACTTCGATAGACGAAATCATATCCGATGGGATTAAATCCATCTGAACGTTCCTGTTATCCCCTTCGGCAGAAGGAATGCGATCGCCATTTAAAGTAACCGAATTTAATTCTGGCGATAAACCGCGTACAATAATATTACGAGCTTCACCTTGGTCATTTTGCATGGTAATTCCCGGAACACGCTTCAGCGCATCACCAATATTGGCATCTGGAAATCGACCAACCTGATCAGATGATATAATGTTAGAAATATTAGCGTTATTGCGTTGTTGGTTTAGTGCTTTGGTTTGCCCGCGAAGATAATCTCCTACAACAACTACCTCATTCAATTGTTCGATTCCCGAGAACAACTCAAAATTAGCTACTGTATTTTGGTCTGAGCTTATTATTACTTCTTGAGAAGCTGTTATATAACCCAAATATTCTACATAAACGTTGTAGGTGCCTTCTGGTAAACTTAAAAATTCGTAACCTCCATTTTGATCAGAAATTGTATATCGGTTGCTGTTTTCTATTTTTATGGTTGCTCCGGGCAATGAAAAGTTATTTTCACCGTCTACGACTTTACCGGTTATTACCCCGTTCTGAGCAAAGGATATTGCACTTACCAATGAAGCGACTAAGATGTAAAAATGTTTCATTCTTGTATTTTTTTCAGAAAAATTTGTCTGAACAAAACTAACAATCGTTCTAGCAGAGGACTTTAGTAAAAGATTAATTTATTATTAAATATACGTATAGAGAAAGTGAAAAATACGGCAAGAAACTTGCGCTAATTTTTGTAGGATAGGCCGATTATCGTAGGGTAAAATACAAAGAAACTCTTACCTTTGACCAAAAGAAAAAGATGAAACAAGTCGATTATATCGTGGTCGGTTTAGGGGTTGCTGCAACAGCTTTTATAAAATATTTGTTAGAACATCAGCATTCCTTTGTCGTGATTAATCAAGATTTTCATCGTGCATCTACCGTTGCTGCGGGTTTGTATAATCCCGTTGTGCTAAAACGTTTTTCTTTGGTATGGGATGCTCGACAACAATTAGAAAAAATGCACGAACTTTTCTTGTGGTACGAACAATTTTTTGATAAGAAATTTATTGATGAGATGCCAGTTTTTCGTATATTCAATGATGAACAAGAACAAAAGACATGGCACAAAAAAGCAACTACTCATCACGAACTTGTACCATTTCTTTCGACCGATTTCCAACAATTAAAGATATACAACGATATCAAAGACCCATACGGTTCTGGCGAAGTTTTAGCAACTGGCCGAATCGATTTACGATTGTTGATACCAACACTAGAACAATATCTTAGACAGAAAGAAAACCTTCTTCAAGAAAAATTTCGGTATGAGGATTTGCAAATAGCACCCAATAGCATATCCTACCAAAATCTACAAGCCAAACATGTTATTTTTTGTGAAGGCTATCACATTCTTTCCAACCCATACTTTAGAAAACTACCTATTATTGGTGTAAAAGGCGAAGTTTTGACGATCAGAACCGAAGCTAAACTACCCAAAGCCGTGGTGAAAGGAAAAGAGTTTTTGTTTCCGTTATCAAGCGATGAATATTTTGTTGGTGCAACGTATGACCGCGATTGTCTGGATTATGAAGTTACAGAATCAGCCAAAACAGAGCTTTTATCAGGTATCGGAAAAGTGGTCGATTCATCGTTTATGGTTTTGCATCAGCAGGCCTCAATTCGTCCAACGGTAAAAGACCGACGTCCGATTATTGGTGGGCATCCAACCTATAAAAATTTATACTGTTTCAACGGAATGGGAACACGTGGGACGATGCTTGCACCCAAGATGGCAGAAATATTGTATCTGCATATAGAAAAAGGGCAACCTATAGATAATCAGTCAGATATAGCTCGGTTTTATGATGAGTATTTCGATTAGGATTTGCTTCTAATGCCTAAAAAGTAAGCAAAAAGTTTGTGAATGTTGCATTTTGTAATTTTACAGTAGCGATAGAAATATAATAATGGAGCCACCTCTACTTCGTTGAAATCTATTATTTTTGCAAAATGTTATTAGTTCAAAACTTAGGAGTTTATTTTTCGGGTAAATATTTATTCGAAGATGTTTCTTTCCGGATCAATAAAGGAAACCGTGTCGGATTGGTTGGCAAAAATGGTGCAGGCAAATCGACCTTGCTCAAGATATTGGCTAAAGAACAACCTGCTACAGAAGGAGAGGTAGTATACGAAGGAGAGGTAACCGTTGGCTATTTGTCACAAGATATCGACTTTATTCAAGGAAGGACAGTTTGGCAAGAAGCAGATTCTGCATTCGAACAATTAACACAAATACAAGAGAGAATCGACTTTGTGAATAAAGAATTAGCCGAACGCACCGATTACGAGTCAGATGAATACAGTAAACTTATCGAAGATATTGCTCATCTAACAGAGCGCTTCGGACTTTTGGGTGGATACACCAAAGACGCCGAAATAGAACGAATATTAATCGGCTTAGGATTCAAACCCTCTGATTTTCATCGTTCTACCGACGAATTTTCTGGCGGGTGGCGTATGAGAATCGAATTAGCAAAACTTCTACTCCAACAGCATGATGTTATGCTACTCGATGAGCCGACGAATCATTTGGATATCGATTCGATTATTTGGTTAGAAGAATTCTTAAAAGATTACCCAGGAGCTGTAGTATTGGTATCGCACGATCGACAATTCTTAGACAATGTTACCAATAGAACTCTAGAAATTGCTAATCGACAGATTGCAGATTATAAAGCAAATTATTCTAAATATTTAAGTTTACGAGAAGATCGAAAACTTAAATTAGAACAAGCTCAGAAAAATCAAGAACAAATGATCAAGCATACCGAAGACTTGATTGCTAAATTCCGCGCCAAAGCCAATAAAGCGTCTATGGCACAATCACTAATAAAAAAGTTGGATAAAATAGAGCGCATCGAAATAGAAAACGAAGATGTTACCAAAATGAATATTCGTTTTATAGATGCAGTTCAGCCCGGAAAGATCATTTTCGAGCTCGAAAATGTAGGTGTATCATTCGGTGAACATTCGGTGTTTGAAGGTGTTTCTTTCTATGTCAACCGAGGTGAAAAAATAGCATTTGTTGGGCAGAATGGTCAAGGGAAAACTACGCTTTCACGGGCCATCATCGGCGACATAGAGTACAGAGGGAAAATCCATCACGGGCACAATGTAGAGGTTGGTTATTTTGCACAAAATCAAGCGCATGTTCTCAATGATAAATATACCGTACTCGAAGAAGCAGAAAACTCTGCAACCGAAGAAACAAGAAAACATGTTCGCGATTATTTGGGGGCTTTTATGTTTGGTGGAGATGCTGTAGAAAAAAAAGTATCAGTCCTTTCCGGAGGGGAGAGAAACCGTTTAGCACTTTGTAAACTATTGCTACGACCTTTTAATGTGCTAATTATGGATGAGCCAACCAATCATTTGGATATACAATCGAAAGAAATCCTGAAAAAAGCTCTGAAGAAATACCAAGGAACCTTGATACTTGTTTCGCATGATCGAGAGTTTTTAGAAGGTTTGGTGGATAAGGTATACGATTTCAGAAATGGAAAAGTTAAAGAATATTTAGGTAGTATCGATGATTATTTGGCAGAAGTGAAGGCTGGAAATTTCCGTGAGGTAGAAAAAGGTGTTGAACCAGAAGCAATCTTGTCTCAAAAAAAGGAAACCAAAAAAGAACAGCCGCAAATAGAATTATCTTTTGAAGAGGCAAAAGAACAAAAAAGATTGAAAAATCGCTTGTCGAAAGTAGAATCGGATATTACCGAATTAGAAATTAAAATCGAGCAATTAGAAGCAAAAATGACTGCAGGAAATCAAAGCCAAAAAGAATTGGATGATTATCATCAAGCACAAACTGATCTTGATGCTCTAATGGAGGAGTGGGAAGAAATATCAGAGAAAATCATCGAATAACATATTGGTATTTAATTTGTAAGCATTGTCAACTTAATAAATTATAAAACAAAACCGCACGAAGCTTTTTCGTACGGTTTTGTTTTTGATAATGGATAGGATACCAAAATTATCTTCCTAATGGGAGATTGTAAGCGACTCCAGCACCAACGGTTCCCGCGTTGAACTTATCGTTTCCTACTTTTCCTTCATTGCCCACAAAAACTTTTGTGTAGTGTACAAAGAAATTCCAATTGCGGTTGTGATAGCCAATTTCTGGACGCAAATACAAACCACCACTCGGCATATCGGCATTGTAAAGCGATTCGCTTGGGTAATGATTGTTGGCTACTTTTTCTTTGCCAACGATAAATCCATATCCGATATCGGTACCACCGTAGAAACCAGATTTCCCTGGATATACTTTGATTAATGCAGCAATAGGTATTACACCAAAATCATTGTTGTCAATCGTTACACCGTCAAAATTTCTTTTCTTGCCGAAGAAATGATTGTATCCAGTAGAGACACCTAATCCAAAACCTGGCACAACCAAATTTTGATAAGAAATATCTAATCCTGCATTTGCACTTGTGTTTTGGCCAGTCGAAGCACCTGCATTTACACCAATTTTCAACATGTTTTTCATGTCAGCGCTTTGAGCTAAAGCCATATTCGCAGCAAAAATGCTAACAAATAATAATAGGATTTTCTTTTTTAGCATCGTTTTTATTTTATTCTAATTGTTGATACTAATTATAGCAAAAACTTAGCCATTAAAAATTTGTAGGTTTTGTATGGTTGAGATAAACCTTTTACAATTATTTATTCATCGAAATTAAAAACTCTTCATTGTTTCTTGTATCCTTGATTCGGTTGAACAAGAAATCCATTGCTTCCACCGGGTTCATATCGGCCAAATGGTTGCGCATAATCCACATACGTTGTTGTGTAAGCTCATCGAGTAATAAATCGTCCCGTCTTGTACTCGAAGAAACCAAATCAATTGCTGGGAAAATACGTTTGTTGGCAATTTTTCTATCCAATTGTAATTCCATATTTCCTGTTCCTTTGAATTCCTCGAAAATTACTTCATCCATTTTCGATCCTGTATCGATCAGAGCGGTTGCAATAATAGTCAATGAACCGCCATTTTCTATATTTCTGGCAGCACCAAAAAAGCGTTTTGGTTTATGAAGCGCATTGGCATCTACACCACCCGAAAGAACTTTCCCCGAAGCGGGCGATACGGTATTATAAGCACGTGCTAAGCGGGTAATCGAATCGAGAAGAATCACCACATCGTGTCCGCATTCTACCATTCGTTTTGCTTTTTCTAGTACGATGTTGGCAACTTTCACGTGTCGGTCTGCAGACTCATCGAAGGTAGAAGCAACCACCTCACCATTTACCGAACGCTTCATGTCTGTAACCTCTTCTGGTCGCTCGTCGATTAATAAAACCAATAAATAGACCTCTGGATGATTTTGAGCGATTCCGTTGGCAATGTCTTTTAGTAAAGAGGTTTTACCAGTTTTGGGTGGTGCGACAATCATACCGCGTTGCCCTTTCCCGATAGGTGCGAACAAATCTAGGATACGATTGGATAATAAACGAGAGCTGTTCAGGTTAAATTTCTCATTAGGGAAAAGAGGCGTCAAATGTTCGAAAGAAATTCTATCGCGAACAAAGTCGGGTGTACGGCCATTGATTTCGATAATTTTAATTAGTGGAAAGTATTTTTCTCCCTCTTTTGGTGGACGAACTTCCCCGGTAATTGTGTCACCAGTTTTCAGCCCAAATAAACGAATCTGAGACTGAGAAACATACACATCATCTGGAGAAGAAAGATAATTGAAGTCTGAAGAACGAAGGAAACCGTAGTTGTTATCTGGCAAGATTTCTAAAACTCCTTCGGTTTTAATAATCCCATCAAATTCATAATTCGCTGCACGGTATTTGTTCTTCTGTTGTTGAACGTGCTGTGGATGCTCATGGTTTCGGCTGTTTTTTTGTTTCTGAAAATCCCGCTGCTTGTTTTGCGTAGTTTGTCTGCGGTTTTGTTTTTCTTGCGGTTGAGCAGCTTGTTGATCTTGGTTGGCTAAGGGCTCGACCTTTTTAGGGGTAGTAGTTTCGGTGTTATTTATTTCTAGATTCGTTGTGTCTTGTGTTTCCGAATCGTTTTTTTGCACTCTTCTTCGCTTAGTTTTTTCTTGTTTCGGGAGATTTTCCTCAACGTTCGGCTCATTGTTTTCTTTGATCGATTCGTTGGCTTCTCCTAGCACGCTTATTATGGCATCACTAAGTTCTGCTTTTTTCATTTTTCTAAACCCTTCTATTTTCAATTGAGCTGCCATCTGCTGTAGCTCGGGAAGTTTGCTTTTTTTTATTTGAGATAATTCGAACATAATTTCTCTTACGGGTAAAATTATTTTAAGTTTGAAATTGTTGTTATTAAAGATGTAAAGTGATTGGAAATCAAAACAAAGTTTATGTTTTGAGAAAGTTATAATAAGATTTATACCATGCAATAGTACGAATAATTAGGTAAACTAAAAAAAAATCACCTAATTTTGTAGAGAAAATTTATGTAATGATTCAACGAAAACAAAGTCTCTTTTTATTTTTTAGTGGGATATTTTCTTGTATATTTGCAATCAATGCAGATAATATGTACGATTTGATTGTCGATTGGCTATCAAATCCTGCAAATGGAGATGCAATTGCTATGTTGGCCTTTTATGTTTCTGCATTTTTATCGTTCCTGACCATCATGCTTTTTAAGAATAGAAAGCTACAACTAACACTAGGATGGGTAAATATTGTATTGAATTTATTAATTTTAGGTTTTTTACTATATTATCTATTAATCTTACCTGGAGAAAGTTTTTCTGAGAAAGGTATTGGGGTTTTCGTGCCTATCATACCGATTGTGCTTCTGCTATTAGCCAATCGATTTATTAAAAAGGACGAAAAACTTGTGAAATCTATAGATCGATTTAGATAAATTCCTACAACTTTTTAATATGTGTGCGAAAACGGTCCTTGTAAAAGGACCGTTTTTTTGTATCTAATTTTTGGAGTTTTCTCTCCATGTAGAAATTTTTTTTATCGCCTTAATGTTAAATTTTTTTATTATACCCCTATTTTTATGTAGGGTAATGTTATTGGTTTTGTGTTTTTTTTTATTTTTACCCCATAAAATCCATACTAATAATAGATTTATGTCAACATTCCGTTTCGAAGCCCTTAAAACGGCTAACTCAAGAAAACCAGTAGAAGTAGAAGTACTTCCGAGAAAGTCGCAAATATTTGGCGAAAATGTTTTCAATGATAAAGCGATGCGTCAATTTCTCACACCAGAGTCTTACAAGGCGGTTAGAGCCGCTATCGATCAGGGGGTGAAAATCGATCGTCGTTTGGCCGATAATATTGCACAAGGCATGAAAGATTGGGCCATGAGTAAGGGAGTAACGCATTATACACATTGGTTTCAACCTTTGACAGGAACCACGGCCGAAAAACATGATGCTTTTTTCGAAACAGATTTTGAGGGAGGAGATCCAGTGGAAAAATTCGCAGGAACACAATTGGTGCAACAAGAGCCTGATGCATCTTCTTTCCCGAATGGAGGGATTAGAAACACTTTCGAAGCCAGAGGGTATACCGCCTGGGATCCAACATCACCTGCTTTTGTTTTTGGAACAACATTATGCATACCGACCGTTTTTGTGTCGTACACAGGAGAGGCGTTGGATAATAAAACGCCTTTATTGCGTGCTTTGTCTGTGATTGATACGGCTGCGACAGAAGTGGCACGTTATTTTGATAAGAATGTGAAAAAGGTAACCGCAACATTGGGGTGGGAGCAAGAATTTTTTCTGATTGATAGTGCATTGGCAAGTTCACGTCCCGATATATTACAAACAGGTAGAACACTATTGGGGCATGTTTCTGCCAAAGGTCAACAGCTAGAGGATCATTATTTTGGGTCTATTCCATCACGTGTACTTAATTATATGCGCGATTTAGAAAACGAGTGCATGTTGTTAGGAATTCCTGTAAAAACACGGCATAATGAAGTAGCACCAAATCAGTTCGAGTTGGCTCCAATTTTCGAAGAGACCAACTTGGCGGTAGATCACAATTCTTTACTGATGGATGTAATGCAGAAAGTTGCCGAACGACACTACTTTAAAGTGTTGTTTCATGAAAAGCCTTTCAAAGGCGTTAACGGATCAGGCAAGCACAATAACTGGTCGTTGGCAACCGATACAGGTGTAAACCTGTTATCGCCCGGGAAAACCCCGATGAGTAATCTGCAATTTCTTACCTTTTTTATCAATACAATCAAAGCTGTTTCGGAACATGAAGAATTGATGAGAGCTTCTGTTGCTTCTGCGTCGAACGATCACCGTTTAGGAGCAAATGAAGCTCCACCGGCAATTATTTCAATTTTTATCGGGCAACAATTGACCAAGGTTCTGGAAGAGTTAGAAGGTGTTTCAACAGGTAAGTTATCGCCAGAAGAAAAAACAGACCTTAAACTAAATGTCGTAGGAAAGATTCCAGATGTATTGTTGGATAATACAGATAGAAATCGAACGTCACCTTTTGCATTTACAGGAAATAAATTTGAGTTCCGTGCGGTGGGTTCTACTGCAAATTGTGCCAATGCAATGACCATGCTCAATACCATTATGGCAAAGCAATTAACGGTTTTCAAACAGCAAGTAGATACTTTGATAGAAAAAGGCGGATTGAAAAAAGACGAGGCTATTTTTAATGTACTTAGAGAATACATCAAAGAGACCAAAAATATCTTGTTCGAAGGAGACGGTTATAGCGAAGCATGGGAAAAAGAAGCAGAAAAAAGAGGTTTGTCAAACTACAAGACTACACCAGAAGCATTGAAAGCAAAAATTTCTGAAAAATCGTATGAAGTTTTTGAGTCGATGAATGTGATGAATCGTACCGAAGTTCATGCACGATACGAAATAGAATTAGAAGATTACATCAAAAAAATTCAGATAGAAGGACGTGTTTTGGGTGATATTGCTCGAAACCATGTAATACCGACAGCCTTACGTTATCAGAATTTACTGATAGAAAATGTGAAGGGGCTAAAAGAAATTTTTGGAGAAGAATTCCAAGAAATTGCCAAAGAACAAATAATTATTTTGAAGAAAATTTCCGGACATATTTCTGCAATCAACGAGAATGTACACTTGATGATCAATGAGCGTAAAAAAGCCAATGCTTTAGAAGACCTAGAAGCAGCGGCCTATGCATATTGCAACGTAGTAAAACCTTATTTTGACATTATTCGCCATCATTCAGATAAATTAGAACTGATGGTCGATAATGAATTATGGACTTTGACCAAATACAGAGAATTATTATTCACGAGATAAGAATACTTTAAATTTATTTAAAAAACACAGCACAATCAATTGTGCTGTGTTTTAATTTATACTTGTTTTTGATTTATTTTGATTGATATTCTCTAAAAAAAACAGCTTTTTTTGCTCAAAAAAGATATATTTTGTATATTTGCGGTACTCGAAGTTGAAATTTCATTGATATAATTTCAAAGTTTCGATCTTTTAAAGAGGCCGATTGGCCAACCTCTTTTCAATAGAACCAGAAGGTTCGTCTTTTGGAGTATAAACTCTCCTCAATTTCATCCTCGTTTTTTTAGATAAACAGGGTGTCTTACGAATCAGAATATTGATTCAGTTTAATCGAAATTAGTAAATCATTTGTTTTCAAATTTAAGAAAACAGAAAAAAATTATGCAATTATGACAAATTTTAAAGTAGGAATTATCGGTGCCGGTCCAAGTGGATTAGCCATGTTAAGAGCATTCGAATCGGAACAGAAAAAAGGCAACCCTATTCCAGAAATTAAATGTTATGAAAAACAAGATAATTGGGGCGGTATGTGGAACTACACTTGGCGTACAGGTGTAGGGAAATATGGCGAGCCGATACATGGTAGTATGTATAAGTATCTTTGGTCGAACGGACCGAAAGAATGTTTAGAGTTTGCTGATTATACCTTTACAGAGCACTTCAAGCAGCCAATATCTTCATATCCACCACGCGAAGTTTTGTTCGATTATATTCAAGGTAGAATCAAAAAAAGTAAAGCCCGAGATTTTATCAAATTCAATACCGTTGCTCGATGGGTAGATTATATCGAAGATAAAAAACAGTTTCGGGTGATTTTTGATGATTTGAAAAATAACGAAACGTTCGAAGAATGTTTTGATTATTTAGTAGTAGGTACTGGACATTTCTCTACTCCAAATATGCCTTATTTTAAAGGAATTGACGATTTTACAGGAAGTGTGATGCATGCACACGATTTTAGAGGTGCAGACCAATTCATCGGGAAAGATATTCTACTAATCGGTAGTAGTTATTCTGCAGAAGATATAGGGGTGCAATGCTTCAAGCACGGTAGCAATTCGGTAACAATTTCGTACAGAACCAACCCGATTGGTGCAAAATGGCCGAAAGGAATAGAAGAAAAACCATTGGTTACACATTTCGAGGGCGATATTGCTCATTTTAGAGATGGAACGTCTAAAAAATACGATGCCGTAATTTTATGTACCGGATACCAACACAAATTTCCATTTCTACCAAGCGATTTGCGTCTAAAAACCAAAAACTGTTTATACCCAGATAATTTATACAAAGGAGTTGTTTTTAATGATAACGAACGATTAATTTTCTTAGGAATGCAAGATCAATACTACACCTTCAATATGTTTGATGCGCAAGCCTGGTTTGCCAGAGATTATATGTTGGGTAGAATAGAATTGCCTGCGAAAGAAGAGAGGAATAAAGATATCAAAAAATGGGTAGACGCAGAAGCGAAAACAGAAACGGGTGACGATCATGTAGATTTCCAAACAGCCTATATTAAAGAATTGATAGAAATGACAGATTATCCAAGCTTTAATATTGATAAAGTAGCGGAAATGTTCAAAAGCTGGTTGAATGATAAAGAAAACAATATCTTAAATTATCGAGACAAAGTATATACTTCTGTGATGGACGGTACGCAAGCCGAAGTACATCATACACCTTGGATGAAAGAAATGGATGATAGTCTAGAGCGTTACTTAGACGAAGAAGTAGTAGCAGACGAAAAAGAATTAAGTCGCGTAAACTATTATTAATTTTAGTAGTCTTACTGATATAAATATAGAAAAACTGGCAAATGCCAGTTTTTTTATAGAACAAACTTTCAAGCCATTCTTTAGAACGCCATTTTATCATTAAGCGATAATTTTTCACGAAATTTTCGAAACATACAAACAGTCGTTTGTAGTAAATAGTTTATTGTTTGCAGAAAATTTTAGTTTTATTTTCATATGATTTTATCTCATACTGCATAAGATTTCAATTATCTTTGTAGAATATAATAAGGTTAAGAATTAATTATTTTATTCCATGCAACTTTCAGAGCGTTTACAAAAGTTAAAACCATCGGCTACCATAGCCATGACCCAAAAAGCACGTGATTTGCGTAATCAAGGACTCGATATTATTAGTCTAAGTATTGGTGAGCCCGACTTTCATACGCCCGACTTTATAAAAGATGCAGCCAAAAAAGCACTGGATGAAAATTGGACCGCCTATCCGCCCATTTCTGGTTATCCAGAACTGAAAGAAGCAATAATAAATAAATTCAAACGCGATAATGGTATCCAATATACCGCATCACAAATTGTCGTATCTACTGGAGCAAAACAATCGATTTACAATGTAATTCAATCATTGGTAAGTGATGGTGACGAGGTGTTAATCCCGACACCTTATTGGGTGAGTTATTCAGATATTGTAGAATTATCAGGAGGTAAACCTGTTTTTATACCGGCAAGTATCGAAAATGATTTCAAAGTTACTGCTTCTCAAATCGAAGAATATATTACGCCAAAAACCAAAGCACTTATCTACAGTTCTCCCTGCAATCCTTCTGGGAGTGTGTATACAGAACAAGAACTGAAGGCAATTGCCACTTTAATGTCAAAACATCCAGAAGTAATTATTATTTCTGATGAAATCTATGAGCATATAACTTATGGAGAAAAAATGGTAAGCATTGCATCCTTCCCAGAAGTTTACGACCAAACAGTTACCATCAACGGATTGGCCAAAGGGTTTGCGATGACGGGGTGGAGAATCGGTTTCATAGGTGCACCAGAAAAGTTAGCAAAAGCGTGTGAAACTCTCCAAGGACAAGTAACCTCTGGTACAAATTCTATAGCACAAAGAGCGGCGATTACCGCACTAGAGGCTGAACCTTCGGCCATTCATTATATGGTAGAATCTTTTCACGAACGTAGAAATTTAATGATACAATGGGCCAATGAAATCAAAGGGTTTCGAGTGAATGAACCTAAAGGAGCTTTTTATATTTTTCCAGATGTCTCGGAACTTTTCGGTAAGACTTTTCAGGGTGTAACGATAGAATCTGCCGATGATTTGACAATGTTCTTGTTAGAAAAAGCCTTGGTTGCAGTAGTGTCTGGTACAGCTTTCGGTTCGCCAAATTGTATTAGAATTTCATATGCTGCCTCTATAGATCAATTGAAAGAAGCGATGTACAGAATAAAAAAAGCGTTGGAATAGAATGAGTTATAGGATAGATAAACCGCAAATGAAAATAATTTGGATTTTTTTCTAGATAAAGTTTGTGATTATTAGAAAAAACCTTTTATATTTGCAGTCCAATTGGCGAGGTAGCTCAGATGGTTAGAGCGCAGGATTCATAACCCTGAGGTCGGCAGTTCGATTCTGCTCTTCGCTACATACAACACAAAGAATCATGTGTTTTTAAAATATAGGGGCTAAACATTATGTTTAGCCCCTATATTTATTATTAATTATACGATTCATTTTTTTTCATTACTTTTACAATGCACCAGTATACGAAAACGCTTCAATATACAAAGACTCATGGTAGGCGACCAAAATTAAACAAGTTGGTTTGGTAAAAATAAAATGAATATCAAAGAGAAGGTACAATGAGATTGTGGAATTCTGCCGAAGCAGAGCATACTGTAGGACAAGCGTATAGTAAAATTGCAAATGAGATAGAGAGAATAGTTAATTCATATATTGAGGATAAACAATTTTCTGATGCATATAAAGATTGGTGCTGGGCCTATATTGCTATGTTAGAGGGACCAATCATGAAGACAATGAAACTACCAGAGATTGTACGTCGTAACAATAAAAAACAAGATTTAGAGTTTCGATTAAAAATCGATTATCAGTCTTTTCTTGATGGCGATGATAATCAACGATTAGAACTGATTATTGATTCTTTAATTCGTTGTTTAGAGCACCCAAAAATGACGAAAACGTGGAAAGTGCCTGAAAGTGATATTGCTATTTTAAAGGAAGCCTTACAGCTAGCAGAGCAGCAAATGAGAAAGAATTAAAGATAGTCGTTTATAACGACAAGACTCATGTTTTATGTTGTGATTACTTATGCGATGCTTTTAGACGGCGTATTGCTGTTCTAACAGAATATATCCGTAAAAGTGCAGAATTTGCAAAACTCATTAACCCAATAGAATAGGGTCTAAATCTGTACCGCAAGAAACTCAAGCAGCGCCGAAACTTTATCATTATGTGTGCGATCACCTCGGTAAGGTACAATTTTTGAAGAACCAAAATCAGTATTATGATGCTGAGACGTCGTTACATTACAATACCTTTAGGTATTATGACCCAGAGCTAGGTCGCTTTATCAGCCAAGACCCGATCGGCTTGATGGGAGGGATTAACCTCTATCAATACGCCCCGAACCCGATAGAGTGGGTGGATCCGTGGGGGTGGATCCGGTGGAAGACTCGTTTAATAAGAGGGATGCTTAGAAATAAGAGAAAAGTTGATTTTGGGGGTAGGGTTGTTTATCAAGATGATTCATTGTTTGAGCTAACACAGTCAAATATAACGTTGATGTCTAAAGGGAAAGCGCCTTTTGGGTGGGATGGTCAACGAGTTAATTTACATCACCTGTCTGGTAAGGAACCTGGACCAATGTTGGAAATCAGTGCGTCATTACATCAAAAATTGCATGGCGATTTACATTTTTTTATTGGTAATGGTGAGTCTTTTAGGAAGGACAAAAAATTAGTACAACAGTATGAAGAGTATAGAAATAATTATTGGCAGGAAAGGTTAAAACAAATGCAAGCGAATGGAGGCAAGTGTGAATAATAAAAATCTGGTTCAAGATTTTTTGAAAGAATATCAACTATCACTTCCCGAAGAGTATGTTGAGTTTTTGAGTGGGTTTAAGAGTTGGGTTAGAGCCGAATTGAGTTCAGAGAACGAAATGCTTAATAGTGATGACTGGGCGTTCGGTGGGATTGATTTTCTTTCGAAAAAGGTGAAAATACAGAATGCAAAAGAAGAAAGACCATGGTTCAGAATTCTTAGCTCTTATTTCGAAGTGATGAGATGGGCGGGAAAATCAATGCAAACGAATAGTGGTCGTATACTTGATAAGAGTGATGTTTCAAATTTTTTTGCTTTTGCAGATGATGAGGGAGATATTTTGTTTTTTGATAATAGAAACAATAATAAGATAGGTAGATTTTTACATGACGAGGGCACAGTTATTTTTACTGATGCGTTTTTTTCTGATGTTGTTGATTCCTTAGAAGTTTTTTATTGTGAGTGAATTTTTGTAATGATCTATTACTATAGTCTAGTGTGGCGAGAATAGGCGTATATTGATGCTTTGAATCATACGTTTAGCGTTACGATGTAATGACCCAGCATAATTTTCACACTTTAAGCTTAAGGTTATTCCCTTGGGAGAGTTCATAGAGAATTGGTGCTTAGGCATGTTTTTTGATGGTGTAATTGTAGGGGTAAATTTTGACCAACATATGTTTGG
Organism: Weeksella virosa DSM 16922; assembly: GCF_000189415.1. Taxonomy (GTDB): domain Bacteria; phylum Bacteroidota; class Bacteroidia; order Flavobacteriales; family Weeksellaceae; genus Weeksella; species Weeksella virosa. The sequence goes on from NC_015144.1 coordinate 1,294,564, forward strand.
TAAAGAAGTAACTTCTTTAGAACTTGCGGAGGACCTTATTCAGAAATTGTGTGCGATCACCTCGGTAAGGTACAATTTTTGAAGAACCAAAATCAGTATTATGATGCTGAGACGTCGTTACATTACAATACCTTTAGGTATTATGACCCAGAGCTAGGTCGCTTTATCAGCCAAGACCCGATCGGCTTGATGGGAGGGATTAACCTCTATCAATACGCCCCGAACCCGGTGGAGTGGGTGGATCCGTTGGGGTGGAAAACTCGCTCTAGTACATTGCAAAGACTTTGGAAAGATTATGTCGGACAGCCTCATGTTTTCGCAGAAATTCATCATGGTTTCCCTGAAGAGTTTGCAGATAGATTTAAAAGATTAGCTGATATTGATGTTAATAATCCGAAATTTTTCTTTAATCTCTCGCCTGAAAGACATAGATTAACTAGAGGTAGAGGTGTACATACTAATAGTTCTAGAGTTGGCAAGAATTGGAACAAAGTATTTGATGGTTTGTTAGATTATGTTGAAAAACAATGAATGGATAAAGAAACAGCTAAAGATTTCCTTGAAAAACGACTGAGAGATTTAGCAAGAAAAGAAAGAATCGGTAAATATTCTGCTGACGCAGTAAAAAATAGACCTTGTAAGTAATCTAGTTAACATGGATAAAGGAGATAAAATGAAACTGATTAACTCAAATGAGCTTTTTAATTTCCTTGAAAAACTTGATCCTGTCATTAAAGATAAAGGTAGAATCCCTCAAATTGATAAAAAATATACTGAGTTTATTCATCAGTTTAAAGAGGTTAGTATTACACCGGATATTGTGTTATATGGCTATCGGAAGGCGATTGAGTGGAATAAGCGAGCATCCGATAATAATTTGCCACAAAATTTGTGGCTTATAGGGCAGTCAGGGCAAGGAGATGAATGGTTTTTGAATGAACAAACCAAAACCGTATTCTTTTTTGACCATAATCAGGGGGAATATGGGGGATTAGAGAATTTTTTAAATCTGCAGATTGATTTCACTGGTTTTCTTAGGATGGGTTTTTTGCTTGCGAAGTTAGAGCAGAGACTTGAAAAAGACCAAAGTATAGATGAATTTAAGCAGGTAGTCATGGGACTAATGAATAGTATTCACCCTCAATTATTTGAGATGTTTCCTTATAAATATTTCGATTGATTGTTCCTAGTCAGAAAAGTAGACAAACTCTCTCTTTAGGTATTATGACCCTAAGCTAGGTCGCTTTATCAGCCAAGACCCGATCGGCTTGATGGGAGGGATTAACCTCTATCAATACGCCCCGAACCCGGTGGAGTGGGTGGATCCGTGGGGGTGGCATCCTGCTTTGGTTAGGCAAGTTCTTCGAAATGGCGTGATTTTGGTGGGAGGCTTGTCAAGGGCTGGAAAACGAGCGCATGGCAATTCTAAGTTAAGCAGGCGACGGAATCATGTTTATAGAATTGTGGATATAGATACTGGTGATGTTTATAAATGGGGGGACTACAGTAGGATAAGACGTGATGGAAAATCTAGCCGCGCAGAAAGTCAAGTAAGAAAACTAAACCATGAAGGTGGAAATTTTAAGTCGGAAATTGTTTGTAGAAATTTAACAAGGGCAGAAGCTTTGGCTAAAGAACAAGGTTTTGTTAATGCTTATGCAATAGGTGCAATGAGGCGAGATGGAACAGCACGTAACCCTCTTGGTAATAAAAGACCTAAATATCATGAAGTGATAGTCAACAGTTATGGTAAATAAATACTTAAATGTTCTAGAAATTGTTACCCCTTTTGATGTTGGGGAAAATGGTTGGGCTTGGAAAGTCATTAGTAGTGCTTTTGAATTTTACGCTCATAGGAAAATTACTTCTGAAAAAATAGATAAATTGGTTATTTATATACTTGATACTCCACCAGAGAAACCATTGAATAAAAGCCCCGAGGCATTGGGTGTTGTGCAGGTACGTGTTGTTATTGATGGTGAGTATTTCAGGCGGTTAGACTCAAAGCGTGAGTTACTAGAGTTTGCGTATGATGTTTTTAAAACCACTGTACTTGGTCTAGTTAATGATTATGATCTAAAGCAAGATGAACTCTTAACTGTATTTGCTGCTTTTGAAGCATTAGACTTTGTGTACGAAGGTGTAGTGAAGAAAATCGATAAGGAGCTGACTTTACGTTGGCATTTAGAGAAACATTTACATTACTTTATCCGAATGACTAGGGAGGACGAAGGCTTTGATGATATTACCGTTTTGGAAGTAAATGGAGGGGATTTACGTCACTTTGATCGATTCGGTAAGATTAAACGACAAGATAATAAGGTATTAATTCATTGGAAGAAAAGTAGTTTTTATTCATTGGTGGATTTAGATAGTCATGAAGTCAAAGTTTTATCTGAAAAAGCACTAGCAGGGGATGCGCATCATCAATATATGCTTGCTCAAGCATATTTTAAGGGGCAATACACAAAAGTGAACGAAAAAGAAGGCATATATTGGCTTAAGTTAGCAGCAGAGAATGGTTACTCACGCGCTAAAACTATGTTAAAGAAATTAGTTGATGACTAATTTAGCCTTGGTACTTAAAAAAGATGAAGATCGATTCTGCAATTTTTGTTGAGTAATGAAATTCCTAGATGTCAGTGTGCTTGCTATATATTTTTTAGTTTTTAATCAAGAGAGCTTGTAAGTCTAGAAATAACAAAAATGGATGAGCGGTGTATCTCTACGAAGATGGTCAGTTTGTGCCCTTGGCGCAATACATCAATAGCAGTGATGGACAAGCGGAACTACTGAGCTCACGGGTGTGGCAGGCCGAGTTAGCAGAAGAAACTCAAGCAGCGCCGAAACTTTTTCATTATGTGTGCGATCACCTCGGTACCCCACAACTGTTGATGAACCAAGGTCAGGACGTGGTGTGGGAGGCCAAGGCCAAAGCGTGGGGTGAAACCCGTGTCATGAGCCGAGCTGCTACTGATGAGCAGGTGATTAATAATCATCGTTTTCAAGGTTAGTATTATGATGCTGAGACGTTGTTACATTACAATACCTTTAGATATTATGACCCAGAGCTAGGTCGCTTTATCAGCCAAGACCCGATCGGCTTGATGGGAGGGATTAACCTCTATTAATACGCCCCGAACCCGGTGGAGTGGGTGGATCCGTTGGGGTTGGCTACTAGAGCTAATAATGGTAAATATCATATTTTTTTCGATTTTATTCTTGATGATAAGAATATTTTTTCTAGTGACTCTGTTCAATTTAATCGGGCAAATAAAAAATTATTTGAAGAATTAAACTCTGATCTTTCATTCAGAAGAGATATGCTTAAGAGATATCCAGAATTAAGTTCTTGGAAAGTCGACAGCAAATCACCCCCTGGATTGACTTGGCATCATCATGAAGATTTAGGACGATTGTCTTTAGTTGACCGTACAGATCATAGTTCAAATCATGCTCTTTACCATCCGACAGGCAAAGGAGGTAGAGATATATGGGGTGGAGGTGAAGATGGCAGAAGAGGTAAGCTTGATGGAAAAACAGGTGAATTAAAAAGTAAAGGATCAAAACCATGCTCATGATGAAATCATTTAACTCTATAAATAAATTAGTTGATGCGTTCAAAGAGGATCTAACTATAGGCGAACAGATTTGTGTTTATACGAAACCCAATGTTGACGAGTTTGTGCTTGGACAAGAGTATTGGATCGATGATTACCCGGATATTGATGACGATGATAATGAAGTCTTTCCATCTGGGGTGATTGGTAATCATTTGGTTTATTTATATTCTGGCCAACAATTCGCCGATGTTATTGGTAACGTCAGTGAGCAAAAGGCTACTGCGACGTTAAGTGATTATGTTGCTGCCTTAAATTATTATAATCAGCATGATACCTTCATGGATTTTAGTAGTTAAATTATCTTGAGAATGCTATATAACGACGTTTCACTTTTGCGTTTTATTGCATTTACGAACCCATGCATTGATGTCTGCTCGGTGAACATTTATTTACTTTTGCTTTAAAATATTAAATAATTACACCCCCGATTTTTTTTAATAGAAAATGAAAAATATAGCCAAACGAATCTCTTATATAAGAAAATAAAGAAAAGCTATTCCTTAAGCTTAAGTATACTATTATCGATGGAGAGAAGCATAATCTTTTAAAAAAAATGCAAGAGTATTTTGAGGATTATTGTCGTAAACCTGTGGGGTACTAATAAACACTTCTCTTTAAAACATTCCATAAAAAAACGATAAGTTTCACTTGCATAATTCATTAAAACTTAACTATGATGATGATAGTCATTCATTTTTTGGTTCAAAATTGTTAAATTTGTGGACATCAAAAAACGTAAAAAAAATCCAATCATGATAGAAACAGATATCATCATTATAGGCGCTGGACCAACAGGATTATTTGCTGTATTCGAGGCCGGATTATTAAAACTAAGATGCCATATAATCGATGCTCTTCCACAGCCTGGAGGTCAATTGGCAGAACTATATCCTAAAAAACCAATTTTCGATATTCCAGGATTCCCAAGCATTGGTGCAGGAGAGTTAATAGACAATTTGATGGAGCAAATAAAACAATTCGAACCAGGATTTACGCTCAATGAAATTGCCACTACAGTAGAGAAGCAAGAAGATGAAACCTTTATAGTAACAACCAACCGAGGGACCAAAGTTCACGGAAAAGCCGTTGCAATAGCAGGAGGATTAGGGTCTTTTGAGCCAAGAAAGCCGTTAATCGACAATATTGCCGATTACGAAGAAAAAGGAGTAGAATATTTTGTTCGTCAGCCCGAAATGTTCCGCGATAAAAAAATTGTGATTGCAGGAGGAGGTGATTCTGCTTTGGATTGGACGATTTTTTTGTCGGATATAGCAGAAGAAGTTACCCTTGTTCATCGTAGAAACGAGTTCCGTGGTGCCTTGGATTCGGTAGATAAAGTAATCGAACTGAAAAAATTAGGAAAAGTTAACCTAATTACGCCCGCCGAAATTACAGCAATACAAGGAGACGGAAAGGTAGAAAAATTAGAGATAGAAAAAGAAGGAGAGAAATTCTATATAGAGACAGATTATTTTATTCCACTTTTTGGTCTATCGCCAAAATTAGGTCCTATTGCTAATTGGGGATTAGAAATAGAGAAAAATGCAATCAAAGTGAACAATGCACTTGACTATCAGACCAATATAGAAGGTATTTATGCCATAGGAGATATCAATACCTATCCAGGAAAATTGAAATTGATACTCTGTGGTTTCCATGAAGCAACCTTGATGTGTCAATCGGTCTATAATCGCTTAAACCCAGGTAAGAAATTTATCCTGAAATACACAACTGTAGCAGGAGTGGATGGTTTCGATGGAACCCGAAAAGAAGCAGAAAAAGCAGTAGTAAAAGCCATAGAGTAATTCATTGCTGTGAGAAAATCATCAGAAAAACCTTGTTGCTTGCAATAAGGTTTTTTTAGTTTTTAAAATAGATAAGCATCAAACTAGAGTACAGAATTCATGTAAAAAGAAACCGTCCTATGAACCATTCTACCGAAAAAGCTTATATAGATTGAGTTTTTTTTAACCCAAATCTTATTGATGAAGTATCGTAAAGGAGAATAAAATTGTATTTTTGTTAGCAACACAAATTCTTAGAAACAATGTCTGATATAAAAGTTACAATCATCGATCGCGAAGGAGTAAGCCACGAAGTTGATGCACCAACCGATATGAACATGAATATGATGGAAATTGTGCGTGTATATGAGTTGGTAGAAGAAGGTACCTTTGGGGTTTGTGGTGGAATGGCCATGTGTGCCTCATGTCAGTGCTATGTAGAATCTCCAGAGACTCCACTGCCAGAGATGAATCCTGATGAAGATGCAATGCTCGCAGAAGCTTTTCACGTGAGAGAAAATAGCCGTTTGAGCTGTCAATTGGCCGTAACTCCCGAAATAGAAGGATTGGTTTTGCAGATAGCTCCCGAACAATAATAGAACAATTATAGTTCTACATTAGAAAATAATATATATAAGAACCCGAATGAATCATTCTGATAAAAGATTATTTCTATTAGATGCATATGCATTGATTTTTAGAGGTTATTATGCATTTATTAAGAACCCAAGAATCAACTCGAAAGGTTTTAACACTTCGGCAATAATGGGGTTTCTTAACTCCTTGTTCGATGTTATTCGACGAGAGCAACCCACACACTTAGCCGTAGTTTTTGATGTGGGAGAAGCAACCATAAGAACGGTTGATTTCCCTCAATATAAAGCAAACAGAGAAGAAACTCCCGAAGCCATCCGCGAAGGAGTACCTTATATCCAAGAAATCCTTAATGCACTAAGAATACCTGTTTTGTACGCACAAGGCTACGAAGCAGATGATGTGATTGGGACACTCGCAAAAAAAGCAGAACAAAGAGGATATACCACTTATATGGTGACTCCCGATAAAGATTTTGCACAATTGGTTAGCGAACACATCAAGATGTATAAACCACCAGCTTATGGTCGTGGAGTTGAGATTTGGGGTGTAGAAGAAGTAAAAGAAAAATACCAAATAGAAGACCCAATACAAGTAATAGACTTATTAGGTATGATGGGCGATTCGGTAGACAACATTCCTGGAATTCCAGGAGTTGGAGAAAAAACAGCCATAAAATTCATCAAAACATACGGGTCTTTAGAAGGGTTATTGGCCAATACTGATCAATTGAAAGGAAAACAAAAAGAGAATGTCATCGAAAATAGAGAACAAGCAATCTTATCTAAAAAATTAGCTACGATTATTACCGATGTACCCGTTGAGTTCGACGAAGAAGACTTAACAGTTTGTCCGCCCAATCTGGAGAAAGTTACCGATTTGTTTACTGAGTTAGAGTTTCGTCGAATGCTCGAAACCGTTTATAGATTATATAATGTCGATCCTTCTAGAATCAATCAAGATACACAAAACGAGATTTCTCAATCGATACAAAAAAACAAAGAAACAACACAACAATCGTTGTTCGACTTCACCTCAGAAGAAGTAATCGTTCCGCTCAATTCTAATTTTACCAATATTAGCAATACCGATCATTTTTATCAATTGGTCGACACACCTGTGGCGCGTAGATTACTAATTGACAAAATGAAAACGTTGGACAGCTTTGCGTTCGATACCGAAACGACAAGTTTAGATCCATTAGAAGCCAAGTTAGTAGGAATTTCTTTCTCTTGGGAAAAAGGCAAAGGGTATTACCTACCCTTCCCAGAAGATTTTGATGATGCAAAAAACATTATTCTCGAGTTTGCCGAACTATTCAGCAACCCTGCAATAGAAAAAATAGGACATAACATAAAATACGACCTCAAGGTTTTGTATAAATACGGAATCCGAATTGATGGAGAAAATTTCGATACGATGATAGCACATTATCTTCTCAATCCCGATATGCGTCATAATCTCGATGTTTTGTCAGAAACATATTTAGGATATAAGCCAGTATCTATCGAAACATTGATAGGAAAGAAAGGGAAAAATCAGAAAAATTTTCGAGAAGTTGATTTGATAGAACAAACCGAATACGGTACTGAAGATTCGGATGTAACCTTTCAGTTGAAAAATATCTTCGAACCCGAACTAGAAAAAGTATCGCTCACGAAACTCTTTCGAAATATAGAAATGCCTTTGATGAAAGTTTTGGCAACAATGGAAATAGAAGGAATACGGCTAGATGTAGATTTTCTGCAGCAATTATCGAAAAAGCATCAGGAGAAAATCAAAGAGTTAGAACAAAAAATATTTTCAGAGGCAGGAGAAGAGTTTAATTTAAATTCCCCAAAACAATTGGGAGATATTCTATTCGATAAATTAAAACTCGAGCCTAAAAGTAAAAAAACCAAAACAGGGCAATATTCAACAGGAGAAGAAATACTATCTAAATTGGCGCATTATCCAATTATCAAAAATATTTTACATTACAGACAGTTGCAAAAACTGAAATCAACCTATATCGACGCTTTGCCAGAGTTAGTGAATCCTGTTACACAGCGTGTTCATACAACATTTGCACAAACGGTTGCCGCTACAGGGAGATTATCCTCAGTAAATCCGAACTTGCAAAATATCCCTATAAGAACAGAAGAAGGGCAGCAAATCAGAAAAGCATTTATTGCTCGCAATCCCGAGTATAAAATAATTTCTGCCGATTATTCTCAGATAGAACTTCGGTTGATTGCGCAAATGGCACAAGATCCCGTAATGGTGAAAGCTTTCCAAGACGGAGAAGATATTCATGCGTCCACAGCAGCAAAGATTTTTGGGGTTGCACTAGATGAGGTGACAAGAGAACAGCGATCGCAAGCCAAAACCGTAAATTTTGGTATTATTTATGGTGTTTCTGCTTTTGGATTGGCGCAGCAAACAGGGCTTTCGAATACAGAAGCCAAAAAACTGATAGATGCTTATTACGAAACATATCCTACACTGAAAAAATATATAGATCAACAAATTGCATCTGCAAGAGAAAACGGATTTGTCGAAACTCTGATGCGGCGCAGACGTTATTTAAAAGACATCAACTCGAGAAATAATACAGTACGTTCGCATGCAGAGCGCAATGCTGTAAATGCTCCGATCCAAGGGTCTGCAGCAGATATTGTCAAGTTGGCTATGATTCAAATCCAGAAAGAGCTGGATAAGAAGTTTGCCACCAAAATGCTCCTTCAGGTACATGATGAGTTGGTGTTTGATGCACCCATTAGCGAAGTAGAAGAAGTGAGTAAAATGATAAAAACCACCATGGAGTCGGTAATACAAATGGAAGTTCCTTTGGTGGCGGAAGTTGGTGTAGGAGATAATTGGTTAGAAGCGCATTAGATCTTTGTGTCTTCTTATATACAGTGATTCTACAATAAAATAAGCGCAGAATTTTTTTTCTGCGCTTATTTTATTGTAGGTTGTTTTTTTATTCTATTAAGAAAATCTCTAACAAAAACGATCGCCCTTACTCAGTTTAAGATCGTTGACATACGTTTTGATTTCTTGATCATTTTTTTTAGGACAAATCAGTAAGCCTTCTTTGGTATCGACTATAATATAATCATCGAGACCATCGATAATCATTGCTTTTTTAGTTGTGTTGTAGATGATACTATTGGTTGTATTGTATACTTGAACATGCTTCCCTTTGATGATATTCTCTTCTTCGTTTTTCTTTCCGTATTCGAACAAAGAATTCCATGTTCCGAGGTCTGTCCAACCGAATTCTGCAGGTACTACATACACATTTTTAGATTTTTCGAGTACCCCGACATCAATAGAAATCATTGGTAAGGTCGAATAAACAGAACGCAAAATAACTTCGTTGTTGGTTCCATTCTCGAAATAGGAGTTGAGCGTCTTGTACATGCTAGGTAATAATTCTTTGAAAGCGTCTAAAATAGCCCGTACCGACCAAATAAAAATTCCAGAATTCCATAAAAATTCACCACTCTTCAGTAAGGTTTCAGCTATTTCTAAACTAGGCTTTTCCGTAAAAGTCAAGACCTTAGATATGGGATCACTCGAAAAGTTATTATACTGTATATATCCATAGCCAGTTTCTGCTCGAGTTGGTTTTATGCCTAAGGTTATTAATTTTTCATCATCCACATGATCGAAAGCAAAGTTTACTTTATGCATAAATTCTTCTTCATCCAAAATAAGATGGTCAGACGGAGCAACAATAATTTTTGCTTTCTTATTGATTTCTCGGATAATGAGAGATGATAAAAGATTACAGGCAGCAGTATTGATAGCCTGTGGTTCTCGAATAATATTGAAGGGATGAAGTTCGCTCAATTGTTCCATTGTAATATCAACATACTGTTGGCTGGTAACAACAAAAATATTTTCTACCGGAACAACTTTCTTTAGGCGTTCATACGTTATCTGGATAAACGTTTTTCCGGTTCCTAAAATATCATGAAATTGTTTAGGCTTTCGGGTTGTACTCAACGGCCAAAAACGTGTGCCAATTCCACCCGCCATAATTACAGCGTAGCGATCATTCTGTTTCATTCTTTCACTCTATTTACTTGGGCAAGACCACTTACTAAATACTTCTTACCTGTATTTTTTTCATGACAAAGATACCTTATTTTTCTTTTTTTTCCTTTCTGTAAAAGTTTATTTCCTATGTAGAAAAGGCTTCCTTCTGGCAAATCTTCTAAATAAGGCAAACCGCTCTCATTTCTCAAAAGATTTTTAGCAATGCCCGGATCAGCGGTGACAGAAGCTTTTGGTTTGCGTGCATGTTGCAAAATATAAGGCTGTATTTCGGTAGAATAAAGATAAGCCGAATCGATCAAAAGTTTAGAAAAAGTCTCTTTCCATTCTTTCCCGTGTGCTAAAATTAGTTTCCCATGAAAGTCGTGATAAGCTTTTAGATGAGCAAACTCATGTGTGAGAACAAAAAAGAAGGCCTCGGGTGATAAATTTCCGTTTACCGAGATAGAATGTAAAATACCGTTTTTGCGGTAATCGCCCAATTTTGTTTTGCGATTGGGCGTTATTCTTAGTTGTATTTTAAAAGGCGAAAACCATGTTTCAATCAAAGGTAAAGCATCTTTAGGAACATAATTTTCAAGTTGTCGATAGTGCACTTTGTCGAATATTTAAAAAGAATATAACAATAAAAATACTATTTTTGTGGCAATGAAATTGTTTGAAAACTTAGGGAGATACGTTTTGCTGATGACAAAAGTATTTCAAAAACCTATCAAGTTTAAATATTTTTGGAAATTAATCATCCGCGAAGTGATGGATCTCGGGATGAGTTCCTTGGGTATTGTGACGTTTATTTCTACGTTTATGGGTGCCGTTGTTGCGATTCAAATGGCTCAAAATTTTCGAGGATCAGAAATTCCAGTTCCCGATGCATATATCGGTTATGCAACAAAAGTAGTGTTAGTTTTAGAATTTTCCCCAACCATTGTTTCGCTTATTCTGGCGGGGAAAGTTGGTTCTTATATCGCCTCTAGTATTGGTACAATGAGAGTGACCGAACAAATCGATGCATTGGATGTGATGGGAATTAATTCTCCTAACTTTCTCATTTTACCGAAAATAATAGCTTGTGTATTTTTCTTTCCATTCCTGATCGCTATTAGTATAGGATTCGGGATTCTAGGAGGACATCTCATTGGTGTTTTTACCAAAATGTGGGCACCAGTCGATTTTGTACAAGGACTACAAATGGGAATGGCTCTAAAATTCTATATTTATACTTTCTTCAAAACCATGGTGTTTGCATTTGTTATTGCTACAGTACCAGCTTATTATGGGTATTACGTAAGCGGAGGATCTCTAGAGGTGGGACGCTCGAGTACGACAGCAGTTGTATGGACATCGATTTGCATCATCATTCTCAACTTATTATTAACCCAAACCATTCTTAGCTAATGATTGAAGTAAGAAACATAACTAAATCGTTCGATGATATCGAGGTATTAAAAGGTTTTTCGGTCGATTTTCACGAAGGGAAAACCAATCTCATTATCGGACAAAGTGGTTCAGGTAAAACAGTTTTCTTAAAATGTTTGATAGGATTATTAATGCCGACCTCTGGAGAAATCTACTTCAATGGTGAAAATACTATTGATTATGATTACAAACAAAGACAATATTTACGAGAACAAATTGGAGTTGTATTTCAGGGAAGTGCCCTTTTTGATTCGATGAATATTCTAGAAAATGTTTGCTTCCCATTAGAGATGTTCTCTAATCTATCTAGACAAGAAGCTATTGCAAGAGCTAAGAAAATGCTTGATCGTGTAGAAATAGCCAAAGAAGCTTTGGTAAAATATCCATCAGAAATTTCAGGTGGTATGCAAAAAAGGGTCGCTATTGCTCGTGCAATGATCAACGAACCAAAATTCCTATTTGCCGATGAACCAAACTCTGGGCTCGACCCAAAAACAGCTCTAGTTATCGATAAATTGATTTATGAGATTACACAAGAGTACAATACAACAACGGTGGTTAATACCCACGATATGAATTCGGTGATGGAAATTGGAGATAAAATTATTTTCCTGAAACAAGGCTACCTTGAATGGGAAGGGACAAAAGATGAAATACTCACGGCCGACAATAAATCGGTGATAGATTTTGTATATTCATCAGAACTTTTTACGAAATTGAGAACAGCATTATTAAAAGACAAATAAAAAAATAAATACCATGAGAAAAAAATTATTTATCGCAACAACTGCATTAATTACAGGATTTGCACAAGCTCAAAGTTTAGATTTTGGATTGAAGGCAGGCGTTGTTTTCAATGCCGATAACGGTAAGTCGGTAGTAGAAAATGCTGGAAATATTTTCAGAGACAAAGGAAACGGATCTACAGGTTTCCAGGCAGGAGCCTTAATTCGTGCAAAATTTGCAGGAATTTATGTACAGCCAGAAGTATTGTATACACAATATAAAAATGAGTATGAAACGCAAGGAATCCAATACGACATTACTAAAAAAAGAATTGATATCCCTGTAGGAATTGGAAAAGAATTTTTAGGATTAGCTCACGTACAAATCGGACCAACCTTTTCTTATTACTTTAATGACGATATTTCTTTTAACGAAATTTCCAAAGCAAAACAAGATGAATTTAATGTAGGAATGCATATCGGTGCAGGAGTAGAAGTCTCTAGATTCTTATTCGATTTGCGTTACGAATTTGGATTTGGGAAAGTAACGTCTGAGTTTATAAAAGATAACTGGGATTACAAAACAGAATCAACTCCGAAACTCCTAAATTTGTCGGTAGCTTATTTATTCTAAATCTGTTATAAAACTATAGAAGATTGTTGGAAATAAGCAAATAGAAGCCTATTTTTGCAATCGCATTAATAATATTACATGGCAAAGAAAGTAAAAAACGAAGAGTCTACAACAGAGGAATTGGTACAGAAATTAGATCGTACCGCCCTTAATATGGAACTCTTCTTAGAAAAAAATGCTAAAGCTATAGGAATTGTAATCGGCATAGTGGTGCTTGCTGCATTGGGTTATTTCGCTTATATAAAATTAATCGTAGACCCAAAATCAGATCAAGCACTCAAAGAAATGGTGACAGCAGAACGACTGTTCGAGCAAGACTCAATCGGTCAAGCACTCAACGGGAGCAAAGGAAGTTATATGGGGCTGCAACAAATCGTAGACGAGTATGGCAATACAGATGCGGGAAATTTAGCCAAACTAAAGGCCGGAGTTGCATATTACAAACTGGGTGATTATACAACTGCGATAAAAATGTTCGAAGATTTCTCGACCAAAGATCCAGTTCTTATGGCTCAGAAATACGGAATGATCGGAAACTGTTTAGTACAAACCGGGAAAGTAGAAGAAGGTTTGCCATATTATGTAAAAGCAGCAGAAGCAACCAACGTTGTTACCATCGAGCAAACATATTATACCAAAGCAGGCAATATTGCGATGAGCTTAGGTAAGAATGAAGATGCGCTAAAATATTTCCAGACAATTGTAGATAAATACCCAGGAGCAAACAATAACGAAGCAGAGAAGTTTGTAGAACGTCTAACTTATGCGCTAGGTCAGTAATAAAACAAACAAAAGATAGAAGACTATCAAATAAAAAGTCGGGTTGGATACAATTATTATTCGGCCCGACTTTTTTCTTGGCAAGAATAGCCGTAATTTTACTCATGCACAAAATAATAACATAATATAATGGCAACTGAAAATAAAAATCTATCACAGTACGATAAAAGCACACTACCATCAGGTAAAGGAAAATGCTTTGCAATCGTAACCTCAGAATGGAATAATCACATAACATTCAATCTAAGAGATGGCGTAAAAGATACGTTGATAGATTTGGGAGTAGATGAAAAAGATATCTTAATGATGCATGTGCCAGGTAGTTTCGAGTTGGTCTATGGAGCCGATAAAATCGCACAAAAGTACCCAAATCTCGACGGAATAATAGCGGTAGGATGCGTCATAAGAGGAGAAACCGCACACTTTGATTATGTCTGCCAAGGCGTTACCCAAGGTATTCAATTTCTTAATCAGAAACATCCAATGCCCATAATATTCTGTTTATTAACTGATGAAAACGAACAACAATCGATTGATCGTTCGGGCGGAAAACATGGGAATAAAGGAGTAGAAGCAGGTGTTGCAGCTGTAATCATGGCCGATTTCAAATCTCAATTATCGTAAATATTGTAAATGAATCCTGTCGATTATTATACCGAAAAATTTTATATCGATTACAGTAGAGTCTATCCCAACCGTAAAATAAAATACCCAGAATTGGCAAACATTCTACAAATAACCGCAGCCAATCATGCAGATTTTTGTGGTTTGGGTTTTGATGATTTGCAGCATAATAAACAGGCTTGGGTGATGAATCGGATTCGGATTGAGATTGATACTTTACCCGAACTCAATGATGAGGTTACAATTGATACTTGGCTAGAGTTACTTCGTGTTCCGAAATCTATTCGGAACCTCGAGATAAAGAAAGAAGGGAAGAAACTAGTCGGTGTGTCGAGTTTGTGGGCCGTTTTCAATACAGAAAGAAGACGTCCAGAAGCATTGAAAATTGACGCTGACCACCTGAAAATTTTCACTGATTTACATGCGACATCTTTGGAAAATAATAAAATAGAAACTCCAGAAAGTTTCCAGAAAGTTGCAGAATATCAAGTAAAATTATCAGATTTAGATGTAGTGAATCATGTTAATAATATTCAATATCTCACTTGGTGCCTCGATACTTTGTCCAAAGAAGAAGTATTGGAACGCTCGATTGCCGTTTTGGAAATGAATTTTCTCAAAGAACTATCTTACCAGAAAATTATACATATCGAACAATATCGACAAGAACACGAACTCTATTTACGCATTAGAGATGAACAGTTTATATATTTCGTGGCTAGAATCACTTATCAATAATTTTTCGAATCTTCTTATACCAAAGCTCCAATAATCACGTTATCTAACAACATTGAAACAGAAAATATGCGTAAACTATATTTACTTTTGTTGATAATGATAGGAGTTTCTCAGCAAACATTTGCTCAGGACGGAACAAGAGTATATGAGTTTCTTAATATATCGACTTCTGCAAGACAAGCAGCCTTGGGTGGGAATGCACAAACTGCATGGGATGCCGATCCGAATATGTCGCTATGGAATCCAGCGCTGATGAACCATAAGATGCATGGGCAACTTGCTATGAATTACGTGTCGTACATTGCCGATGTAAATTTTGCTACATTTTCGGGTGTTTATCAGTTAGCCGATGTTGATTTTCTTTCTCTGCACGGACAATATGTAGATTACGGAAAGCTGATCGGCGCCGATGAAATCGGTAATCTAACCGGTGATTTCAAGGCGAATGATGCTGCAATTGTATTGGGTTATGGGAGAGAAATAAGCGATTTTTTCTCGGTAGGAGTTAATCTAAAATATATCAATTCTCGGATAGAATCGTATACTTCTTCAGCTGTAGCAGCGGATATTGGCATTTCATATCATAATTTTGATGATAATTTTAATGCAACTTTGGTCGCTAGAAATATCGGAAGTCAGATCAAATCCTACGATGGTAAAAAAGAAAAAATGCCCGTGCAAATCAATCTTGGATTGACGCATCGTTTAGAGCATGTACCGATAGAATTGAATCTTACTTTACACGATTTACAGAAATTCGATAATTCGATTCCAGAAAATAAAAACGGAAAAAAAACTTCTTTTGGTCGGAAATTTATAGATCACGTTTCGATCGGAGCAGAAATTTTTCCAGAACAAGATTTCAATCTACGAATTGGCTACAACTTTAAAAGAGGAAACGAGTTGGCAATCGATGATGTTCGTTCTTTTTCTGGACTTACTTACGGTTTCGGTTTTCGAGCAAACGCTTTCCGTATAGAATATGCTCATGCCAATTACCACAAATCGGGAGGAGCAAACCATTTCGGCATCATTGTTAATCTAGATCGACTGATTCAAGGGCGAGATTATTGGCGCAGTAATCCATGGTTATAATCTAAGTTTTCTTTCTTATTTTTACAACATGAAATTACCAATTGTTATTGCTATAGACGGTTATTCTTCAACCGGGAAAAGTTCAACCTCTAAGCAGATTGCTCATGCCTTAGGTTTTATACATATCGATAGTGGAGCGATGTATCGAGCAATAACCTTATTTGCATTACGTAAAGGTTTTATTACGCCAAATAACCAAATCGCTACCCAAAAACTGATTCCTTTGTTATCTTCTATATCTATCCAATTCAGACCTAATCTACAAACCGGCAAACTAGAAACTTATCTCAACAATGAAAGGGTAGAAGATAAAATACGTTCGATAGAGATTTCCTCTCATGTTAGCAATATTGCAGCCATAAAAGAAGTGCGCGATCTTTGTGTAGAATTACAGCGTAGCATGGCAAAAGAGATGGAGGTAGTGATGGATGGTCGCGATATCGGGACCGTGGTTTTCCCAGATGCAAATGTGAAGCTTTTTATTACAGCCTCGGCAGAAGCACGTGCAGAAAGAAGGTTTTTAGAATATCAAGCAGAAGGTAAACAGGTAACTTATGAAGAAGTTTTGGCCAATGTAATCGAACGCGATAAGATAGATAGTACGCGAGCAATAGCTCCATTAAAAGCCGCAGACGATGCAATTATTATCGATAATTCGTGTATGAATCTGGAAGAAACCGTAGAAAAAGCATTGCAAATAATAAAGCAGAAACTTGCTGTTTTATAAAAAATTCCAGTAGGATGTATATCTAACCAAAAATAAGACAATTATTTACTTTTTTACTTCCTGCCAATAACGTTGCTCTATTTCTTGTTTAGAGATGGGAGTAGTAGATTCTAAAAATCCTAAAAAAGGCGTAATTTTCACTGTATCTATACGGATTTCTTGTGTATCTATACACGTATTTTTTTGTAGGATAATTACTTGCTCTTGATTGATTTTAGAGATGTATAATGTTTGGATGTTTTCTGATTTTTTCATCCAAAAGGGACAAGGCGTAACAGAAAATATTCCATACAAGAGAAATGGAATCATCCCAAGAAAAATGGCAACAATAAATTTTATTATATTAGAAAAGTGCCACTTTTTTTTCAGATTAATTTGAATTATCACTATGAGATAGAGAGAAACTGCCGCCATGAAAACAACCCATTTCGGGAAGACTAAGCGTAAATTTGTATTGGTAAAGCTGTAACTGAAATTTTCGCCAACAAGGAAATATAATAAAAACCATACAATAAAGAAACTGCAGGCAATGATGATAACTGTCTTTAAGGTTTTGTTTTGCTGTAACATAGGTCAGTATCCATAACAAATATAAGAAAAATTAATGCATTTTACCATGTTTCTTGAAATACTGGATAATAAAAAAACCACCTCAATTGAGGTGGTTTTTTATTTATCTAAAGAAAGAATTATTTCTTTTTAGAAGGTTTTACAACTTTCGTTTCGATAACTTCTGCGTTTTTCGGTAATACCTCAACACGTCTGTTTCTTTGGTAACACTCTTCAGTGTTTTCAGTACATAGTAATTGAGTTTTTCCTAATCCACGAGCTGTTAAACGTTTTCTATCAACGTTTCCTCTTTCTACTAAGATGTTAACTAATGCTTGTGCACGTTTCAATGATAACGCTTTGTTGTAAGCATCTCTACCTCTTTGGTCAGCGTGTCCATCGATGTAGTAAGAGTTAGCTAATAAATCTTCAGAGTTAAGAATCTGAGCTGCTATACGTACGTCTTCGTAAGAAGATGGAACGATTTTATCTGAGTTGTACTCGAATAAGATGTTCGATAAACGTTTTGCAACCTCAACTTCAGTCCAAGGACATCCGTTATTCTCTTTCGGACCTTTTACTGTAGGACAAGCATCATCCTTGTCTGGAATACCGTCACCGTCTGTATCAGGACATCCGTTAAACTCTGCTAATCCTGGTACTGTAGGACACTCATCGTCTTTATCTAATACTCCATCACCGTCAGTATCTGGCCAAGGACATCCGTTGTTTTCTTTCGGACCTGCAACTTCAGGACATTCGTCTTCGTTATCTGGAATACCGTCACCGTCTGTATCAGGACATCCGTTAAACTCTGCTAGACCTGGTACATCTGGACATGCATCGTCTTTGTCAAATACACCGTCACCATCTCTATCAGGACATCCATTTGTTAATGGATCATCTGTAGCGATACCAAAGTCGTCCGGACATGCATCTTCTTCGTCAGGGATGCCATCACCATCTCTATCTTGTTTTCCGAAACGGAAAGTTACCCCAACTGTGTGTTGGAAGAAATCGAAATAGTCTGACTTAGCAGAAGGAATCCAGTTGTAGTCAGAAGCAACGTTCAAACCAAAGTTTTTAGTAAACCAGAAGTTGATACCAGCACCTCCCGAAAGACCAAAATGATTTTTCTCAGTCTCTACATCTTTCCCTGCTACATGTGTATAAGGATTGTTTGATGAACCTAATGTAGTAGTTTGACCTTGTGCATTTGCAAATGCAGTAGTGTAATCGTAGTAGTGGTAGTTGGCACCAATTCTCAAATACGGATCAAACCACGAGTCTGATTTAAAGATGTAATCATTCGCAAATTTATAGCGTAAACCTAAACCTGCATTGATGAATAATTCGTCTTTGATGTTGAAACGTTTGTTGTCAATCTCACCAACCGAAGCCGTTAAATCAACGTCAAAAGAACGGTTTAAGTTACGGATAACCGATAACTTAGATAGTGGAGGAACAATGCTCCAGTTATCTGTATCAAAGAAGTGGTCAAATGCACCACGAACAGATCGGTGATCCGTTGCATGTGCTCCTACTGTAATCGCCCAAGGATTCTGAGAATTCTGAGCATCTACAAATGTGCTACCCGCAACGAATAACATAACTGTAGATAATAATAGATTAAACTTTTTCATTATCAAATATTTAGTATTTTGTTTTATTCAAAAATAATTAAAACAGTATGCAAATTTAAGAATTCTTTATGATTCTTTCCAAATCTCTTTTCAAATCTTTTCCTTTAAGGGCTTCACGCTTATCATATAGTTTCTTTCCTTTGGCAAGGTATATTCTTAATTTTGCCAAGCCTTTATCATTGATATACAATGTAGTAGGCACTATTGTGAGGCCTGTTTCTTTTGTTTTTCGCTCTAGTTTTTTTAATTCTTTTTTTTGCAATAATAATTTTCTTTCTCTCTTCGGGAGATGATTGTAATGCGTTCCCCATGCATATTCATCGATAAACATGTTTATAATATACAATTCACCATTTTTCATTTGGCAGAAACTGTCTACTATAGAAGCTTTGCCAAGACGAATAGATTTTATTTCAGTGCCAAACAATTGAATGCCCGCATCAAATCCTTCTAACAACTCATATTCAAAACGAGCTCGTTTGTTTTTTATACTAATCTCTTTTGACACCTTAGAATATTTTCCAATTAAAAATTTGTAACTTTGCACAAAATTAAACAAACATTATACCAAAAATTATGTTAAATGTTTCTAATTTGTCGCTACAGTTCGGCAAGCGCGTACTTTTCGACGAAGTTAATATAAAATTTACAAATGGCAATTGCTATGGAATTATTGGTGCAAATGGTGCCGGTAAATCTACATTTCTGAAAATATTATCGGGTGAAATAGAACCTACCTCAGGACAAGTTTCCTTAGAGAAAGGAAAAAGAATGTCTGTTTTGGAGCAAAACCACTTCAAATATGATGAATATACCGTATTAGACACCGTTTTGCGAGGAAATAAAGTGCTGTATGATATCAAAGAAAAAATGGATGCACTCTATGCCAAACCAGATTTCTCCGAAGAAGACGGGATAAAAGCTGGTGAACTTGGTGTAGAGTACGAGGAAATGGGAGGGTGGAATGCCGAATCGGATGCTGCAGCCCTTTTATCGAATGTAGGAATCGAGTCGGATATGCATTATACGCTGATGGGAGATTTGGATAACAAAGCAAAAGTGAGAGTTTTGATCGCTCAGGCTCTTTTCGGTAATCCAGATGTACTTATACTCGATGAACCAACGAACGAATTAGACGTGCAAACGATTTCTTGGTTAGAAGACTTCTTGGCTAATTACGAGAACACCGTGATTGTTGTTTCGCACGACCGTCACTTCTTAGATGCAGTTTGTACACATATTTGCGACTTAGACTTCTCTAAACTCAATTTATATTCTGGGAATTATACTTTCTGGTACCAATCTTCTCAGTTAGCTGCAAAACAACGTGCACAGCAAAATAAGAAAGCAGAAGAAAAGAAAAAAGAATTACAAGAATTTATTGCTCGATTCTCTTCTAACGTTGCAAAAGCTAAACAAGCAACGGCACGTAAGAAAATGATCGATAAACTAAATATAGAAGATATTAAGCCATCTTCTCGTCGATATCCAGCTATTATATGGGAGCAATCTCGTGAGGCAGGTGATCAAATCCTAGAAATTAATAATCTTTCTGCTTCGGTAGATGATGAGGTTTTGTTTAAGGATGTAACGCTGAATCTGAAAAAAGGAGATAAAATTGGCGTTTTCTCAAGAAACTCTAAAGCGGTAACTCAGTTTTTCGAGATTATTTCGGGTAATGCTCAAGCCGATAGTGGAGATTATTCGTGGGGTGTTACCACAACTCAGGCTTATCTACCGCTAGACAATACCGAATTCTTCAAAGAAGATATTAATTTAGTCGATTGGTTGCGTCAATACACCGAAAACGACGAAGAAAGACACGAAGAATATATGCGTGGATTTTTAGGTAAGATGTTATTCTCGGGTGACGAAGCCCTAAAAAAATCATCAGTTCTATCCGGAGGAGAAAAAATGCGTTGTATGTTTTCTCGTATGATGCTGTTGCGCGCCAACGTGTTGATTATGGATGAGCCAACAGCTCACTTAGATTTAGAGTCGATTACAGCACTGAATAATTCTCTACAGAATTTTAAAGGAACATTACTAATGGGGTCTCATGACCACGAGTTGGTACAAACTACTTGTAATAGAATCATAGAACTTACACCAAACGGAATCATCGATCGCTACATGACCTATGATGAATTCTTAGAAGACGATAAAGTAAAAGAATTGAAACAAAAATATTACGCAAAATAAAGGAAAGAAACCTCTGACTATGTTTAGAGGTTTTTATTTTTAGGATAGATAAAAACCCATAAACCAATATATTTTCATCCAAAACAAAGAAACAATTGGCTGATAATTGGATTTTTTTAATCATAAGTCTTAAATTTGCTTAAACATTACACAAATGAATCCACGCGAAGATTTTTTATTAAAAGCGTTCGAATTAGGAATCATCAAATTCGGAAACTTTACCCTGAAAAGCGGCATAGAATCACCTTTTTATGTTGATTTAAGACCATTAGCTTCTAGCCCACAATTATTGAAAACTTTATCCAATAATTTGTTAGAATTGGTCGATAATAAAGATTTCGAACTAATTTGCGGTGTACCCTATGCTGCCCTACCAATGGCAACAGCGATGAGTCTAACCTCGAATATACCCTTGATTATCAAACGCAAAGAAAATAAAGGTTACGGAACCAAGCGAATGGTAGAAGGTGTTTTCCACGAAGGCC
The DNA here is from genome assembly GCF_000189415.1 of Weeksella virosa DSM 16922. Taxonomy (GTDB): domain Bacteria; phylum Bacteroidota; class Bacteroidia; order Flavobacteriales; family Weeksellaceae; genus Weeksella; species Weeksella virosa. Next base: position 1,316,230 of record NC_015144.1, read on the forward strand.
AAACCTGTCTTCTGGTAGAAGATGTTATAACGTCTGGTAAAAGTTTACTCGAAACCATTGACCAAGTAGAGAGAGAAGGATTAATCGTTGAGGATCTTGTTGTTGTTCTCGATCGCGAACAAGGTGGTGTAGATAAACTACGCGAGCGAGGATATCATGTGCAAACACTTTTTACTATAAACGAAGTCATCGATATCCTACATAAATATCATCGTTTGACCGATTCGGAAAAGGTAAAAATAAAAGAATTTCTCAACAATCCAACCGAAGAAGTTGTACAAAAAAGGCTTCCACTAGAAGAAAAAAAAGTAACACATCCTATCGGGAAAAGATTAGTAGAACTGGCTCTGAAAAAACAATCGAATCTAATTGCGTCAGCAGATCTCATTACTTCTGCAGAAGTGTTGCGATTTGCAAACGAAGTAGCTGACCATATTGTAGCACTAAAATTACATTCCGATATCATTCAAGATTTTTCTGATGATTTAATCTATCAATTGAAGAAATTGGCTAAAGAAAAAGAATTCTTATTGTTTGAGGATAGAAAGTTTGCCGATATCGGTAATACGCAAGAAATGCAGTTCAAGAAATCGATTTATAAAATTTCAGACTGGGCAGACTTGGTAACGGTTCATCCGATTGGAGGAGCAGAAAGTTTGAAGGTTTTCGAGAATACAGGTGTTATTACTTTGGCCGAAATGTCATCAAAAGGTGCCTTAACAGACGACTACTATTTCAGTAAAGTAATCAATGTATCCGAAAACGAACCCAAAGTTTTAGGTTGTGTTGCACAGCGCAAAATTGGTGATCATTTGTTGTTGTTTACGCCAGGTGTAAATATCAATGTAAGTGGTGATAGCAAAGGGCAACAATACAACACGCCAGAAGTTGTTTTCAATAATTACCATACCGACTTTATGATTGTTGGTCGTGGGCTGTACAAATCTGCCGACGTTAAAACAGCTGCCAAAGAATATCAAACACTGGGATGGATAGCTTATTTGCAAAGCTTGAATTAATACAATAGATCGTATTCGTTATATAAAAAAAAATCCGCAAATTTTTGCGGATTTTTTTGTGTCTATTTCATTTTATCTAGAGCAGCTTGAATTTCTTTTACTTGATTTTCGAGCTTTTTATTTTCTCTGGCAGCATTCGATTTTATCGATAATGCATTTTGAGCCATTTGTTTAATAAGCACACTGGCTTGCGGATTTTCATTTTTCAGAAAAGTATAATATGAACTATACAATTTAGCAATTCGTTTGGTCGCAGTCGGGGTGTCATTTTTCATCACCCACTCGAATCCTTGTGCAATAACTTTCGCATTCCGAGGATCTTGGAAAGGAGCAAACGCATAAAATGCGACGGTTTCTGCTACTAATTTTGATTTTGATAGATCGTTATTGTCAATCCATTCAGGGAGTAAATTAGCAATAAGTGCAGGACTTCCGCTGATTACTTCATCTTCTACCGTATTGATATATGCCGAAGCTTTGCTCGGGTCTTGCTTCAGGATTCCATTAATAGCTGCAGCTTGTACCGAAAAAGATGGACTTTTGGCTAGAGTTTCATAAAGAGAAAGATCAACTTGTTGTGTGAAATTTAACCAAGAAATTGCAGCTGCCTGAACTTTTGTTTTTGGGTCATTTTGTGCTAAGCTTTTTATGGTCGCACTGGCCTTCTGTATAACTTTTTGCGAGCTTGGGTCTAATTTGTTAATCGCCATAATACGAAGACCTTCATACGGATCTTGCGTTGCTTTGATCAAAGCATTCAATGCTTTTTCATTGGTAGCTTGTGCCTCTACAAAGGCATCGATTGCTCTTTTTCGTACTCCATAATTACCTTCGCCAGCTTGGTATTGGGCGATAAATTCATCGATGGTTTTATTATCTTTCAGGTCGCAAAGTAAGACTTCGTTGGCATTTGGTATGATGACTTCTGGTTTTTGATCAGCGTCAAAACTAAAAGTGTTGATTACTTTTTTTCCTACCCAAACAATTTCTCTATGCACTTTTCCATTTATACGGTAATCAATAGTAAAAGGAAACTCAAAAAGTTTTTCTCCTTCTTGTTTTATGGTTACGATAATTTTTTTGTTTTGGGTATGATAATCATATGCAATGTTGAGTTTTGGGTGATCGTTGCCAAAATACCATTGATCGAAAAACCAATTGAGGTCTTTGCCCGAAACTTCTTCCAGAGCCAAGCGAAGGTCAACTGCTTCAGCTTTCCCGAATTTGTGTTGGTTGAGAAAATGATTAAGACCGGTGAAAAATGCATCATCACCCAAATAATTTCTTAGCATATGGGTAATTGCACCACCTTTATTGTAAGTTACCGCATCGAAAACATCTTCGCGAGAATTGTAATGCATCCTTACCAAATCCTTGTTGAGGTTGTCGCCCATTTTATAACTTTCAATATCATCGAGACGGTGTTCCTCTGCTTTCTCTTTTCCGAATTTGTGTTCGAACCATAAATACTCAGAATAGTTTGCAAACGCTTCGTTAATCAAAAGATTAGACCAGCTTTCTGCGGTTACTAAATTTCCAAACCAATGGTGAAATAATTCGTGTGCAATAATCGATTCGGCAATATTTTCGTCTATTAATTGTCCTGGCTTTTGTTGCACATTTTCGTAAAATAAGACAGCGCCTGTATTTTCCATTGCGCCAGAAATGTAGTCGCGCCCAGTAATTTGCGAGTATTTGTCCCATGGGTAGGGATATTGGAGCAAATCCGAGAAGAATTGTAGCATTTCGGGTGTATGGCCAAATATATCTTTTGCATAGTCTTTGTAAGCAGGCTCTACATAATAGTTTACTTCGATATTCTTCCATTTATCTTTGATGATGGCATAATCGCCAATCCCTACAAAAAATAGATAAGGAGCATGTTGAAAATCGAACTTCCAATAATCGGTTTTCGTTCCGTCGTTGTTTATTTTAGAGGATTTTAATAAACCATTTGATAATGATATGTATTTTTCGGGATAGGTAAGATAAATTTCTTGTGAGGTTTTTTGATTCGGTTTGTCTATGGTCGGGAACCAACAAGATGAAGATTCGGTTTCTCCTTGTGTCCAAACTTGTGTTGGTTTATCAGGGTCGCTTCCGTCTGCATTGATAAAATATAATCCTTTGGCAGCGGTAATTGCATCGCTTCCTGCTTGCTTTATTTCGTTTGGCCGAGCTGTGTATTTGATATAGATTTTATACGGTTCATTGCGTGTATAGGTTTTGTCTAGATCGATAATTAATTGATTGTCATCGTTATGGTATTTTAGTTTTTTTTGTTTGTTGTTATCGATCAACACTACTTCATGAATTAGCATTGCTTTTGCATCTAAAATCAATTGTTTGCTAGGATAAAAATGAGGTTTCAGATCTAGCCAAGCCTCACCCAAAACATGCTCTTTTTTATAGTCAAATTTCAGATCTAGTTTCGTGTGGATAAGCGTATGAACGCGTTCGGCTTCTGCTCTATAAATGGCTATTTTATCGGCTTGCTGCTCATCATAACTCGGCGGTGTTCCAGAGATTTGAGCTGTTGTAAAATGTAAACCTAAGCAAAGACTTGCTAATAAGAATAGTTTTTTATTCATTTTAATTCAATGATTTTGGTAGGATATAAGTTTAGATAGGATATAAATCGTCATAATGAAAAGATGCAAAACATTCCTAAACTGCAACAATTCCTTTGATGTGCGGATGTGACTGGTAGTCTATCAACTCGAAATCAGAAAACTGAAAATCGAAAATATCTTTTACATCCGGATTAATTTTCATCTTCGGTAAAGGAAAAGGATCACGAGATAATTGGAGTTCTATTTGATCGAAATGATTTTTATAAATATGTGCATCTCCAAAAGTATGAACAAAATCCCCTAACTCTAGATTACAAACTTGGGCAACCATCATTTGCAACAAGGCATATGAGGCAATGTTGAACGGGACACCTAAAAAAAGATCTGCACTTCTTTGGTAGAGCTGTAAGGAAAGTTTATCATCGGCAACATAGAACTGAAAAAAAGCATGACAAGGAGCAAGAGCCATTTCATCTAGTTCGCCCACATTCCACGCAGAAACGATCAATCTTCTAGAATCTGGATTGGTTTTTATTTGGTCAATAACTTCTTTTATTTGATCTATCGTTTCGCCATTTGGTTTAGCCCAACTTCTCCACTGTTTTCCGTAAACAGGTCCTAATTCTCCATTTTCATCCGCCCACTCATTCCAGATTCTCACTCCATTTTCAGTAAGATAAGAAATATTTGTTTCGCCCTTTAGAAACCATAACAATTCGTAAATTATAGACTTTAGATGCACTTTTTTTGTAGTCACTAAGGGGAAACCCTCGTTGAGGTCAAACCGCATCTGGTAACCAAAAATACTTTTTGTACCAGTACCGGTTCGGTCTTCTTTTAGGGTGCCTTCTTGCATTACTTTCTTACACAGGTCTAAGTATTGTTTCATGATAAACGATTGTTTTTTTACAAATTAACGGATATCTTTTGATTATGAAAATTTGTAAACCCTAATTTTTTTTAAAAAAACCTTATCTTTACCGCATGAAGAACGAAGGAGGTATTTTTGGTTTAAGACCCATAATAGAAGCTATAGAGTCGGGAAAAACAATCGACAAGTTGTTTGTGCAGAAAGGCTTACAAGGTGAAATTTTTTCTCAGCTGAGAAAACTAATTGCGCAATACGAGATTCCGACAAGCTATGTTCCGGTTGAAAAGTTGAATCGACTGACCGGTAAAAACCATCAAGGAGTCTATGCCTTTCTCTCGCCAATCGAATTCGATTCTATAGAAAACGTTCTTCCACAAATTTACGAAAGAGGAAAAACGCCTTTTCTACTCATTCTCGATCGAGTGAGTGATGTGCGTAATTTTGGTGCTATTGCACGTACGGCCGAATGTGTTGGGATAGACGCAATTATTATCCCCTATAAAGGATCTGCTTCTGTAAATGCCGATGCGGTAAAAACTTCTGCTGGTGCTTTGTATAACATTCCTATTTGTAAAGAAAACAACCTAAAAAAAACAGTAGACTATTTACAACAATCTGGGATAGTTTTGGCTGCAGCATCTGAAAAGTCCGACACCTATTTATACGATGTGGATTTCACTACTCCTTTGGCAATAATCATGGGAAGTGAAGAGGACGGAGTGTCGGATGCTTTACTGAAAGTTTCAGATTATATCATAAAATTACCTATGGCAGGGCAAACAGCATCTCTCAACGTTTCGGTTGCCTGTGGTGCAATTTTGTACGAAGCTGTTCGTCAGCGTCTGAATGTAGATTTATTTTAAAAACCAATAACTATGAAATACACAACTATTATCGGAATCTTGCTTTTCGCAATAGGAATCGGTCTATTTTCGTTTGCCGAATTGCAATTGGATCGATTATTTATCAATAAAGAATTTATAGTAGGAATTTTTTTGGGCAGTGGCTTGGGTTTCTTTTTAGGTGGAATTGTAGGATGGGCTTACAAACGTAGAAAAATAAAAAGAGAAGAAGCAATCCGTAAAGCAGCTGAAGCTGTCGTTATCACTGAGCAAAAATCAGAAGAAAACAATTAATTCTCACGGTTGTTTTTGTTGAGGTAATTTTGATAGAAAAAAGAAGGAATCAATAGAAGAACATACATCGGTTGAATGAGAAATCGTCGAATGTAAAATCCTATATTAGTCCCCAGCTGAAACTCTTGTTTTATTGCGTAATTGTACAATGGTAATAATACAAATAAACTAATAATCAGAACCAAAACTGTAAAGCGAGTATATTTTTTGTTCTGGAAAAGCACCGCAATGATTGCTGTGGTAAGTAAAGCGTTTAAAGCGTAACGAAAGAGAATACTTGCATTTACCCGAGACAATACATAATAAGGAAATGTTTGGTTGCTTGTATCTCGTTGAAAATATTCTAGAAAAGGATCGTAAAATAAATCTTTTTCAAAAACGCGAATCATAATTAATCCTACCAAAAATAGGGCTGCCCATAAAAATCTAAGCCACTTCTTCATTGTTGTGTTTGTTTTTTTTCATCACAAAAAAGCGGATCCAAACTATCCAAAGAATCACAATCGAACCATAAATCAGTGCCGGGAAAAGATAATCATGCGCCATTTTTCCGTAGGAAGGATGATAACGAAAAATCCAATTTAGCAAAACGATTCGTCCGATATTCATCAAAAATAAAAAAATTAATCCTACAAAAATATAAAGAAAGGTAGTTCTGAAATTTGTACTAAAAGCTACAACAAAAGCCACGAAAATAATCATAATCGATAGGGCATTGCAGCCCTCGTTTACGATAGAGGTAGAAATACCATTGATAGCAATTCGGTAATAAGGCTCGTTTTCGATATGATAACTCTCTGCCGGAAAACCTATAAAATTAAGCACCGCGCTCGTCGTGTTTGATGTGAAAGCCGTGAAAGGATCGGGATTGTGAGCAGGCAAATAATTTTCGAGATATAGATTATAGAGTAAAATTAGTAAAACATAGGTTCCGAGGAATTTTAGGAGAAAAAGAAAAAGCGATTTATATTCTTTCATTAAATTGTCATTGTGTAAGAACAAATATAGAAGAAAAAATAGTATTTTGTTTGTCGTGTACATTAAGTTATGTCTATTTTTTTAGGAGTTTCTGTCCTCCAGAAGTACGGAAAAGAGAATCTTTACTTAACTTTGCTGTTCAATACGCTTTTTATGGAAGAATTACAAAAAAGAATAGACATTTTGCTCGATGCTCATCATCAGATAGAAGACAAACTACAAAAAGTATGTACACTTTTGCATACAGAAATTGATTACTATAATTGGGTGGGATTTTATTTTAAGAATGGCGATAAAAACGAGTTGAAGCTCGGTCCATTCGCTGGTGCAGTTACCGAACATACGATTATCCCGTTTGGTAAAGGAATTTGTGGGCAAGTGGCAGAGAGTAATGAGCTATTTTTGGTGCCCGATGTACAAAAAGAAAATAATTATCTCAGTTGCAGCATCGAAACAAAAGCAGAAATTGTAGTTCCGATAATCAAGCATGGAGAAAATATAGGTCAGATAGATATAGATTCCCATACACTTAATCCTTTTACCAATAAAGACATTCAGCTTCTAGAACATATATGCCAACGAGTAGCAAAATTATTATAGAAAAATACAATGGTAGACATTATAATAAGATACTTCCCGAGTTTAACAAAGAAACAAATCGAGCAATTATCGCGTTTGGGAGATTTGTATAAAGAATGGAATGAGCAGATAAATGTTGTATCGCGAAAAGACATAGACAAACTTTATGTTAACCATATTTTGCATTCCCTTGCGATTGCCAAAGTAATGGAGTTTACAGACGGCTCGAAAGTGTTGGATGTTGGTACTGGAGGTGGTTTACCTGGGATTCCTTTGGCCATTCTTTTCCCAAATGTTCATTTTCATTTGGTGGATTCTATTGGCAAAAAAATAAAAGTAGTTCATGCTATAGCAACTTCCTTGGGGCTAGAAAATGTAAAGGCAGAACAGAAAAGAGCCGAATCTCTCACCGATCAATACGATTTTGTGGTATCACGAGCAGTGACTGCCATGCCAAAATTTGTAGAATGGATACGAGATAAATTTAATGATCAAAATAATAACCCATTGCCCAACGGATTATTGTATCTGAAAGGAGGTGACCTTAGTGAAGAGTTGACAGACTTTCCTAGCGCAAAACTGTACTCAATTTCTGATTTTTTTGATGAAGAATTTTTCCAAACAAAAAAAGTAGTATATCTCAATAAAAAAGATTTATAAAACCATGCTAGCAGGTCGTTTTTAGAATAAAAATATCAAGAATAATATGAGTTTTCTGTCATGGGAGACTCATATTTTTTTTGTATATTTGAAAGTTATATATAAAAAAATTGAAGAAAAAAGAAGTATGAGTCAAAACACCTATACAGCAGACAATATCCAAGCCATCGAGGGGATGGAGCACGTTCGTCTTCGTCCTTCGATGTACATTGGTGACGTTGGAACACGTGGACTACACCACTTGGTTTATGAAGTTGTTGACAATTCAATAGACGAGGCCCTTGCTGGATTTTGTGATACCATTTCTGTGAAAATATTAGAAGGAAATTCAATATCCGTTTCGGATAACGGTCGCGGTATTCCGGTAGACATCCACAAAAAAGAAGGAAAATCTGCTTTAGAAGTTGTCATGACCAAAATTGGTGCTGGTGGAAAATTCGATAAAGACACCTATAAAGTTTCTGGAGGGCTTCACGGAGTTGGTGTTTCGTGCGTTAATGCCCTTTCTAACCATCTTACGGCAGAAGTTTTCAAAAACGGTAAACACTATATCCAAGAGTACGAAAAAGGGAAACCATTATATGATGTAAAACAAGTTGGCGATACCGATAAAAGTGGTACGACAGTAACCTTCACGCCCGACAATACCATCTTTAACGAACTAGAGTATAATTTCAATACACTGGCAAATCGTTTACGAGAATTGTCGTATCTAAATAAAGGAATCACCATTACGCTAACAGATGAGCGCGTGAAAGATGAGAAAGGTGAACCATTGCTCGAAGTTTTTCATTCGGATGGTGGATTAAAAGAATTCGTAGAGTTTATCGACGGTAATCGTGAGGCGATTATGGATAACGTTATTTGTATGGAAGGAGAACGCGATGGCATTCCTGTTGAGGTAGCAATGCGATACAATACCTCATACAATGAGAACTTGCATTCGTACGTTAACAATATCAACACCCACGAAGGAGGAACACATTTGGCAGGATTTCGTCGTGCATTGACCCGAACTTTAAAAAAATATGCAGATGAAAACTTTAATCTTACAAAAGAAAAAGTCGAAATTGTAGGAGATGACTTCCGAGAAGGTTTAACGGCGATTATTTCTGTTAAAGTTATGGAACCTCAATTCGAAGGACAAACCAAAACGAAATTAGGAAACTCAGAAGTAAGTGGTGCGGTTGATAAAATCGTATCAGAAATGTTGACAAACTTCTTAGAAGAAAATCCAATTGAAGCCAAAATAATTGTAGACAAAGTTATCCTTGCTGCAAAAGCTCGTCAGGCTGCTAAGAAAGCTAGAGAGATGGTGCAAAGGAAAAACCCAATGGGTGGTAGTGGATTGCCGGGTAAATTGGCCGATTGTTCTTCTCGCAATCCAGAGGAATCAGAAATTTTCTTGGTCGAAGGGGATTCGGCAGGAGGAACAGCAAAACAGGGACGTGATCGACATTTTCAGGCTATTCTTCCTTTAAGAGGAAAGATTTTAAATGTGGAGAAAGCAATGGCTCATAAAGTTCTTGATAATGAAGAGATCAAAAATATCTACACGGCTCTAGGGGTATCTATCGGAACAGAGGAAGATTCAAAAGCACTCAATATCTCAAAACTTCGTTATCATAAAGTTGTGATTATGACGGACGCCGATGTCGATGGTTCGCACATTGCGACTTTGATTCTTACTTTTTTCTTCCGTTACATGAAAGAGTTGATAGAGAATGGGCACATTTATATAGCAACACCACCATTATATTTAGTGAAAAAAGGAAATAAAGCAGAATATGCTTGGGGAGAAGAAGAACGGGAAGCATTGGTAGAGAAACTTGCTCCAGATGGCAAAGGAGTAACTATCCAGCGCTATAAAGGTCTTGGTGAAATGAATGCAGAGCAGCTTTGGGATACAACACTCAATCCGCAAAATAGAACTATGAGAAAAGTTACTATAGAAAATGCTGCCGAGGCAGATCGTGTATTTTCGATGCTAATGGGGGATGATGTACAGCCACGTCGAGAGTTCATCGAGAAGAATGCTGAATATGCAAAAATTGATGCATAAGCAAGCATTGGAATAAAAATTAGTAAAATCAAAAAAAAACCACTCGATTATCGAGCGGTTTTTTTTTAGAATTGTGCATATCGTAGTGAACAGAAGTTAACTTTAGCACTTTAGCAGAAAGTTAATTGCATAAAAAAACCATCTCAATGAGATGGTTTAAAACTCTATTAAATCAGTAATAATTTACTTATTTAGCAGCTTCTTCTACTTTGTCAGCAGCCTCTTCTACTTTATCAGCAGCATTGTGAGCAGCATCTTCCATTGTAGCAGCAGCATCAGCAGCAACAGAATCAATTTTTTCTACTTCTTCTGTAGTAACTGAATCTAATTCAGCAACTTGCTCCTCAACAACTGGTTCAGTTGCAACTTCTTCTTTTTTCTCACATGAAATAGCTCCGAATGCTAAAGCAGCAACTGCTGCAGATAAAAATAATTTTTTCATTTTCTTAAATATTATTTGTTAAACTTTTTTTGTCTCATTTTGACATAGCAAATGTACGGCGGTGTCTCAATTTCGTTTTGAATATCCGTTGTACTCTCGTTGTATAACCGTTTTTGTTTTACAAACGCTTGATAGTTAGGTTTTTGTAAAATAGTTTTACAAAATAAATCTTTTCAATAATTCAGTCTAATCGAGAAAAAAGTTAGATTATTTTTCGTAAAATTATAAATAATGAAATGAATATTTCTGAAAAAAGTTACTCGTAGTTTAGATAATTACTGTTTTTTACTTTGAACAAGAAGGCATCCCTAAAAAATTATTTTTTTTGCTTAAGATGATTATGTGTTTATAACAGTATACCAATTACAATGATCGTTTAGTATAGAATGTTCGAGAAAATTCAGAATCATTAGCATAATTCTAAGACAATAGTTGAGAAATAGCAGCTTTTTTGGATAGACTTATTGTGAAATTTTATCATGTATTTACTGTAAACTATAGTACGTCTAAATAATAAATAAAAAGTATTGTCTGATATAAAAAAATGATAAAAAAGATAGAGAATTATCAGATTTTCATTTTACTTGTATAATGATTTTATACAGAAGGTATTTCTTTGCAAAAAATTAGCAATTAGATATTTAGGTGTTTTTTATAATTATTCTAAATTGTATAAACCTCCTTTATATCGTGTCAAGCACCTTGAATAATACGTAACTAAGGCCTATTTTTGTAATTTAAATTTATTTTTAAATAAGTAAAAACTAATTTTTTGTTTATGGCATTTGATATAGAAATGATCAAAAGAGTTTATGCGAGAATGCAAGAACGCGTTGATCAGGCAAGAAAAATTGTAGGAAGACCATTAACCTATTCTGAGAAAATTTTATACGCTCATCTTTATGATGGTGAGCCTACGAAAGCATATACACGTGGAGAATCGTATGTAGATTTTGCGCCAGATCGTGTAGCTATGCAAGACGCAACTGCACAGATGGCTTTGTTGCAGTTTATGCAAGCGGGAAAAGAGAAAACAGCTGTCCCTTCTACCGTACATTGTGATCACCTGATTCAGGCAAAAGTTGGTGCCAAAGCAGATTTGCAAGACGCAATCAATAAATCATCGGAAGTGTTCAACTTCTTAGAGTCTGTTTCTAATAAATATGGAATTGGTTTCTGGAAACCTGGTGCAGGGATTATTCATCAAGTTGTCTTAGAAAACTATGCTTTCCCAGGTGGGATGATGATTGGTACCGACTCTCACACGCCAAACGCAGGAGGTCTAGGGATGGTAGCTATTGGTGTTGGTGGAGCAGATGCTGTAGATGTAATGGCTGGAATGGCTTGGGAATTGAAAATGCCAAAATTAATCGGAATCAAATTAACCGGTAAATTAAGTGGATGGGCATCTCCTAAAGATGTTATTCTAGAAGTTGCTGGTCGCTTAACAGTAAAAGGTGGTACAGGTTCTATTGTAGAATATTTCGGTGAAGGAGCAGAGTCTTTATCAGCTACAGGTAAGGGAACCATTTGTAACATGGGAGCAGAAATTGGTGCAACAACTTCTATTTTTGCATATGATGATTCTTCTGAGCGTTATTTACGTGCAACGGATCGTAATGACGTTGCTGATTTGGCAAATGCCAATAGAGCTTACTTGCGATCTGATGATGAAGTATATGCAAATCCAGAAAAATTTTATGATGAATTAATTGAAATTAATTTGTCTGAATTAGAACCAAGATTAAACGGACCTTTCACGCCAGATTTAATGACGCCAATCTCTAAAATGAAAGAAACCGCAGCAGCAAATGACTGGCCATTAACTGTAGAATGGGGGCTTATCGGTTCTTGTACAAACTCATCGTATGAAGATTTGTCTCGTGCTGCTTCAATTGCTAAACAAGCAGTGGAAAAAGGGTTAGAAACAAAAGCTTCTTTCGGAATTAATCCTGGTTCTGAGCAAGTTCGTTATACAGCAGAACGCGACGGAATTCTAAAACCTTTCAATGATTTAGATGCAGTGATATTCACCAACGCTTGCGGACCATGTATTGGGCAATGGGATCGTGAAGGTGCAGATAAAGAAGAGAAAAATACGATCGTTCATTCGTTCAACCGTAACTTCAAGAAACGTGCAGATGGCAATCCAAATACTTATGCATTTGTGACTTCGCCAGAGATGGTTGCTGCTATAGCAATTTCAGGTCGTTTAGACTTCAACCCAATAACCGATACATTGATCAATAAAAATGGTGAAGAAGTAAAATTAGACCCACCAGTAGGAGAAGAATTGCCAGAAAAAGGCTTTTCTTATGAGGATAATGGATATCAAGCGCCTGTAGAAGATGGTTCTTCGGTACAAGTGGAAGTAAATCCAGACTCAGAACGTTTACAGTTGCTAGAAAGCTTCAAACCATGGGATGGGGAAAACATCACAGGAGCCAAATTATTGATCAAAGCATACGGTAAATGTACTACCGACCATATCTCTATGGCTGGACCTTGGTTACGTTTCCGTGGTCACCTGGATAATATCTCAAACAATACGTTGATTGGAGCAGTAAATGCATTTACTCAAGAAACAAATTCTGTAAAAAATCAATTGACAGGGGAGTATGCGCCAGTTCCAGACACTGCACGTGCCTATAAAGCAGCAGGAATTCCTTTTGTGATTGTTGGAGATGAAAATTATGGAGAAGGTTCTTCTCGTGAGCATGCAGCTATGCAACCACGACACTTGGGGGCTGTAGCCGTATTGGTACGCTCTTTTGCTCGTATCCACGAAACAAACTTGAAAAAGCAAGGAATGTTAGCATTGACTTTTGCCAATAAAGAAGATTACGATAAAATCCAAGAAGACGACACATTCAACTTTGTAGATTTAAAAGATTTTGCACCAAACAAACCTCTTACAATAGAGTTGGTACATAAAGACGGTTCTATAGATACAATTCTAGCAAACCATACCTATAATGATGCACAAATCGAATGGTTCAAAGCTGGATCTGCTTTAAACTTGATTAAGCAACAACAAAACTAATTGGGTCATCTGATCAATAATAAAGCCTCATCAATTGATGAGGCTTTTTATTTCTTGCATAAAATGCAACTCTTTGAAAATTTAATATGCTATTATATTTTGTAAACTAACTGGTAAAGACTTCTTTGAGATTCAAATACTTAAAATATTGTAAAAAGCTCACTTGTAAAATTACATTTTTTATTTGAAAACGTGTATTCTAGTTATATTTTTTAGGTTTTCTATGCAAGTAAAACCTATTGTACAATAAATTTAGATGTATAAACTTCACCTGTTCCAAGCCTGAAAACTCCTAAATATAGACCTGAGTCTAATGAAGCAATAGATAATTTACCAGAATTTTTTATTGGGCTTTCTATAACTACTCGTCCATAAAGGTCAATTATCTGTACTTCACCAGCAGAAGTATTATGAGGTAAACGATAGAGTAAATTTTTGTTGTTGACGACCGTTACAAATTTTTTTGTACTAGAGCTTGTTGTGCTCATGTCTTGGGCGCTTTTGGCAACTTCTACCAAAAATTGTAAACCTAATTTTGCAAATTTTTCTGCCTGAAAACTATTTCCAGTCACACTATATCGGTCATTTACAGAATGAATATTTCTGTTGTAATCCTCAAACTTCGATTCGAATGGGAAAGCTGCTGCATAGCCGTTACGCGCCCAACTTTCATGGTCAGAGCAAGCATAATTACACTTGGTGAATCCGAAACTTATCGGATGCGGAGAGTTGGATGAATTGTAGTGTTCTAGCAATTCTATCAAAAAAAGATTAAGATTATTGTCGATATAAGAATCGGTTGTGAGGTATAAATCATTTTCAGAACCTTGATAATTGGTCATATCAAACTGTACATAGCCCAAAACTTTTTTACCCAGATTTTTGTAGTGAGCAGCAATTTCTTTCGACCCGACTAAACCAACTTCTTCTGCGCTATATGCCATGATCTGAATGGTTTTTTGAGGTTTAAAGTTGTTTTCTATCAACACCCTTAGAACTTCGGTAATTGTTGCAATCCCGCTCGCATTATCATCAGCACCAGGAGCCGGAGAATTTGGATTGATGTAACTATTAGACGTGATACTGTCTGCATGTCCACCAATAATTACCAATTCATTACTATTTTCACTCCCGTCAATCGTCAAAATAACCGAAGGCATAGGTGTGTTGGTGTGTTGATATAAAGACAAATGAATGTCAGTTCTCCCACTTTTGTCAACGATTGATTGCCACTTGTTCAGAATAAACTCCATTGCAGGAATTGCCTGACTAGAGGTATGAAACCGAGTGCCGAAATTTTCTAATTCTATGATAGTTTCTTCTATTTTTGTAGGATTAGTTTTCGATAAAAGTTGATTAATAATGGCCTGCTCGGTAATTGTGAACAAAGCAACTTGCTCACGAGTTTCTGTATTTTTATACAAATAATCTTGTGATTCTAAGGCAGAAAAATGACGAACATAAGCAGGTCCGTGTAAGTGTAATTCGTTTTCGAAAGCAACAGTCAACGATTCTGGAAGGTAAACTGCCGCAACATTCTGGTGAGTTTGTAGAATTTTTACCTGATTAGGATACATTAATTGCAAATTCTCGGCCTGCGAGGCATCCATCGTTGCGTAAAGATAGTCACTTGAGGTGGACTGAAAACCCGTAGATTCTTGAGCATTTACGATAGAGGCGATAGCTATAAATGAAGCGAGTAAACTGTTTCTTAATTTCATATGATGTTTACTTTCAGTGTGTTAGTTGAAAACGAATATAGGTGATTTTTTTGTTTTCTTCGAGAAATTTAGATTCGTAAAAAGTTTGTACTTCGGTAACAATAGGCGGAATATCCGCATGATCAGGGTGATACACATCATGTGAAGACTGTAAAACTCTGTGTCCTTCGGCCTGTAAAATCCCATGTGTGTAACCGTGTAAAAATTCTGAATCCGTTTTTAGATTGACTGTACCATCTTTGGTTAGAATCGATGCGTATTTCGCTAAAAAAGATGGGTGAGTAAGTCGATGCTTGGTTCGTCTGAATTTGATTTGAGGGTCTGGAAAAGTTATCCATATTTCATTAACCTCTCCTTTATCAAATAAATAATCAATCAGCTCTATTTGGGTACGAACAAAACCAACATTTTGTAAGTTTTCATCTTTAGCAGTTTTTGCTCCACGCCAAAAACGCGCCCCTTTAATATCAATACCAATAAAATTTTTATTTGGTTCTCGCCTTGACATCGCTATTGTGTATTCTCCTTTACCACAGCCTAATTCTAAAACGATAGGATGATCGTTTTTGAAAAATTCTTGTCGCCATTTTCCTTTCAATGAAAAATCATTAATTACCTCATCACGAGTTGGTTGCACAACATGTTTAAAAGTCTTGTTTTCCTCGAACCTTCTGATTTTATCTTTCCCCATCGAATAAAATTTTTGCGAAATTAGAGCTTTTTTATCAACTATAAAACTAACAAATAATAATCCTTCTCCTTTGAAATAAGAAAAGGTTTTCTATTTTTGTAACATTAAAAACAATCGTTATTATGGATTTTATAAAACAATTACACAGTGGATGGGCATATCTTGTATTGCTTATGGGGGTCGTATTTTTGGTAAGTACATTGGTGTACGCAATCTCGAAAAAACCAACCGACAATGCTATTCGAAAAATTAGCCTAATTACTACAATCGTCTTCCATGTTCAACTATTAGTAGGATTTGTTACTTTCTTTATTACAGGAAGATACAAACTATTTGCAGATATGGGGAGTGTAATGAAAGATGAAGTTACCAGACTTCTGACGGTAGAACATCCGATGATGATGATAGCAGGAATTATTTTTATGACAATCGCTAATGCAAAATTAAAACGTTCGTCAACCGTAGGGTTTAATGTGGTTTTATTGGCGTTGATAGCCTTGGTAGTTATCGTATCGAGAATTCCTTGGCAACTGTGGCATGGATAAAATTCAAACTGTTAAATGCAAGATAAGTTAATTGTTTGGCATCGGATTTGTGAATATCTGTACCGAACCAATACAATAATTAAAGATGAAAGCATTATACAAAATATTTATTTTCTTTAGCTTATTTGGTTTCTATAAGACTGTACAAGCACAAAATTTCCATTCGTCAACAACCAAAGTAGAGTACGATCATCAATCGAGTGTACTCAATGTAACTTCACGATTTCTGACAAATGATTTAGAGCAAGTAGTAGGTGAGAAAATAAGTAATAAAGCTAATTTCGAGTCTAAATTGAAAAGCTATATTGGGAACAGAATGGTTTTATCTGTTAATGGAGTAACGCTGGGGGTTTCTTATATAGGTTTCCAGACCAATGATAAGATGACACGCGTTTATCTAAAAGCCGAAAACGTTTCCAAACCAACAAGTATTTCATTAAAAATGACGATGCTAACAGACGTTTTTGCTGATCAACAGAACATGATTTCTTTTGATATCAGTGGCGTAAGGAAAAGCTTTACAACAAGTCGTGGAAACGAAACTGCAAGCTTGAAACTATAGAAATGTAAACCCTAGAATAGCAAAGCCCTTCAGATTTCTGAAGGGCTTTTTTATATTTTTTAGAGTGTCAATAATTTGTTCGTATAAGATTGAGTAATTTCTCGTGCTCGTTACGGACTTGTGACAAAGGTCGAGTACTATTATTACTCATTAAACTAAAAATATAGGTTTTGCCAGAGTTGGTTTTCAGATAACCACTCAAGGTAACCGTATTCGAAAGCGTACCTGTTTTACCAAACATATAAGCATTTTTGCTACGGTAACGAGATTTCAGAGTCCCCGATTTGCCACCAACAGCCATCAAATCTAGAATCTCTTCTTCGGGTAGTTTTTTGTATAATTTGTCTAGAATTTGAACAATCGATTTCGGGCTGAATAAATTATACCTAGAAAGACCCGAACCATCAATCCATCGAGGAGCTTGACTTAAATTTTGCAATTCATTCTTTAGGAGATTAGCAATTAATTTCTCACTTCCAATTTCCATAGAACGCTCGGCAGAAGCAGCAATCAATAATTGTTCGGCCAAAAAATTATCACTTTCTTCCATCATATATTTTGCGACCGAATGCCACGGTCGACTGTAGAGAATTTTAGCCTTTTTGGGTATTTCTGTAAATGTTAACGAAATTTCTTTATCTAAGACCGAAGATAAAATCTCTCTTGTAAGTTCGGGCGAAGTGATATACGGTATTTTTATATTAGATTTATGTGGAGCGAAATAAAATGTGTTTCGATGAAATTCACGCGCAAAACTTCTCTTTTCAGAAGTAACCTTGTCTTCGAAATATCTTGGTGATGCCGAGATCGATTTTCCTGTCCTGCCAAAGTAAACCAAGTTTTCTTGGATCGGGAAAGGAGAACGTTCGGGCGCATAATCGCTAGCATAATCATCCCACGACCAACCATTGCCGAAAGGAGAATCATCGAAAGCAGGAGCGTGGTATATGAGGTTTTTAGTAGAATTCTTTAGAAAGTTTAATACCCGCTGATTGTCGAATTTTGGATGCAAAAAAGTAGGGTCTCCAGTACCCTGAAAATGTAGCTCGCTATCGGTTTCGTAATAAAAAATGCCCGGAATAGAATCTTTCATCACTGTCGCAACTGCATATAAAGTTGCAATTTTTGTGTTGGATGCAGGTAAAAAATAAGAAATTCCGTTGTAAGAAAAAACTTCTTTTTGGGTGTCGATATCATATAAATAGAAACCAACTTGCTGATCATCATAAAAAGAAGATTGCAAACTCCGCTCGATTAGTTCATTTTGGGCAAACGAAAAATAACATCCCAAAAAAAGAAGCAAACAATAGGTGTTTTTCACTTTAATCTTTTGGGTTTATTGGGTTGGGGCTTGTATTGGGCAGAATCATTTGGGTATGTGGATATGGAATAGAAATGTTATTTTGGTCTAATGCATATTTCACATTGCGATGTATCTCCCAATAAGCTGTCCAATAGTCAGAGTTCTTTACATAACAACGTACAGCTAGATCGACACTGCTGTCGCTAAATTTCAGGATTTCTACCGTTTTGGCTTGATTTTGATCTACAAGAGGATGTGAGTCTAGAACATTGATTAACACTTTTTTAGCTAGATCGAAATCATCATCATACGAAATACCAACTTCTATGTCGAGGCGTCTAAACTCTCTTATAGAGTAGTTGATAATCGGATTATTGAAAACACTGGCATTGGGCAAGGTAATAACTTGTCCTTTTACGGTGTGTAGGATGGTGTAGAGAATACTAATAGAGTCGACAGTTCCTTCATTATTTTGCGAAACAATATAGTCACCAACCTTAAAAGGTTTGAAGAGAATGATTAATATTCCGCCAGCAAAATTTGCCAAAGAACCCTGTAAAGCCAAACCAATTGCCAGGCCGACTCCACCTAAAGCTGCGATAAAAGCCGAAACATTGAGACCTAATCGGTTGATGACAAAAATAATTACGATGGTTTTTAAGAGAATATTGATAATCGGAATCGCAAAAAGACGTATAGAAACATCAATGTTCAATGCAATCATTCGTCTATCGATGAGGTTTTTTATTTTCTTCGATAACCAGAATCCAACAACCAAAATAAATATAGCCGTAAGTAAAGCCCAGCTAATTTGTCCGCCTTTTTCGATCAAGAATTCGGTAATTCTTTCCATTGTTTTTATGGGGCGTGTAATGGCCTCTTCGATACTATGAGGAGGATCTTGTAGTTGTGGTGTTTGTGTAAGAAAAGGAATCATATTTTTTGATTGAATAATTTTTGTCAAAAATATAATCTATACCTTGTATTTCCTTAGATTTTGAGTAGATTATACATACTTTAACATTTTTTTATACAAAGCATTTCTCAAAAAAGTTATTCATTTTCATGGTCTTATCAAAAATAAAACCTATCTTTATTTGAAAGTAATATATATTAACCTATAAAACTGTAAAAAATTATGTCAGTAAATATTTTCGACCTTGTAAAAGGATACATAACTCCAGAGCTGGTAAACAATGCCGCTACTACCTTTGGAGAAAGCGAGTCAGGAATTTCTAAAGCACTCTCTGCTTTTATACCATTGGTTTTGGGTGGATTGATAAATAAACACCACGATTCACCAAATATATTAGATCAAGTAAAACAACTGGGTAGCCAGTTTTCTGCGTCGAATGATGTTCATCAATTGACAAGCCAACCACTTGTACAATCGCTTTTGGCGAGTATTTTCGGAGAGAAACAAAACGGAATAGTTTCAAAGATTGCAGAATTTGCAGGAATATCTGATACATCATCCAATCAATTACTCAACTTAGCAGCAGCATTAGGATTTGGTGGGCTCGGTAAATATGCCAACGATCAAAATCTAAATACTAATCAGTTTTCTGATTTGCTTGGATCATCAAGTACAAAATTGGCAGCTTTATTACCAACAGGTTTAAGTTTAGGAGCATTGGGCTTAGGAGGCTTAGGAAATCTTTTCGATAATGCAACAGAAACTATTTCTGAAAAAGCACATAATGTGCAAGAAAGCGTAACGAAACAAGTGCACAAAACCTCAGAAGATGTAAAAGAGAAATACAATCAAGTACGTGATCAAGTAAGAGAAGAAGCGCCTTATCAGGGTAGAGAAACTACAAACGAGAAAGGTGGGGGAGGTTTCCTTAAGTGGTTTATTCCGCTCGTTATTTTATTATTGATTGGCTATTTACTCTATAATTGGCTTGGGAAAAAAGAAGATAAAACGTTAGTAGAAGATCCGGCACATGTAGAAAATACCGGAGTAGTAACTACACCAACAGCAAGAGAAGAAGCAACATTTGATTTGGATGGATTAACAATCAAAGGATACAAAGATGGCTTAGAAGATCAACTGATAAGATTTATAAAATCGGATGACTACAAAAACGCTACAGAAGAATCACTAAAAGATAAATGGTTCAATTTTGATAATGTAAACTTCGAGTTTAATTCGACCGACCAACTAGAGGCTGGCTCTCATGAGCAATTAGAAAACTTGGCTGCAATCCTGAAAAAGTTTCCAGAATCGAAAATAAAAATCGGTGCATATTCAGATAAAAAGGGAGACGATAATATCAATAAAGAAGTTTCGCAAAAACGTGCAGATTTCTTGAAAACCGAATTGGGCAAACTAGGCGTTGGTGAGCAAGTAGTTTCAGCAGAAGGATATGGCGAAGAATTTGCAACTGTACCGGAAACTGCATCAGACGAAGAAAGAGCTGTCGATAGAAAAATGGCTCTACGTTTTACGAAATAATAATCCTTTAAATAATAAGATTCAAAAGACAGCTTTTTTTAGGCTGTCTTTTTTTGTACATAAAACAGAAACTTCAATTATCTTTGTACTCTATGAAATTTTCGATTGAACAAAGAGATCCATTGTCTAAAGCACGCGCTGCAGTGGTTACTACAGATCATGGAGAGATTGAAACGCCTATTTTTATGCCAGTAGGCACTGTAGGTACGGTTAAAGCCGTGCAACAAAAAGAGTTGGTTAGCGACATCAATGCACAAATAATACTAGGAAATACCTATCATCTGTATCTGAGACCAGGAACAGAAATTCTTCATAAAGCAGGGGGCTTGCATCAATTCATGAATTGGGAGAAACCGATACTCACCGATAGTGGAGGATTTCAGGTTTTTTCTTTAGCATCGAGTAGGAAAAAATCAGAAAATGGAGTCCGTTTCAAGTCTCATATCGATGGATCCTATCACTTATTTACGCCAGAAAAATCAATGGAAATTCAACGATATATCGGTGGCGATATTATAATGGCTTTCGACGAGTTGACAGGTATACCTGCAGAATATCACGATGCAAAGCGTGCCATGAATGTTACTCATCGATGGTTAGAGCGCTGTAGAGTCTGGTTGGATAATAATCCAGAATTTTATAAACACAAACAAACTTTGTTTCCGATTGTCCAAGGTAATGATTTCAAAGATTTGCGCCAAGAATCAGCAAAGTATATTTCAGATTTCAATGCAGAAGGAAATGCCATCGGAGGCTTATCGGTTGGTGAGCCAGAAGAAGTAATGTACGAAATGACAGATCTTGTAACGGATATCCTACCAAAAGAAAAACCACGTTATTTGATGGGTGTCGGGACCCCATGGAATATTCTAGAAGGAATCGCATTGGGGGTTGATATGTTCGATTGTGTGATGCCAACCAGAAATGCACGCAATGGAATGCTCTTTACATGGAACGGTGTGATGAATATGAAAAATGCTAAATGGAAAGATAATTTCGATGCACTGGATGAAAACGGAACTAGTTTCGTCGATCATTATTATTCAAAAGCTTATGTGCGACATCTATTCAATGCGCAAGAATTTCTGGGTAAACAAATTGCATCATTACATAACTTGGCTTTTTATCTAGATTTGGTGCGTGTAGCTAGAGAACATCTCTTAGCAGGAGATTTTACTCAATGGAAAAATCAAATCATACCGCAACTAAAAACACGTCTGTAAATTGAAAATATTAGATAAGTATATTGTAAAGAATTTTTTGGGCACTTTCTTTTTCATGGTGCTCATCCTTACTTCAATTGCAATAATTATCGATTTCACCCAAAAGTTAGATCGTATAGATAGTACAGGATCTACGGTAACAGAAGCTCTTATACACTTTTACCCATATTGGGGAGTATGGATTGTGAATACGTTTTTGCCCGTCGCGGTTTTTATATCGGTAATCTATTTCACTTCGAGGCTAACAGCACAAACAGAAATCGTTGGGATGCTCTCGGGCGGGATAAGCTTCTATCGATTAACGCGACCTTACGTTATTGTAGCGGCAGGGTTGGCTTTTACGGCTATGATGGTGAACAATGTAGTTTTGCCTTGGGCGAATATCAAAAAAAACAAATACCAATACGAGCATTTATTGAGTATGCGTGCTCGAAAAGAATACTATAAACAACAGGTAATTTCTGCACAAATCTCATCTAATGAATATGTTTTTGTAGAAAGTTATGATCGGATAGAAAAGCGAAGCGATTCCTACTTCTTGTACCAAAAATTCGATTCGGTACAATTAAAAGAACAGATAATGGCCTCATCTTTTACCTGGGATGACAAAGACTCTAGCTATATCCTACAAAATGTTTTCGAGAGAAAAGTTCTAAGTCCGAAAAAAGATTCCATTGCATATTTATCATCCAAAAAAATAAAACTCAAAGCTACACCCGATGAAATTCTACCAGAGGGCTATGTGGCCGAAACCATGAATTCTTTCGAGCTGATGAAATTCATAGAGTCTCAAAAAAACAAAGGATCTGCCAATGTTGTCGTTTACGAGAATGAGCTGCAGCAGCGTGTAAGTTCGCCTTTTTCTACTTTTATTCTAACAATTCTGGCGCTAAGTTTATCTTCTAAAAAAAGAAGAGGAGGAATCGGAGTGAATCTTGCGGTGGGAATTACACTCGCTTTTGTTTACATCTTTTTCAGTCAAATTGCAACAACATTTTCAGAACAAGGATATGTAACGCCATTTGTAGCCGCATGGATTCCGAATGTCGTGTTCGGATTACTGACAACATTTTTATATTTCAGAAGAGCACAATCTTAGGCTTTTATATAAAAAAAATATATCGTAATTTTGCACTTTAAATACCCTTTAAAAATGATCAATATTACTCTTCCAGATGGAAGCGTCAAGCAGTATCCACAAAAAGTTACTCCATTAGAAGTAGCAAAAAGCATTAGCGAAGGTTTAGCGCGTAATGTTCTCTCGGCTTTGGTGAATGATAAACAGACAGAAATCACCACCCCGATAACCGAAAATGCTACACTACAGCTGTTAACTTGGAACGATGATTTAGGGAAAAAAGCTTTTTGGCATTCATCAGCACACTTACTTGCTCAGGCCATTTTACAATTCTATCCAAACGCAAAATTAACAATAGGACCTGCTATCGAAAAAGGATTTTACTATGATGTAGATTTTGGTGAAGATAGTTTTGGTGAAAAAGATTTCGAGAAAATAGAGAAAGCTATGCTCGAAAATGCTAAGAAAAAAGCAGAGTTTAAACTGTATTCTGTTTCTAAAGCAGAAGCCTTAGAAGAATATAAAAACAATGAATATAAAACAGAGCTTATTAGTAATCTAGAAGATGGCGATATAACGTTTTGTGTTCATGATAATTTTACAGACTTGTGTCGTGGGGGACATTTGCCAAACACCGGATTTGTGAAAGCAGCTAAAATTCTTAACGTTGCCGGCGCTTATTGGCGTGGTGACGAAAAAAATAAAATGCTAACCCGTGTTTATGGGATTACCTTCCCTAAACAAAAAGATCTTACAGAATACCTAGAGCTCTTAGAAGAGGCAAAGAAGAGAGATCACAGAAAATTGGGTAAAGAACTTGGGTTGTTTGCTTTTTCAGAGAAAGTAGGGCAAGGCTTGCCGTTATGGTTGCCAAAAGGAGCAGCTTTGCGTAGAAAGCTAGAAAACTTCTTGTTAAAACAACAACAGAAGTTAGGGTACGAAATGGTAATCACACCACATATCGGGCAAAAAGAATTATACGTAACTTCTGGGCACTATGCAAAATATGGTGCGGATAGTTTTCAGCCAATTCAGACGCCAAATGAGGGTGAAGAGTTCTTGTTAAAACCGATGAATTGTCCTCACCATTGTGAGATTTATAAAACTTCACAATGGTCGTATCGAGACTTACCAAAACGTTATGCCGAATTTGGTACTGTTTATCGCTACGAGCAATCTGGAGAATTGCACGGTCTCACACGAGTAAGAGGATTTACCCAAGATGATGCACATATTTTCTGTACGTCAGACCAATTATTAGAAGAATTTAAAAAAGTAATAGATCTTGTACTATTTGTATTTGAAAGTTTAGGTTTTGATAATTATTCGGCTCAAATTTCGTTACGTGACCCTAACAATAAAGAAAAATATATAGGTACAGACGAAAATTGGGAGAAGGCAGAAAATGCAATAATTACAGCAGCCAAAGAAAAAAATCTGCCAACAGTAGTAGAACACGGAGAAGCAGCCTTCTATGGGCCTAAACTAGATTTCATGGTCAAAGATGCCTTGGGACGTCAGTGGCAATTGGGGACAATTCAGGTCGATTATAATTTACCAGAAAGATTCGAGCTTTCATATATAGGTCCAGATAATCAAGCACATCGTCCGGTGATGATTCACCGAGCGCCATTTGGCTCTATGGAGCGTTTCATCGCTATATTACTCGAAAATACTGCAGGGAATTTACCATTATGGCTAACTCCAGATGTTTTTACAATTTTACCAATTAGTGAAAAATATGTAGAATTTGGAGAAAAAGTATTAAATTTGCTGGCCGAACAAGAAATTAACGGATTGATAGACAATAGAAATGAAAAAACTGGAAAGAAAATCCGTGATGCTGAAGTTAAGAAAATTCCGTATATGCTAATTGTAGGGGAAAAAGAAGAGGAAAATGGTACGGTTTCTGTACGTAAGCACGGAGAAGGCGATTTGGGTGAGATGAAAATAGAAGAATTTATCCAATTCGTAAAAAAGGAAATGAAATTAATTTAAAATTAGAATATTATCGCAATCAGAAGAAAAGGGGGCAGAGGGCCTGCTCGCATTATTAAAGAGGATCAACACAAGATCAACAACAAGATAGACGTGCCAGAAGTTCGCGTTGTGGGCGACGGCATAGAATCTAAAATTTATCCTATCGCAGAAGCTTTGGAGCTAGCAGAAGAACAAGGCTTGGACTTGGTGATGATTAGTGAAAAAGCAGTTCCGCCTGTATGCCGTGTCGTTGAGTACAAAAAATTTCTTTACGAACAGAAAAAGAGAGAAAAAGAATTAAAAGCAAAACAGCAAAAGGTAGTCGTAAAAGAGATAAGATTTGGACCGCAAACAGACGATCACGATTTTGATTTTAAAAAGAAACATGCTCGTTCTTTCTTAGAAGAAGGATCGAAGTTGAAAGCCTATGTGTTTTTCAAAGGACGTTCAATTATTTTTAAAGATCAAGGAGAAATCTTGTTGCTGAGATTGGCTCAAGAATTAGAAGATGTTGGGAAAGTTGAGCAGTTGCCAAAATTAGAAGGTAAAAGAATGATCATGATGATGGCGCCTAAGAAATAAAGGCAAGTATCTTCATACACCATAAAAGAAACGTTTTAATTATAATAAAAAAGTAATCATGCCAAAATTAAAAACAAAATCAGGAGCTAAAAAGCGTTTTAAATTAACCGGTACAGGTAAAATTAAAAGAAAACACGCTTTTAAAAGTCATATCCTTACTAAAAAGGAAACAAAGCAAAAACGTAATTTAACGAAAACAGGTCTTGTTGACAAAGCAGACGAAAAAAGCGTTAAAAGACAATTAAGATTAATCTAACAGATTATCTAAATTGGTTTCTTAATTAAATATTAACCCTGTAGTAGGCAATATAAGTAATCTAAAATAGATTCGCCTCCTACAAAAAAATTAAAAATTATGCCAAGATCAGTAAATTCTGTTGCTTCAAGAGCACGAAGAAAAAAAGTTTTAAAATTAGCTAAAGGATATTACGGAAGAAGAAAAAACGTATGGACTGTTGCTAAAAATGCAGTAGAGAAAGGTTTACAATATGCATACCGTGATAGACGTCAGAAAAAAAGAAACTTCCGAGCATTATGGATACAACGTATCAATGCCGGTGCACGATTACATGGAATGTCTTACTCGCAATTCATGGGGGCAACGAAAAAAGCAGGAATTGAGTTAAATCGTAAAGTGTTAGCTGACTTAGCGATGAATAACCCAGAAGCTTTCAAAGCCATCGTAGAAAAAGTAAAATAAACATTGACAATTAAAACGTTCTATCACCCACCTCTAGTAAAGGTGGGTTTTTTTTATATTAAAAACCCACTTCATTCAGCATATAGTACTGTTAGTTTATAAAACATTATTTAAGTCTTTGATATTTAGGTAATATGAATAAAACTTTAAAAAAAGGTTATTTTTTATTTGTTTAATTCATTTTAGAGTTCATATATTTGCACTCCCAATACACGAGAAGAGTAGTTGTGTAAGGGTTTTTTGAAATTGCGGATATAGGGATTAAGTCGAAGGAGTTAAGGCTTCTGAAAAAATCAAAAAAAAAGTTTCAAAAACTTTTGTTGGATTAAATTTAATTCTTATCTTCGCACTCGCTTACGAAAAATAAGGTATTTTTTTGTGATGCGTAACAACTGAGGAGTTCATTTGACACAATATAACAAGAAGAAAAAATAAAGCCAAGCAAACGTCAATTAGAGTTGGAGTAGCTTTTCAGTATCGTATAAAGAAATTTATATTACAATGGAGAGTTTGATCCTGGCTCAGGATGAACGCTAGCGGGAGGCCTAACACATGCAAGCCGAGCGGTAGATTATCTTCGGATAATTGAGAGCGGCGTACGGGTGAGTATCGCGTATGTAACTTGCCTTATAGAATGGGATAGCCCGGAGAAATTCGGATTAATACCGTATATAAAGCTAGGTGGCATCATTTAGTTTTGAAAGATTTATCGCTATAAGATAGACATGCGTAAGATTAGATAGTTGGTGAGGTAACGGCTCACCAAGTCGATGATCTTTAGGGGTCCTGAGAGGGAGATCCCCCACACTGGGACTGAGACACGGCCCAGACTCCTACGGGAGGCAGCAGTGAGGAATATTGGACAATGGGTTAGCGCCTGATCCAGCCATCCCGCGTGCAGGATGACGGCCTTATGGGTTGTAAACTGCTTTTATATGTGAATAAACCTATTCACGAGCTGGATAGTTGAAGGTAGCATATGAATAAGCACCGGCTAACTCCGTGCCAGCAGCCGCGGTAATACGGAGGGTGCGAGCGTTATCCGGATTTATTGGGTTTAAAGGGTCCGTAGGCGGATCAATAAGTCAGTGGTGAAATCCTATCGCTTAACGATAGAACTGCCATTGATACTGTTGGTCTAGAATTAGTTTGAAGTAGCTAGAATGTGTAGTGTAGCGGTGAAATGCATAGATATTACGCAGAATACCAATTGCGAAGGCAGGTTACTAAGTCTATATTGACGCTGATGGACGAAAGCGTGGGGAGCGAACAGGATTAGATACCCTGGTAGTCCACGCCGTAAACGATGGATACTTGCTGTTGGGTTTTCGGGCTCAGTGGTTAAGCGAAAGTAATAAGTATCCCACCTGGGGAGTACGATCGCAAGATTGAAACTCAAAGGAATTGACGGGGGCCCGCACAAGCGGTGGAGCATGTGGTTTAATTCGATGATACGCGAGGAACCTTACCAAGGCTTAAATGCATAATGACAGATTTAGAAATAGATTTTTCTTCGGACAGAATGCAAGGTGCTGCATGGCTGTCGTCAGCTCGTGCCGTGAGGTGTTAGGTTAAGTCCTGCAACGAGCGCAACCCTTATCATTAGTTGCCAGCGTTTAAAGACGGGGACTCTAATGAGACTGCCGGCGTAAGCCGCGAGGAAGGTGGGGACGACGTCAAGTCATCACGGCCCTTACGTCTTGGGCTACACACGTGCTACAATGGCCGGTACAGAGGGCAGCTACCAGGTGACTGGATGCGAATCTCTAAAGCCGGTCTCAGTTCGGATTGGAGTCTGCAACTCGACTCTATGAAGCTGGAATCGCTAGTAATCGCATATCAGCCATGATGCGGTGAATACGTTCCCGGGCCTTGTACACACCGCCCGTCAAGCCATGGAAGCTGGGGGTACCTGAAGTTGGTGACCGTAACAGGAGCTACCTAGGGTAAAACTGGTAACTAGGGCTAAGTCGTAACAAGGTAGCCGTACCGGAAGGTGCGGCTGGAACATCTCATATTTAGAGTATATACGATGTGTTAGTTACGTAACAACCTATTTGTTGCTTGGTTTTTTTCTTTATTTGTATATTTTATATTTATGTTGGATGTATATATAAAACAAGACCGCTCTTTTTAGAGTTTAGAAAGAGTCTCATAGCTCAGCTGGTTAGAGCGCTACACTGATAATGTAGAGGTCGGCAGTTCGAGTCTGCCTGAGACTACGAGGTTAACACTTAAAAAGAGGGGAATTAGCTCAGCTGGCTAGAGCGCCTGCCTTGCACGCAGGAGGTCATCGGTTCGACTCCGATATTCTCCACTATAGATCTTGTTATTTACTATCAAGATATAGAAGAAGTTCATTGACATACTGGAATAATTACTATAATTAATTATTATTTAATTGATTTAAATATAGTAAGCATATAGAAGACGATAAAACGATAAATCGAAAAAATAATTAACGAGTAAGATTAACAAGCACGACAATTAGTTGTGTACTACAAGGTTTTTTATAATCAATTTATTATGAATTATTCATTAATATTTAAAATTTTATAGAAGGCC